>CAZZWG010000145.1:0-8514 GCA_964657685.1 Verrucomicrobia bacterium Tous-C9LFEB | reverse complement strand
GCGATCAAGATCATCATGGGCATCCGCGAGAAGTACGAGAAGTTCCACGCCGTCAGCTACACCGACGACGCCATCACCTTCTCCGTGTCGCACTCCAACCGCTACATTCCCGACCGTTTCCTCCCGGACAAAGCCATCGACCTCATCGACGAGGCCGGTGCCCGCGTCAAACTGCGCCAGACCACCCTCCCCGAGGAACTGACCGAAGTCCAGAAGCGAATCAAGTTCATCGTGCACCGCATGGAAAACGCCATTGCGAATCACGAGTTCGAAAAAGCTCGCTTCTACTCTGACGAGGAGCGCAAAGAGCGCGAAAACCTTCGCTCTCTCCGCGATAAATACCACCTCGACGAGTCCAGTTCCGGCATCGTCACCCGCGAGGACATCGAAGACGTCGTCTCCCGCTGGACCGGTGTCCCGATCACCTCCATCAAGGAAGAAGAAACCCAAAAGCTTCTCCGCGTCGAAGAGGAACTGCACAAGCGCGTCATCGCGCAGGACAAGGCAATCTCCGCCCTCGCCCGTGCGATCCGCCGCTCCCGTGCCGGTCTCAAAAACCCGGCCCGCCCGATCGGCTCGTTCCTCTTTCTCGGACCCACCGGCGTCGGCAAGACCGAAGTCGCCCGCACCTTGGCCCAGTTCCTCTTTGGCTCCGAAAAATCCCTCATCCGCTTCGACATGTCGGAGTTCATGGAGAAGCACTCCGTCTCCAAGCTCATCGGCTCGCCTCCGGGCTATGTCGGCTATGAGGAGGGCGGCCAACTCACCGAGCGCGTCAAGCGCAGCCCGTACTCTGTCGTCCTGCTCGATGAAGTTGAAAAGGCCCATCCGGACGTCTTTAACTTGCTGCTGCAAGTCTTCGAAGACGGTCAACTTACCGATGGTCTCGGCAACACAGTGGACTTCAAGAACACCATCATCGTGATGACCTCGAACATCGGCGCCAAGCACCTCATGAAGAGGGAGAGCCTCGGCTTCCAGTCCTCCAAGGACGAGGTTGTCTTCGAGAAAATGCAGGAAATGGTGATGAGCGAGGTGAAGCGCACCTTCAACCCCGAATTCATCAACCGTCTCGACGAAGTCATCGTCTTCTCTGCCCTCACCGACAGCGAACTCATGCAAATCCTTGAACTGCTCGTCCAGCAGCTCAACAACAACCTTGTCCACAAGGCGATCACCATCTCCGTCCAGGACGACGCCAAGCGCTGGATCCTCGAGAAAACTCTCGTCGACCGCTCTTACGGCGCCCGTCCGCTTCGTCGCGCACTGCAGCGTTACATTGAGGACCCCCTCTCCGAAGCCCTCATCGCCGGACAAATCTCCGAGCGGCCGGCTTTCCTCGAGGTCTACCTGGATGCCAACCAACTCTTCTATCGTCCCGTCTCCCCGGATGGGTCGACGGAAGATCCCGCTGTCGGCCTTGCTCTCAGCACAGCCTAGAGTCCTTTTCTCCTTAGCTCCTTGGCGTCTTGGTTCCGCACAACAGAAAAGCCCCCGGTCACCGGGGGCTTTTCCTTTAGCAGCCACCTACATCAATTGCGACGCACGGCTTTGCACCTTACTGCTGGCCGTCTTCGCAAGATCCTGCGCTGCATCCACGGCGTCCGCAAGCTGGCTCTTGCTGCTGTCGATGATCTTCTGCGCCTCTTTGCTCAGCCGGTCGGCTTGCTCCTTCAGGTACTCCGCAGCCTCTGTCAGGTTGTCACCTAAACCCTCTACCGAACGCCGCACCTTCCGCCGCGTTGACGCTCCCGATTGTGGAGCAAATAACAGAGCCGCCACGCCGCCCACCAAAGCCCCGACTGCCAGGCCGATCCATAACTTCTTCATAGTGTGTCCTCCGTTTCCTCCACTGTGATTCCCACTGGATGGCTGGGGTTGACTGAATCCAGGACACGAAGTCAGCCGCTGCACGAAGCTTGAGCGCACCAAAGCGCGGAGATGGTAAGGTGATTCACGGAAGAAGCTTCCGGAGATCCCACCCGCGCATGAGTGTCGCCCCTCGCCGTCCCGATATCCGACCTGGGCGCGTCCGCTTTATTAATTCAGGCTTTTTCACCCCCACACTGATCGCCTTGCTCTGTGCCATTCTGCTCGCCATCTCCTGGGAGCGCGGACGCGGCAACTTCCATCGCCTGACCACCGCCTACCTTAAGCCAGCCGATACGCCCATTGCCCCGTCGGGGCCGGGGAACCAGGAACCGATTCGGCTGATCCGTACACCCGATGCTGTCGGCGGCGGACCCGAGTTTCTGAACGCCACCGTCCTTCCCGGACGCGGCATGAATCTCTTTCAACTCACAGCTGACATACCCGGCCACGGCAGCGTTCCTCTCCTGGTCGCGCCTCCGATCGATCAGGCCGACCAGATCCTCAACGGCCAGGGTCCCGATGCCAACGGCGCACTCAGTGCCACCATGGGCGGCGCTTTCCTTACACCGTGGGCCGGCCGCCTGGTCGGCAAACCCACAGCAAACCCAGGTGTCCTGCAGACACTCTGGCTCGGCCAGCGCCTCACCTTCCCGGCCTCAGGCCCTGGCAGTTCCTTCTCCACACCCGGCCTCCTGCTCGACCGCGGCGCCGATTCCACTCACAGCGACGTCATCCTTGATGGCCAGTCCATTGAGGCCGTCTTCCACCCCGGCACCTTCTCCGGCAACTGGCCCTCCACCGGCTCCGTCCACATCCTCGCCGAGCTCTCCAGCCACACCCTCGATCTGACCGTGACCGTCCAGAACACCGGCCAGAGCCCCATGCCGGTCGGCGTCGGGTGGCTTCCCTTCTTCAATATCGCCAGCCACGACCGCGCACACACCTCCCTCGTGATCCCGTCCAGCACCCGGCTTGAAACCAATCGCAGCACCGGCATCCCTACCGGTCGTATGGTGTCCGTGACCGGGACTCCCCTGGATTTCGCGCGGCCACGTGGCACGCCTCTCGGCCGTAATGCCATCGATGAAACCTACGTCCGACTCACCACACCCGTCCTCGCCAACGGTCCTGTCGCTGAGTTCCGCGACACCAACTGGGGCTACGGCATCCGCATCCTTCCCCTTACCGCCAACATCAAGGCGCTCCGCGTCCTGGCACCCGCTGACAAATCCTGGGTAGCCATTGGCCCCAGCACCAATTTCGACGACGCCCTCGGGCCTCAGTGGGAGACCTCCGAAGGTTCGGGCATCACCACCCTCCAACCCGGGGACAGCCTGCAATGGAAGGTCCGCGTCGAAGTCTTCACCTTCACCGCGGGCGACAGCAACCCCGCCACATAAAGTACGTTGGCGTCCTCATCCTGCTACTCCGGTAGCGCGCGCACATTGCGCGTTTGACCCCTCCCCCACCCACCCGTATCCTGAAATGAGTGGCAAACCCGTGTCCTTGCCTTCGCAAAGACGCGGTGCAGATGCGCCCACGCGCTCTGGCTTTCCACCAAGTTCGAGCCGCCCGTAAGCTCACCCCGGAAGAGACCTACCTTGACCCCCATCGAAACTCAGGAAGAGACCGCAACCGCCGCGCCGGAGACATCCTCCCTCGCAACAGCATCCGCCCCAGCCGAGCACGACCACAGCGGCCACGATCATACCCATGGGCAAGCTCCGACCCTCAACCCGGAGCTTCTTCGCTCTGTCGAAGTGGAAGCGCCCGCCGAGGATGTCGACCGCGCTTTCCGCCAGGTCGTCCGCAAGTACGCTCGCATGGCCCGCATCCCCGGCTTCCGCGCCGGCAAGGTGCCTGAGGCCATGATCCGCTCGCGGTTCGCCAAAGACGTTCGCCAGGAAGTTCTCGACTCCCTCGTCGCCGAACGCTTCCGCGCCGCCCTCGAGCAAGGAAACCTCAACCCCGTTTCCCAGCCCCAGATCTCCGAGCTCCAGCTCTTTGAAGGCCAGCCCCTTCGCTTCAAGGCCAGCTTCGAGGTCCTCCCCGAGATCAACATCGAGGGCTACGATGCCATCCAGGTCCAGCGCCCCGACGCCGCCCTCACCGACGAGGAATACGACGCCGAACTCAGCGCCGTCCTCGATCACCACGCCACCATCGAGCCCGTCGAAGAAGATCGTCCCCTCGCCGACGGCGACTGGGCCGAGATCAGCTACAAGGGACAGGTAAAAGACCTCGCCCAGACTGTCACCGAAGAAGGCGTACAAAATAGCACTGAGCAGCCCGAGATCAAAGGCGACGACTTCCTCTTCGAAGTTGGCGGCAAGAACAGCCTTCAGGCCTTCAACGACGCCCTTCGCGGCGCGAACGTCGGCCAGGAGCTCACCTTCGAAGTCGACTACCCCGCTGAGTTCGGCGATCAGCGACTCGCCGGCAAAACTGTCAGCTACGATGTCGTCGTCAAAGCCATCAAGCGCAAAACCTATCCCGAGCGCGATGAGGACTTCGCCAAACAACTCGGAAACCACGACTCCTGGCAGGACTTCGAGGACAAACTCCGCGAGCGTTTGCAGACCCGCAAGAAAGACACCCTCGAAACGCAGGCCCGGGACAAAATGCTCGAAGACCTGATCGAAAAGTACCAGTTCCCTGTCCCCGAGACCTTCGTGCAGCAGCAGATCGACGCCCGCCTCGAACGTGGCCTCCGGGCTCTTGCCCAGCAGGGCATGACCACCGAAGCTATGCGTCAACTCGACTTCGCCCGCCTCCGTGAAGCCCAGCGCGACCAGGCGATCAACGAAGTCAAGGCCTCGCTCATCCTCGATCACATCGCCGAGCGCGAAAACATCCAGGTCACCGACGAAGATCTCGAGCGCGAACTCCTCATGCTGTCCTTCCAGGCCCGCGAACCCATTGAAACTCTCCGTAAGCGTCTCACCGAAGACGGTTCCATCCAGCGCCTCCGTGACCAGATGCGTCGCGAGAAAACCGGCGGTGCTCTCTTCGAAAAACTCGCCGCATAGATCACCGTACACAACTGTCTCAGGCTAGCCAACAGCGGCCTGAGACAGTCTCCATCTCCCACTGCTACGCTAGTGCTACCTCCCCCAGTGGAGGCAGCACTACCCCGAAGGACACGGCATTCAATGTGTCCTTCGGCAGCAGCAACGGAAGTGCATGGCTTCCGCCGTGCGACTCGAGAGCAGAAGCAAGCGGCTTCCGCATGCAAGACTGGCACCCACGCGCCGCTTCCACAACGAAGCGCAACAGAAAGAGAGAACCCAATGGGACTCATACCGATGGTGCTCGAGCAGACGAGCCGGGGCGAACGCTCCTACGACATCTACAGCCGTCTGCTCCGCGACAACATCATCTTCCTCGGCACACCAATCGACGACAACATCGCCAATCTCATCATCGCGCAGCTCCTCTTCCTCTCGGGAGAAGACCCCGAAAAGGATATCCAGCTCTACATCAACTCCCCCGGCGGCTCCATCTCCGCAGGCCTTGCCATCTACGACACCATGGCCTACATCAAGAACGATGTGCAGACGCTCTGCATCGGTCAGGCTGCCTCCATGGGCGCCTTTCTGCTCATGGCCGGCAAAAAGGGCAAGCGCTTCGCTCTCCCCAATAGCCGCATCCTGATTCACCAGCCGTCCATGGGCGGCCTCGGCGGACAGGCCACCGACATCGACATCCACGCCCGCGAAATCCTTCGCATCCGCGAGCTCACCAACAAGCTCATGAGCCTCAACACCGGACAAGACCTCGACCGCATCGAGCGAGACGTCGAACGCGACTTCATCATGACCGCCCACCAGGCCAAGGACTACGGCATCGTCGATGACATCATCGACCGCCCACGCACCTGAACCGATTCGTCAACCCGCGCATCTGCAACTTAAGTGGTAAAGACGCCGGGCTCACCGGCGTCTTTGCTCATAAAACGTACCCAATCCGCCATTACTATGTGCAACTTACAGCCCGGAGCACGCCCCTCCGCAGAGGTGTAGACTAGGGCTGTCTTAACGGATTGACCGCTTCTTCCTTTCCGCTGTTTTCGCTAAGGAGCCGTACCAGCATGAAAACTACCCGGGGCATGGAAGAGTCGCTACGCTGCTCCTTCTGCCATAAATCGCAGGACGCTGTTGCGAAGCTGATCTCCTCGCCGTCCGACTATCCACGGGCCTACATCTGCGATGAGTGTGTCGCAGTCTGCAACACCATTCTCGAGGACGACAAGGGCGGCGAAGCCCAGCCCGGGGCCGCGCCCCAGCATCTTCCCAAGCCCGCGGAAGTCAAGGCCTTCCTGGACGAGTACATCATCGGCCAGGACACTACCAAGAAGAAGCTCGCGGTCGCCGTCTACAACCATTACAAGCGCATCCAGATGAATCGCATGCGTGGCAATGACGTCGAACTCGCCAAGTCCAACATCCTTCTTGTCGGCCCCACCGGCTCCGGCAAGACCCTCATGGCGCAGACCTTGGCCAAGATGCTCGACGTGCCCTTCGCCATCGTCGACGCCACCACCCTCACCGAGGCCGGCTATGTTGGCGAAGACGTTGAAAACATCATCCTCAAACTCCTCCAGGCCGCCGACAATGACGTCTCCCGCGCGCAGGCCGGCATCATCTATATCGACGAAATCGACAAGATCGGCCGCAAGGACGAGAACCCTTCCATCACCCGCGACGTCTCCGGTGAAGGCGTTCAGCAAGCCCTCCTCAAACTCCTCGAAGGCACCGTAGCCAACGTCCCCCCACAAGGCGGCCGCAAGCACCCCCACCAGGAATTCACCATCGTCGACACCACCAACATCCTGTTCATCTGCGGTGGTGCTTTCGTAGGCCTCGAAAAGATCGTAGGCCGCCGCATCGGCAAGAAAGCCCTCGGCTTCAAAACCATTGCTGATCCAGACGCCAAGGGGGTCACCCCCATTCGCGCCCAGCGCGATACCGAACTCCTTCGTCAGGCCGAACCCCAGGACCTCCTCAAGTACGGCCTCATCCCCGAGTTTGTCGGTCGTCTTCCAGTCCTCGGCATCCTCGATGAACTCGACGAACCCGCCCTCATCGACATCCTCACACGTCCCCGGAACGCCCTGCTCAAGCAGTACGCGCGCCTCTTCGACTACGAGGGCGTCAAGGTCACCTGGACCGACGATGCGATCAAGGAAATCGCCCGCGAAGCCCTCCTCCGCAAGGTGGGCGCCCGCGGCCTCCGCATGATCCTCGAAGAACTCATGCTCGACCTCATGTACAGCATCCCCGGGAACAAGAAAATCAAGGAACTCATCATCACCGAAGAGATGGTCAAGACCCGCGACATCACCGTGCCCGTCCTCCTCGAAAAGGCCGGCTAAAGCCTATTCACCTCTAGAAATCCAGACATCGCAGCCAAACGCGGTGTGGGCTGATACGCAGCGAAACCGCAGCGTATTCCGCGCACGCCGCGTTTGCAGTTTGGCCCTGTCACACGCGTACAATCACCGCAACCGCGTGCACTGCATCGAACGGCACAGACCCATCGTCTAAACGGGAGACACATGAAAAGCGAAGATCGCGACACAAGCAACGGACCCACACGCAAACTCCCGATGATGCCCATCCGCGAGATGGTGATCTTTCCCCAGATGATGGCCCCCTTCGTAGTCGGGCGTGAATCCTCCGTCCGCGCCCTCGAAGAGGCCCTCAATGGCGACCGCAAGATATTTCTGGCTACCCAGCACGACGCCTCCGTCGATGAACCCACCGCCGAAGACATCTACACCGTCGGCACCATCGGCAACATCGTGCAATCCGTTCGACTCTCCGACGGCAACATCCGCGTCCTCGTCGAAGGCGCTGAACGCGCCCGCGCCATCGAGGTCAACGACACCGACGGCTTCTTCGTCGCTACCGTCCGCACCGCCCGCAACGAGCTCTCCAACACCCCCGCCACGGACCAGCTCATCGCCCGCGTGCACCAGCTCTACGAGCAGTATTCCAAGCTCCAGCAAAGCCTCAACCAGGAAGCCGCCGCCGCCCTCCGCACCGACGAGCCCGCCAAGCTCGCCGACCTCATCGGCGCCAACCTCCCGCTCTCCATCGAGGAGAAGCAGCAACTCCTCGAAGTCTTCGACCCCGAACTCCGCCTCAGCAAGGTAGCCGACACCCTCGAGATCGCCATCGAGAAACTCAACATGGATCGCACTATCCAGTCGCGCGTCAAGCGCCAGATGGAGCGCGCCCAGAAGGAGTACTACCTCAACGAGAAGATCAAGGCCATCCAGAAGGAACTCGGCCGCGGCGAAAAGAGCGAGTTCGACGAGCTGAAAAAGAAGATCGAAGAAGCCGGCATGCCCAAGGACGTGCAGGACAAGGCCACGCAGGAGCTCAAGAAGCTCGAAGCCATGCCGCCCATGTCCGCCGAGTCCACCGTCAGCCGCAACTACCTCGACTGGCTCCTCGCAGTGCCATGGCGCAAGCGCAGCAAGGAAATCCGCAGCATCGAAAACGCCGAACAGATCCTCAACGAAGATCACTACGGCCTCGAAAAGATCAAGGACCGCATCCTCGAGTTCCTCGCCGTCCGCCAGCTCGTCAAAACCCCGAAGGGCTCTATCCTCTGCTTCGTCGGACCCCCAGGCGT
>CAZZWG010000144.1:0-8559 GCA_964657685.1 Verrucomicrobia bacterium Tous-C9LFEB | reverse complement strand
CCATCTCCGCCGACGACGAAAAGCGCTCCAACGAAGAAATCCAGGCCCTCACCGATACGCAGATCAAGCGCATGGACGAGCTCTTCAAGGCCAAGGAAAAGGAGATCCTCACCGTCTGAATTGCGTGTGGCGCTCGCAAGCACGGCCTGTCTTTGCCGAAAGACAGGCCGTTTCCTTCAGCTCACCCTTAGATCGTTGCGCACCTCTGCGTTCGTCGCGCCTTTCGCTTCTTGGCCCACCGATCCGAGCCACTACAGGTGCTACCGCTCCTCCGGCAACGCCTCCGGGACCGCTGCATGTGTCTGCGCATACTCTCGCACCGGCACCCGCCCCGCCGCATAGCTCCGGTACACGCTGATATGGAAGCAGGCCTGCTGAAACTCCTCTTCCACATCGATCTTGCCCGCCTGCATCAACGGCAGAAGATACGCCCGCATCCACGCCAGCTCCGTCAGGCTCATGCCGCGCTTGCCAAAATCCACCGCCTGGCCCGTCAGGTGAGGCGAAGCCGCCTCCCCCGCCGTAGCCGCCGCATTGCCATTCACCCTTTGCAGCCGCGCCTGAAAGTGCACTGTCCGCGCCGCCGAAGTCACAATCAGCGGCTCGCCGAAACGCTGGTAATAAGCCCGCGCGAGGTCCCCCGCAAACACCACGGTCCACGGCCGCGCTACCCGGCGGTTCGCCGGCATCTCCGGATTCACCCGCAAACTTTCGCTCTGCGGAAGGCTCACCAGCAAATGCGCCGCCCGTAGTCGCTCCAGGTCCGCATCGTCGTAGATACGCTCCAGGCCATCGCTCATGCCCATCACATTCTGGTGCACCAGAACGTCATGCGATCCCTTCAGCGGGGACGGCATCAGTAAACGCCCGTTACGGTCGTAGCTCTCGGGCAGAACCGCCGGACTTACCGCCGCCTCCGTGATTGCCTCCCGCTCCTCCAAAGGCTGTGACTGCAGCGCCGCCGCTGGATCATTCCAGTTGGCGGGATGGCTTCGCCGCCGCGTTCCACCGGGTCGATCGGTCAGCGTCGAAGACGGCACCGCAATCTCACCCCCAAAGCCCTGCACCACCGAAGACGGGGCCGGCAGGGGTTGGGCCGTATGCAGAGATCCCGAAGCTGCCGCCGAAGCACGCACGACGGAGGCCGGGTCTCCATTCACTGGCCGGGTTGAAGTATCTTCTCCGTTACCACCGCTGCCCATCGGCAGGCGCTCATCGTCCCCTGGTCTCGCTATGCCTTCGGCGTAAATCCCACGGCTCGCCGCCGACGCCGCCGTCCCGTCCATACTCCCGGCGGGTCTTCTGCCACGCGGTTCGGCCGGCACGACGTTGTAAGCACCCGGTACGGACGCGTCGTGCGTCACCACCGGCGGATGCCACGCTCCACCCGCCGCGTGATCCGCCCGGGGAGCGCGATACCGTGCCATGGCCGGCAGCGGACGCCCAACCCGCCGTGAACTCACGGAAGGGGCCGGCCCATACGCCTTGCTCCAGCCTCTCTGCTGATCCCGGCTGTTACTTCGTTCCACCGAAGCCAGCCGGTCCGTTCGGCTTGTCTCACGCCCCGCGCGGTACATCGGAACCATATCTTCCACGGGCGTGTTCCGCCGTTTCCGTCCCTTGCTGCTCTTCCCTTGCCCCGCACCGGAGCCCGACCGCGCTCCCGCGGGTTGCGCATTCGCTTTGCTCTTCAAACCGCTCTTCCGCCGCTTGCCGGAACTGCTCGAAGACACACGCGACGACGACTCCGCCACCGCCGTCGTATGCAGCGCAGTTGGCAGAGGCCGCCGGGCATGGCTATGGGGCGCAGCCAGAGTCGAGCCAGGCAGAAGCAGGGCAAAGGTCGCCGGGATGACGCAGGCCGCGAGAGATCTCGCAAAGGCCCGCAAAGACCCGCCCTGCCAGAGGTTTGTCATAAAAGCACGATGGAGGCCGAAGAGATGCTGAGCTTTCCCAGCCTAGGCGAGCCCGCCGCACAACGGAAGTGCCCGTTCGTATACACCCGCATCACTTTTGGGGGACGTGTCCCCAAGGAGAGACTCACTTTGTCCCCGCATCGGACGGCATCACCGCCCCTGCCTTGACCCACGCCTCTACCGTCGCAATGTCGGCATCCGATATCTTGCCCTTCGGCGGCATTGGCATCGGGTCATCCGCAGGTCCTTCGTGCCGGATCAGCTTCACCAGCAACGACTGCTCGGGATGCCCCGGCACGACGACCACCCCGTCATGGCCGCCCTTCCTCATCGCCGCCGCGCTATCCATCTGCAGCCCGCCGCGGTGATTCATTCCGGCGTGGCAGCGGTAGCAGTTTGCCTGGAAGATCGGTTGCACCCGGTTCGTATAAAAGCTCACGCTCCCCGCCGGATCACCGGCAGCCTGGGTGTCCTGGCCGGACGGCTGGATGCTGGCAGCGACAGCCATGGAAACCGCGGGAACAACCAGGGCGAGGGCGAATATTCCGGCACGCAAAGACAACACTGTGTCCTTTCTCTTCGTTCAAGGCAACTTTAGCCGACGCACTTTCACCCTGCGCAACGCCATGCCCTTCAACGTTGAACACGGATTTCCCACCGCCGACTCGCGCCCGCGTGCTCAAAAAGCCAAATGCCGAAACGCGTCTAGTACGCCCGCTGGTACATCCGGCTCATCCGATCGTGCCATCCGAGGCTTTCGTTATCCATCAGCACCCAGGCCAGCCCCAGCCCCAGGGGACACGCCGCCAGCGCCGTCGAAAGCACCCGCCGGCGCATGGCCCGGCGGCTCGGATTGCCATCCCCAAACGTGCACAATGCGATCCGCGCGTAGCGCATGCCCGGGGTCGCCTCCGCCAGCGAAAAGAACAACATCAGGTAGAGCACCGCAAACACCGCAAACGCCCCCAGCCCTGAAACCGCCAGCAGCGGCAACGGCATCGTACGCAGACTCGGCCCGGCGATCTCCGCCACACACGCCGCCGCCACCAGCCACGCCGCCCCAAGGCAGCAGCCATCCACAGCAGCCGACATCAAACGCCGTTCCAGCGGCGCGGCAAACAGCGGTAGCGCCGGATGCGCCTGCGCGTCCGAGGCCGGTGAGAGCGACGCCGCCTCTGCCTCAAATCCACCCAGATGCAGCGTCTGCCACTCGGGCATTGTCGGCGTGGCATCCAGCGACGGCACATACTCCTGCTCCGGCTCCACCTCAAAAATCCGCAACTGGGGCTCGCCCGGCTCGTCCCGCAACGGTCCTTCCGCCAGCCGCGGCCGCGACCGCCGCGCGGCCACCAACTCCCGCGGAAATTCGATCAAATTGCCAGGAATCGCTTGCACATCCAGGGCAGACCCCATCGAAAACGACGGCGCCCGCCGGAAATCGATCTCCTCTTCCAACGCCGTCAACGTCTCCGCCATCTCTTCCTCCGAAAATACCGGCGGGTTCACTGATTGCGCCCCACGCCGCGGCTGCCTCTCCGAAGACAGGGGCGAAGCCGGCGAAACATCCTCAAACAACCGGACCGTCAGGCCCCCCGCCGTCACCTCACGCGTTGCCGGCTCCTGCAGGCCGGACCGCATCGCCGGCGGAGCCACTTCGAACACCGCCAACGACGGCGGCTCGTCCATCAATTCGCGGGCTCCCATGGCAATATCGGCCAACGCATGCGCCAACTCGCCCCGCGTCTCCGACCGCTGCTGGGCAATCGCCAGCTCCCGCGGCCCGGGGTCTGGCCGGTTCAACTCGTCCAGCTCTTCCAGCAGCGCCATCTGGGTTTCCGCCACCGCCCTGGCGTTGCGCGCAGCCACCTCCGCCTCCGCCTGCGCCTGCGAGATCGCCCGCTCGGCCTCCGCGGCCAGAAACTCCCGGTAGCTCGCCCGCTCGCGGTACCGCGCCACCACCGTATCGCGCACCGTCGACGCGCCCCGGCGCAGGGTCTCCCGCTTCGCCGAGTGCATCGCCTCGCGGTGCTGACGCGTCCGCGCCTCCAACTCCGCCTCCTGCGCCACCGCCGCCGCACGACGCTGCCGGTGAGCCGCCAAACGGTCGGCCGCCACCTGCTTCAGGTTGGGCGCGCCGTCCGTGCCGGTCGACTGCCAGCTCTCTTCCGCTACTTCGGTTCTCTGCACCGCTCCACTCATCATCTCTCGCCCGCCCCCAGCGGGCTCTCCCTCGAAAACTTGCACGGCAACTGCGAACAGCTTCGTTCGTCTAAGCTTGGGTCTGTGACCGTCAGTACCTCAGCACAACCCGGGCAAAAACGCCTTCTCTCTTCCCGGCGTCTTTCCCAGCGGATGCGACGGAGCCTGTCTGTCATAAGTACCATTCCCATTCTGCTTGGTCATCCACTTCTATATGCACAGGGAGTAGCAACAACGACACTCCCCAAGAGTGTTACCCAGGCCGCAGCCCAGACCGCTACCCAGACCGCAAGCCAGCCAGGAATCCAGACCACCGCCCCTTCCCATCCCTCCATCGATCTAAGCACGATCCCCTTCGCCGTTCCACTTCCCCCGGTCAACCCCGACCACATCGTCTGGGAATGCGACACCCAGTCTCGCCACGGCGAAGACTATCTCCTCGCCGGCGACGTCGAAATCACCTACGGCACACGCCATCTCCGCGCCGATACCGTCCGCCTTGATAACGAGACCGGCGAAATCGAGGCCACCGGCCACCTCCGCCTTACCGACACCGCCAACGACGAAACCATCAATGCCTCCCACGGCACCTATAACCTCCGTTTCGGCACCGGGCGATTCTATGACGCGGCCGGCTCCGCAGGGCTGCATCGCGATACCCCTCCCCAATCTGCCTCCGCCTCCTCCGCGACCGCCACCGGACGCCTCGGCCTCCAGAACAGCAACCCCTTCCTCTTCTCCGGCCGCATTCTCGAAAAGACCGGCCCCGAGGACTACACGCTCTACGACGGCACCGTCACCTCCTGCCTCCTGCCCCGCCCCGACTGGCTCTTCAGTTCCCGCCGCCTCGTCCTTGCCGGCGGCAAAGTCCATAGCGCCGACGCCACCTTCCGTCTCCTCGGCGTCCCCATCCTCTTCTTTCCCTATCTCACCGCACCCGCCACGGGCCAGGGGCGCCAGTCCGGCCTGCTCATCCCCGTGCTTGGTGACTCCAGCACCAAGGGCATCACCGTCGGCGAAAACGCCTACATCACTCTTGGCCGCTCCGCCGACCTCACCGTCGGCACCGTCTACTATTCCCTCCGTGGCTTCTCCGAGTCCGGCACCTTTCGCTACCGTGGCCACAATCTTGACTTCATCACCGGCCACGTCTCCGCCCTCCAGGATCGCGGTTACACCGCCAGCAATGGCGTCTTCGTGAACCAGGGCGGCGAAGATCTCACGGCCGCCTTCCGCCGCCAGCTCACCCCCAACCTCCGTGCCGTCGGCGACGGCGAATACCTCAGCTCCTACATCTATCGCGAAGCCTTCACCGACAGCTTCAACCAGGCCGTTAGCTCCGACATCACCTCCATCGCCTTCGTTACCGAACAAACCCGCGGCTGGTCCGTCGATGGTCGCGCCGACCGCTACCAGGGCCTGAAACAGGTGCCCATCGGATCTTCCCTCGGCGAGCAGGTCCATATTCTCCATGTGCCCTCTGTCGACCTCGATGGCATCGAGCGTTCCATCCCCGGCACACCCTTCGTCTGGTCCCTCGACGCCTCCATCGCCGGCCTGAAACGCGCTCAGCCAAACTTCACTTCCTCCGGCATCGTCGAGCGCGTCGACGTCCGCCCCGAACTCAGCCTCCCGCTCCACTTCGCCGGCTGGAACCTCCGCGCCAGCCTCGCCAGCCGTGAAACCTTCTACAGCCGCTCCCGCAAAACCCCTTATGGCGCGGGTGCGGCTCCCGTCCAGCTCACAACGCCCCTGAACCGCGCCGATCTTGAAACCGAAGTCTCGCTGCGCCCACCCACGCTTGAACGCTCTTTCGCTGTCCCCGCTCGGCTCACCAAACTCTTCGGCACTGAAGTACGCCACACCCTCGAGCCCGAGCTCCGCTACCGCGATGTCCGGGGCGTCAATAACTTCCTCGGCGTCCTCCGCTTCGACGACGCCGACCTCGTCAGCGACACCAACGAAGTCCAGTACGGGCTCACCCAGCACCTCTACTTCCGCCCCCAACCTAAGTCCACGCCCCTTTTACCCTCGGATTGCCCCGCCCTCGCACCCCGCACGTCCGAGTCCCCGTCCGACCTCACCACCGCCGGCGCGCAGGCCCCCACCGAAGACCAGGGAACTCCCGACGTTCTCGACCCCACACCCGCCGATTCCACCGACGCCAACGGCATCCCCATCGCCTCCGCGCAGGCGCCCGACACGCCCACCCGAACCCACACCCACCACGCCGCCGCCCACTGCACCCCGCCGTCTGTCAGCGCACAGCAGCCCCTGCTTAGCTGGCGCCTTACCCAGCGCTTTTTCCTCGACGAGACCTTCGGCCACGCCATCATCCAGAACCGCCGCAACATCTTTGACACTACCCTCTCCCTCTCCGGCATCGCCTTCCTCACTGAACCCCGCCGCATCTCCCCCCTCGTCTCCCGCCTGCGCCTCCGCACCTCCGGCCACACCGACGCCGAATGGGACTTTGACTACGACACAGGCGCAAAAAAATTCACCAGCTCCAACACCTTTCTCGACGCCCACGAAGGCAACTGGTTCGGCGGCCTCAGCTACGCCCGCCTCAACGCCCCCGGCCGCTTCGCCACCGAAGTCGTCGACACCAACCAGACCGCCTCGCTGGTCACCTCGCCCGTCTCCAACTTCTCGCAGCTTCGCTTCCTCATCGGCTACGGCATCCCCACCCGGCCCGGCCTTTCAATCGCCACCAATACCGGCCTTGACCTGATCCGCGACAACCTTCAGTACGCCGCCCTCCAGACCAGCTACAACTGGAACTGCTGCGGCCTTGCTGTCGAGTACCGCAAATACAATCTCGGCACCGTCCGCGACGAAAACTCCTACCGGTTCAACTTCACCCTCGCCAACATAGGCTCCGCCGGCAACATCCGCCGCGCCGAACGCCTCTTCTAGCAGCGCAGTCCCCTGAGCCGAGGATTCACTCCAGGAACCGCGCACAAAGGGGCTATCGCCACCCACTACTCTGTCGCGGAGATCCTTCTGAATTGTCAAAGAACGCTGGACCAACGCTTCCTGGAGCTCAGTCGACCGGAACTATACGCCTTTCCTTCGCCTCCACTGGAATCACTCTCCGCCTACATACGGCAATAGGCAATACAACTTGAATCGCATGACTTCGGTAACTGCGATACCTCACAGAAGCTAAACCAGAAAAGCTTTGCTGGCCGCTCTCCAATGCCGACAAACCCGCGCCACGCTCACCTTCCCCGCCTGAGATAATCAAACCACTGTGCTTTTAGCCCGTTTCGCCTCCATCCCCCTCCTCACCGCCGCCCTCCTCACCATCGGCTGCCATGCCCAGCAGCCCGCCCCTGGCACACCCGCCGCCGCAGCCTCACCCGCGCTCCCCGGCACGCCCCTCTCCGCGGACATGCAGCGCAAAGTCGAGGTCATGCTGCGCCAGAAAGCTAATCTCCCGCCGGAAACCATCGTCAACGTCGGCACCCTCACGCCCTCCGAGTTCCCCACCTACGACACCCTTACTGTCACCGTCGTCAACGAGGGCCGCACCTCCAAACCCATCACCTTCCTTCTCGCCAAAGACGGCAAGACCCTCGTCCAGTTCACCAGGTTCGACATCTCGGCCGATCCCAAAACCCTCGTCTCCGCCGACAACCGTCCTTTCCGCGGAGGCCCCGTCACCGCCCCCGTCACCATCGTCGGCTTCGACGACCTCGAATGCCCTTTCTGCGGCCGCCTTCACGCCAGCATCTTCCCCGCGCTCACCCAGCGCTACGGCGACAAAGTCCGCATCGTCTATAAAGACTTTCCCCTCGACAAGCACCCCTGGGCCATGCGCGCCGCCGTCGATACCAACTGCCTCGCCGCCCAGTCCAATGACGGCTACTGGGCCGAAGTCGACTACATCCACGCCCACGGCGCCGACATCGGCGGCGATCCGAAAGACCCCAAAGCCGACAAAACCCTCCCCCGTGCCATCGAGCAACTCGATACCCTCACCCGCGAGCAGGGCCAGTTCCGCAAAGTCAACACAGCCCAACTCAACGCCTGCCTCACGAAACAGGACGTCACCGCCGTGAACGCCTCCGTCGCCCTCGGCACAAAACTCGGCGTCGACTCCACCCCTACCCTCTGGGTCAACGGCGACAAGATCGACGGCGCCGTCTCACTCGAATTCCTCTACGGCATCATCGACCAGGCTCTCCGCGTAGCCGGCGTCCAACCCCCACCCCCTTACACCGCCCCCAAAACCCCAACACCCGCCGCACCGGCCGGTCAGTAGCCCAACAATTCAAGTACGAACCCCAGCCTCTAGCGTTGCAGTTGCTGTTGCCCTCTTGGCTGTCTTTACGAAGGGAAACTGTTTTTACATTTGCTATCGCAATAGCAGTCCCCCGGCCCCCTCACCGCTGCAGCGCATGCGCAGCCTCCACCGCATCCGCCAGCTCCGCCGCAA
>CAZZWG010000143.1:0-8595 GCA_964657685.1 Verrucomicrobia bacterium Tous-C9LFEB | reverse complement strand
CCCCTGCAGGGTAAGGGCAACGTCGTCCGCCGCATGTTCGCCGACATCGACGCCGATGTCTATGTGCTCGTCGATGGCGATGACACCTACGACGCCTCCAGCGCACATCTCATGATTGATAGCCTCCTCGAGCGTGGCCTTGACATGGTTACCGGCACGCGCGTCACTAGCATCCAGGCGGCGTACCGGCCCGGGCACCGCATCGGCAATGTCGTTCTCACCGGCATCGTCGCGCGCATCTTCGGCAAGCGCATCTCCGATATGCTCTCCGGCTACCGTGTCTTTAGCCGCCGCTTCGTCAAGAGCTTCCCTTCCCTCAGCTCCGGCTTTGAAACAGAGACAGAATTCACCATCCACGCGCTCGAACTCCGCATGCCCCTGGGCGAAGTCGAGACGCCGTACCGCGACCGCGGGGAAGGCTCCAGCTCCAAGCTCAGCACCTACAAGGACGGCGCTCGCATCTTCCTCACCATCCTCCACCTGGTAAAGGAAGAACGCCCGCTACAATTCTTCTCGCTCATTGCTGTCCTCCTGTTCACCACCGGTGTCATCCTCGGCATCCCCCTCTTCCTCGAGTTCCGCAGAACCCATCTTGTCCCGCGCTTGCCCACCGGCGTGCTCGCCACGGGCATCATGATGCTCTCGTTCCTCTCGCTGGTCTGTGGGCTCGTTCTGGATTCCGTATCGCGGGGCCGCAAAGAAATTAAGCAACTTGCCTACCTCGCTGCCGCGCAATCGAGCTCCGTTGCCGCCCGGCGCCTTTGGCACTGACAACCGGCAAATCCAACGCTGCGCCGCTCTGCTATCATCGGCCAACATCGCGGCGTCAGCCGTTGCCCGCCGCAAATCGAGGTGTCGCCGTCAATGCACGAGTGTTCGCATGGATGAACCGCTACACGCCAGCTCATCTACCCCTCCATCCCTCGAGCACAGGGAGTTCAATCTTCCTTCTGCGCTCGAAAGCGTGACCGAGATCGAGCGCGCCGTCGAAGGCATGGCCGTGCGCCTTGGCTTCGATGAAGATGAGGCCAGCAACCTGGCCATGGTCACCCGCGAGGCCGCCATCAACGCCTGCAAACATGGCAACAAATTCGCCGAAGACAAACGCGTACGTGCCACCCTCGACCGCAGCGCTGACACCCTCAAAATCTGCATCAGCGACCAGGGCGATGGCCTCGACCCCGATACCCTTCCCGACCCGCTCGACCCCGCCAATCTGCTGCGTTCCTCCGGCCGCGGCGTTTTCCTGATGCGCGCCATCATGGATGAGGTACACTTTCGCCAGCTACAGCCAGGTACACAAGTAACTCTTATCAAACACAGGCATTTGGAGGCGAACAGCTAAACATGGATACAAAGGTTCGGCACGTAGATGGTGTAACCGTTCTCGATCTCAGCGGCAAGATCACACTGGGCGAAGCCAGCGGCAAGCTCCGGGGCGCAGTACAGGAAGCGCTTGGGGGCTCCAAGAAGATCCTGCTGAACCTTGCGGACGTGAACTACATCGATTCAGCCGGTCTCGGCGAGCTCGTCAGCGCCTTCACCACGGTGAAAAACGCGGGCGGCGAGTTAAAGCTGCTGGCCCTCACCAAGAAAGTGCGTGACCTGCTCGTCATCACCAAGCTGCTCACCGTCTTCGACGTGAAGGAAACCGAGCCGGAAGCGATCAAGTCCTTCGCCTAGGCTTCAGCTACCCCATACCAAGGGCCGTTGCTTCCGAGCACGGCCTTTTTCACATGCATCCTGTCCCTACGCCATCGCCACCGCCAACACCGTGATGTCATCCTCCTGCCCAAAGCGCTGGGCCGCATCCGCCACACTCTCTGCGCTCAGGTGTACTGTCTCTCTGGTTCGCTCAAAGCCAAACAGCTCGCCCTTGCGGCTCCGCGCCTCGGGCACGCCATCGGAGAGCAGCACCATCCGCTGCCCCGGCAGCAGCCGGCCCCGCATCACCGGGTAGCACGCCTCCCCGATCATCCCCAGCGGCAGCGCTCCCTCGGCCAGCAGCTCCTGCCCGTCCAGGTACGGGTTCAGGTGCCCGGCATTTGCAAAACAGAAGCTTCCATCGACTTCGACCCGCACGCAGCAGGCCGTCGTAAACCCAAATTCGCTCTGCGCTAACAGCGCCGCATTCAACTTCGTCAGCACGTGGTCCGGCTGGCTCATCACCTCGCGCTGCAGCACGCCCAGGATCATCGACACCCGCATCGCCGCCTGCAGCCCTTTCCCCGATACATCCCCCACAATCGCCACCAGCGAACCATCATCCTCGCACGGCGATACCAGGAAGAAGTCGCCGCCCACCTGCCCCGCGGGCCGGTACACCGTCTCCACGGCATAGCCCGGCGTAGGCCGTGATGCCCGCGCCAGCAGCAGCACCTGCAGTTCCTCAGCCGCTGCCACCTCTGACGCCAGATCGGCCTTCTCCCGGCTTAGCCGAATCGTTCTTTGCAGAATGATCATCACCAGCGACAGCATCCCCAGCGCATCGGCGACAGTGACAAAGTTAATCGTGTAGCTGAATACATGAACGCGCGGGAGATCGGGCCATAACCCCTTCCGAAACGCACCCGCGATCGCTTGAAGGATCCGGTACAGGTCGGCGAACGACCAGAGCGCCACCGGAAGCAGAAGCAACGGGGCGTCGCGGTTGCCCCGCAGCGCGCCCCGCAGCAGAACAAAGAGCACAAACACCTCGGTGATCAGCGGCCGAACAAAGATCACCAGCGGCGCCAGCAGGAACGGGAACTTGCCTGCCTCAATCAACGGATTGACAAAGTTCACCAGGAACGCGATGAGCTCCAGCGAGAGCCACAGGCCACTCTGCCGGCGTTTCAGCAGCAGGCGCATGAATTCCAGTTCGGCCACACTGCTCGACGCCATCATCAGAACAAACGCCAGACCGAGCGCGCTGGTTGGCGCGGCCCCGGCAAGATGACCGGCAAAGTTCATGGCGGCTGTTGCGACATTCAGAAACACCCATGCAGCCAGCGCCAGGTACTCCGTTTGATCCCGCAGCGACCACCAGATCACGATCCCGCAAAGGCCCACCAGCAGGTTCAGCGCAGCGATGGCGAACGTCTCGCTCCAATCGTGCGCCAGACGAAAGCTCTGGCGAACCGGGACGGCTTCCTCGTCGATCAATTCGATGTGCGTGCCCTCGTCCATGGGCGCCGCATTCAGGAA
Organism: Verrucomicrobia bacterium Tous-C9LFEB; assembly: GCA_964657685.1. GTDB lineage: Bacteria > Acidobacteriota > Terriglobia > Terriglobales > Acidobacteriaceae > Granulicella. The sequence goes on along the minus strand of CAZZWG010000143.1, from coordinate 5,409 downwards.
GCCAACGGGTCCCCCGGCAACATGAATGGCGATCAGCAACGGTTTGCCATCCTGGGGAAGACTTGAAGACGGCAGGCGAAAGCCTTCAGCAGGATGCAACTGGTTGGGCTCGAAAGGGCGGTCGTCCCCCTGGCCTCCTACGCGCCGGCCGTTGGCATAGACGCTGTAGTTGAAGTACATGCCCTCCAGGTAGAGCACCATCGGCGGCGGGTGAGTGCCAAGCTGAACGTGGATCCGGTACCAGATGGAATGCGCCCCGGCGAAGCTCCGCGGCAAGGGCTTCCCCGGCTCCAGGGTAGTCCAGTCGCTGTCGTCGGAGCCCGGTTGCGCCCATCGACTGTCATTGCCGGGCGCGGCTTTCCAGCCGTCCTTCAGCGCCACCGTGCGGCCAAAGCCGATGGCATCCGTGACGCCTGCCCTCTGCGCTCGAGCACACAGGCTGCACGCGAACAGCAGCACCGCACACCCGCGCACCCACACCCAAGCGTTTCTCCTCATCGAAAGAACCGCCTTACCAGGGCTCGCCCAGGCATCGGGAGACACCCTGCTACAGCTTCTCGAGCGCCGTCGCTTCATCCGGCGAGATCGCCGCATACTTCGCCACACCCACCATCGTGAAGACCTTGTTGAAGTGCTGCGTCAACCCGAAAATCCCGATGCTCCGGTGCCCTGCCTTATGCGCTTCCAGCAGCAGCTGGATGATGATCGCAATGCCTGAAGAGTTGATGTACTCCGCCCCGCGAAAGTCCAGCAGCAACTTGTGAATGTTCTGCCCCAGCCCTCCGTACGCCTCCAGAATCGCATCCTTTGATGTCGACGAAATATCGCCCGTAAACGCCAGGATCTCTACGGGATCGCCTGAGGTCCCTTTGGCACTGCGTTGTGCCACCTTGGTCGAAGCCTGCATTACTTTGTCTCCACTTCCTCTTGTTTCGCCAGCCGGATAACCAGCCGCACATAGCTCTTGCCGGGCGGCCCCTTGTGCCACTCCGCCTCATCCACCAACGCCTGAATCAAAAACATTCCCATGCCGCGTGTATCCTCTTCGCCCAGCATCTTGCGGTCAATGTCAGGAAAGTGCGGCGCCTCGGAAACGCCGCCGCCATCATCCATCACGCGCACTTCCAACTCATCGTCGGATCGCGAAAGAATCACACCCACATGCAGCGCCTGGTCATTGCGATTGCCGTGTTCAATGGCGTTGATGCACGCCTCGGCCACCGCCGTCTTCAAATCCTCAATGCGGTCATGCGAGAAGCCCATCAGCCCGGCCATCCCCGCCGCCGTACACATCGCTACCTTCTCAAAACCCATCTCAGAGGGCAACCGCACCTCGACTGAACTTCCATTCTTCATACGATGTCCGCGCCCCCCGCCAACTTCGTCCTGCCGGCTGCAAACCCATGGGGCTGATGGATGACCGTCAGCCCCGTCATGTCATCCGTCTGGGGCCCGCCCGTCGAGAACGCCTGCAGTTGCGCCCAAAGCGCCTCCAGGCTCTCGTGCGCATCGAACGTCTTCAACTCGCGGAAGCTCTCCACCAACCGCTCCGCGCCAAACTCTTCTTCGCCATGGAAGACCTCCGTCAAGCCGTCGGTATAGAGCAGCAGTCGCGCCCCCGGTGGAAACGGAAAACGCTCCGCCGCATACTCCATCCCGGGCAGCAACCCAAGCGGTGTTCCCGAAGCTTCCACCATCTGCACCGTCCCATCGGCATGAATCAACGCCGCTGGATTATGCCCTGCATTCACTACCTCAAGCCATCCCCCGTCCGGGTCAAAGCGCGCAAAGATGGCCGTAACATACCGCCGCCGCGATTCCTGCCCATCCTCCCAGTGGTGCTGCCCCACCCGCCGCACCATCTCCTCCAGCGACATCTTCTGCGCCGCCAGCGCCCGGAACGCCGCCCGGAAACTTGTCGCCAGCAGCGCCGAAGCCATTCCCTTCCCGGCAACATCGGCGACCACAAACAGGTGCGTCCCATCCGCCATCTCCACCACGTCCAGGTAGTCGCCGCCGACCTCGTAGCAGGTCACCGTCTTCGCCGCCACACTCAACCCCGCGATCACCGGCATGCGCCTTGGCAGCAGCGATCGCTGAATGCCCCGCGCTGCATCCAGGTCCTGCTGCACCCGCGCCCACTGCACATCGCGCTCGTGATACAGCGCATTCTCGAGCGCCACCGCCGCCTGCAGCACAAGCCCCTCAATGAAGTCCTGCTCGTAGATGCTCAACTGGCAACGCTCGCCCGCATTCACCACCAGCGTAGACAACAGGGCGCCGTCCTTTGCCAGCAGATCATACCGTCCGCACCCCGCAAACGGACTCTCCGGCAGCGTCCCGTAGGAGGTGGTCAGCTCCCCGTTCTCCGGCGACACAAACGCCGCCCCTTCCATCTCCAGTTCACGCACCAGCACCCGCGCCGTCTGCTGCATCACCTCGTCCACCGCAATGGTCGAGTGCACCTGCCGCGACGCCTCCAGCAGCGCCTGCAGACGTGCAATCTGCTCCTCCAGAGACATCGTGGAGGGCGCAGAGGATGGCATCGCGTTTGTGGGTTCAGCCAGGCTCATGCATTGCACTCAAAGATGGGCACAGTGTACACGACAGGCATCGTCACCTAGGAAGTCGGCTTCGCCGGCGCATCCATCCGCGTGTAGAAGTCCGTGTAAAAACGAGGCCCATACTCCTCGAGTAGACCCACCACGCGCTCCGGCGAAGCCGACCGCACAATCAACCCCGCATGATGATGCTTGCGCAACCGAAACACAATCTCAGGTGCGTCGAACCCGCTCAACTCCGGCCATTCCTGCCGTGCCAGGCAGATCAGACTCCCGGCATAGCCTTCCATCTGCTCCTGCAAGCGGTAGCGCTCACCCCGCATCTGCGCGGCAACCATGCGCGCCCACTCCACCCACGGGTTCAACCCCGACGCGGCCTCGACGACCTCCGCGATATACGCTCCACCCACCCGCGCCGCCGTCTCCAGGAAGTAGAACTTGCCATCCGCATGCGCCCGTATGAACTCGCTGTGCGTCGGCCCTGTCGTCATCCCCAGGCCGCGCAGAAGCTCCGCATGGATCGCCCTCAAACCCGACGCCTCTTCACTTTCGCGAGCCAGCGTGCGCGTGGAGAAGATGCCGCCGGAGTGCATCGTTTCAAACGGCGGCTGCCCATACTTGTGCGGAAGCGCAAACAGCAGTTCACCCTGCCAGCTCAGCCCCTCCACATGAAAGATCTCGCCCGGCACAAACCGCTCCACCAGGTGCTGACTTGCCTCGTCCCCGAGCTTCTCCAGCAACGGCCATACCGCTTGCGGATCCTTGAACTTCTGGATGCCGATCGCCGACGCACTCGCGCGCGGCTTCAACATCCATGGCCCCTCGGTGGAGCTCAGAAACTTCCAAAGCTCATCATGGTTAATCACCGAAGAGAACTCCGGCACGGCTACCCCGGCATCCCGCGCCACCTCACGCATCGCCAGCTTGTCCCGAAAGGGCCGCGTGGCCGTGCGCCCCATCCCCGGCAGCCGCAAATGCTCGCGCACCAGCGCCGCCGTATCCAGGTCGAACTCATCCAGCGGCACGACCGCCCGGTAGCGGCGATGTTTCGCCAGGCGCGTCACCACCGGCAGCACCGCCTCGGGCACAAGATCCTCCGGCATGGTCTCGAGATGCGCCAACGCCTCCTTCGGCCAATCGGCGTCCCGGAGCTTGTGCACCGTCAGCAACGTCACCCGGCAACCCAGCCGCGCGGCTTCGCTCAGAAATGCCTGCCCCTTCTCGTACGTGCTGATGACCAGCAGCTCCGGCCCTTCCGCTCCCGTTCCGTTCTCCATGCACACCCCTCATGCCCAAATCTTCGCCGCGAAACTCTAGTCTGCATCACCCTTCAACTTGCGCACGATCCCGGTTGTAGAAAATCCCTCCACCGTCGGTACGATCTCGACCCGCCCACCCGACGCCAGCACCACCTCGTGGCCCACCACGGTCTCCACGCTGTAGTCCCCACCCTTCACCAGCACATCCGGTGCCAGCACCCGGATCAACTCGATCGGTGTGTCCTCCTCAAACAGCGTCACCGCATCCACCGCCCCCAGCGCGGCCATCACCCGCGCCCGGTCCCTCTCACTCACCACCGGCCGCGCCGGCCCCTTCAGCCGCCTCACACTCGCATCCGAGTTCAACCCCAGCACCACCTTCGACCCAAACCGGCGGCAGTCCTCCAGCAGCGTCACATGCCCCACATGCAGAAGATCAAAGCACCCGTTCGTAAACACCACCGTCTCCCCCGCCGCACGCCATTCGCCCACCCGCGCCGTCACCTGCTCACGGTTCAGGATCTTCTCCGCATCGATGATTCCCTTCGACGGCGTCAGCAGCGCCGTCAGCTCATGGTGCGCGATCGGCGCAGTCCCCACCTTCCCCACCACAATCCCCGCTGCCAGATTCGCCAGCTCAACCGCAGTCTCGACCCCCAGCCCTGCGGCCAGTGATGCCGCCATCGTTGCGATCACCGTGTCCCCCGCGCCCGACACATCGAATACCTCCCGCGCCCGCGCCGGCGAATGGTACTCGCCCGCCTCGGAAAGCAGCCGAATGCCGCGTTCACTCATCGTCACCGCCAGGTAGCGCAGATCATGCTCCCCCCGCTGCGCCTCACCCGCCCGCAGCAACCCCTCCAGATCCTGCGCCGAGACGCCCGTCGCCACCTCCAGCTCATGCAGGTTCGGACACACCATCGTGGCTCCCGAATACTTGCTCAAATCCGGCGTCTTCGGGTCGGCCAGCACCGGCACCCCCGCATACCGCGCCGCCCGGATCACCCGCTCGCACACCTCGGGCGTTAACGCCCCTTTGTCATAGTCCGACAACACCACCGCATGCACCTTCGGGATCAGCCCCTCCACCCGCTCCAGAAGCCGTTCTGCATCCGCTGACGAAGGCCTTTCCCGGCTCTCGATGTCCAGCCGCAACAACTGCTGCGTCCGGCCCACAATGCGCGTCTTCGAGATAGTTGGGAGCCCCGTCGTCACCACGCCCACGGTATCCACCCTGGCCTCCGTCAGAAAGGCCTCCAGCTCCCAACGCTCGGCGTCATCGCCCCAGAACCCCGCCAGCACCGCCTCGCAACCCAATCCCGCCAGGTTCATCGCCACATTCGCCGCCCCACCCGCCCGCTCATACCGCTGCGCATGACGCAGCACCGGCACCGGCGCCTCCGGAGAAATCCGGTCCACCTCGCCCAGAATGTAACGGTCCAGCATCAGGTCACCCACCACCAGCACCCGCACCCGTCCAAACCCGCCCGCCAACAACCCAAGCACCGCACCAACTTCCGGTAGACTTCGCATCACGCTCCTATCCTACTCAGGGGTCAGTAGCCGGTAGCTAGTAGCCGGTATCCAGT
>CAZZWG010000142.1:7381-8620 GCA_964657685.1 Verrucomicrobia bacterium Tous-C9LFEB | reverse complement strand
TGTACGCCTTGTTGCCATGGGGTGTTTCGGATTTCGATGCTGGATGCGGAGCGGTTGCGGGCGGCTTTGCGGGGCCTGGAAGTGGAGGATGCGGGGAGGGCAGAGGCGATTCGGGAACGGGCGCGGAGGCTGGTGGAGACGCTAGGGCCGGCGTTTCCGGGGGATGTGGCGAGTGGGGTGCTGACGGAGGAAGGAGCGGCTTGGGAGAGCTTTGCGGATTTGCCGGAGGCGGATGGGGCTTGCCCGGTGCTGGATCCTGCAAGTGGGCGGTGTGAGCTTTACGCGGGGCGACCGATGACCTGCCGGGTGTTTGGGCCGCCGGTTCGGAATGACGGGGGGATTGGGATGTGTGAGCTTTGTTACGTGGGGGCGAGTGAGGCGGAGATTCTGGCGGGAGAGATGGTGCTGACGCACGGGGAATTGGAGACGGCTTTGGAGGCGGAAGTTGGAGTGGGGGAAACGCTGATTGCGTGGGCGGTTCTGGCAGGGCCGAAGGGCGAAGGCTACAGGCGCGAAGAACGCTAGAGGGCGCACAGAACGAAAAGGTACGCCACGGCGGGTGGGGCGGGAAAGGGTGCCGTGGCGTAGTCCGTGCGGGTTATTTGTTCAGGTCGTGGAGGGTCTCGCCGACGGCCTGGGCGGCTTGACCAGCAGCGTTCTTGACGTTTCCGGCGACCTGGTCGAGGACGCCTTCGGTGGCGGTCTGGTGATCGCCGGTGACGTTGCCGGCGAACTCTTTCACTTTGCCGAGAAGCTGGCCGCCGCTGCCGGTGACGCGCTGCTTGGTGCCCCAGCCGGCGACTTTACCTGCGGTGCGGTCGACGCCATCGACTGGAGAGGATTCTTCGGCATGCAGAATGGCGAAGACGGCGAGGGCGAGGGTAGTACCGCCGATCAGCCAGAGAAGTTTGTTCATGTGTGTTTCACCTCGGGTGGTGGGATGCGTCCGCGCGCCGATTCGCGACGGCTTTGCACTGAAAAAGCGACAGGATGGGCTAGGCTGGGTGGCATGCTACGAGACTTGTTCCGGTGGGTCGTTGTGCTGTGCCTTGTGGGAGTACGGAGCAGCGAGGCGCAGCGGCGTGGCGTGCCGGCGACGCCGCGGGATGTCGATCCGGCGTTGGCGCGGGTCATCGCGGAGACGCCTGCCATTGATGATCACGCGCACCCGATGCTGGCGCCGCCGGCCATGGCGACGGACCGCGAGTTTGACGCGCTGCCGGTGGACAATATGGCGCC
>CAZZWG010000142.1:1660-7281 GCA_964657685.1 Verrucomicrobia bacterium Tous-C9LFEB | reverse complement strand
TTGGCGGCGGCGACGCCGGATCGGGCGCAGTTTTTCGCGCTGGAGGATAAGCTGCGGTCGCGGTATCTGCGGGAGTCCGGAGTGGAGGGGCTGCCGAAGACGCTGAAGGAGTACCTGCGGCGGGTGGTGACGCCGACGCTGGAGCGGCAGAAGGCAGGCGGGGCCGTGGCGGTGAAGTTTGAGGTGGCCTATCTGCGGGGGTTTGATTTTGAGGATGTGCCGCAGGCGGAGGCGGACTCGGCGTACTTCGGCCTGGGCAATGGCGAGGTGCCGAAACCTGCGGAGTACAAGAAGCTGCAGGACTTTCTGTTCCGGTACATTGCGCGCGAGTGTGGGCGGCTGGGGATGGCAGTGCATCTGCACGGCATGAGCGGTGGGGGGCGGTATTTTTCGATTGCCGGCGTCAATCCGCTGCTGCTGGAGCCGTTGTTGAACGATGAACGGCTGAAGGGAACGAATTTTGTGCTGCTGCATGGCGGATGGCCCTATGTGCGGGAGGCTGGGGCGATGCTGCAGAAGCCGAACTTTTATCTGGATATGTCGCAGCAGGCGTTGATCTTTCCGGCGCATGCGCTGGCCGGGTGGTTGCGGGAGTGGATGGAGACCTATCCGGACAAAGTGCTGTTTGGGACGGACGGATACCCGTTTTCGGCGGCCATGGGATGGGAGGAGGCGGAGTGGCTGGCGGCGCGCAATGAGCGGCACGCGCTTGGGATCGCGTTGACGGGCATGGAGCGGGATGGGGAAGTAACGCCGACGCGGGCCGCGGAATTGGCGCGCATGGTGCTGCGGCGGAATGCGGAGGCCTTGTACGGTTTGAAGGCGCGGTGAAGGACCGCCGGGGTGGGATACCAGGCCCCCTGCTGCGGAAGAGTCATTCTCGGGGGACGGGGGATGCCGTAAGCTTGGCGCATGTCTCCCCTTTCCGTCGTGGAGGGCCGTTCACCGGCCGTTCGCGGACGTGTCGAGTCTCAGGTGACCTCGGGGATAGGGTGGCTGGCTGTCCTGATTCCGGCATGGCAGCCGGAGCGGCGCCTGGTAGACCTGACGCGGGCCCTGCTGGCGGCGGGGTTCGGGCGGGTGGTGGTGGTGGATGACGGCAGCCGGGCGGAGTGTGCGCCGGTCTTTGCCGATCTGGAAGCCATCGAGCACGTGACGGTGCTGCGGCATGCGGCCAATCTGGGCAAGGGGCGGGCTTTGAAGACGGGCTTCAATTTCCTGCTGAACCTGACGGCGACAGGTGAGGCAATCGCCGGGGTAGTGACCGCGGACGCGGACGGGCAGCATACAGCAGAGGACATTACACGTGTGGGCGAAGCGCTGGCGGGATCAGATGCGAGCCCGGTGCTCGGCATGCGCAGTTTCGCCGGGGAAGTGCCGCTGCGATCGTGGGTTGGCAATCTGCTGACGCGACGGGTATTTGCGTTTCTGACCGGCACGGAACTGACCGATACACAGACGGGCTTGCGAGGGTTGCCGCTTCGGGCGTTGCCGGCGCTGCTGACGCTGGATGGCGAACGGTATGAGTATGAGATGACGATGCTGGCTCACCTTTGCCGCAGTGGACCGCGGCCGCGGGAGGTACCGATTGCAACCGTGTATTTCGAGGGCAATCGCGGGTCGCATTTTGATCCGGTGTGGGATTCCATGCGGATCTGGTTCGTTCTGCTGCGGTTCTACGCGTCATCGCTGCTGGCGGCAGGGCTGGACCTGCTGCTGTTTACGATCTGCTTCTGGATGACGGGCGCGGTGTTGCTGAGCGTAGTGGTGGGACGCCTCAGTTCCCTTGTGAACTTCTGGGTGAACCGCCGGTTCGTGTTCGGCAGCCGCGGTGCGTTGCGGGGGCCGTTGTGGCGGTACTACACGTTGGCTGTGCTGGTCGGCGCGGCGAGCTACGGTCTGATTCTGACGTTGCACAGCTATGCGCGGTGGCCCGTGCTGGCGTCAAAGGTGAGCGTGGATGTCCTATTGAGCCTGGTGAGTTTTTCGGCACAGCGCACGTTTGTGTTCCGAAGGGGTGAGGCGATTTGAGTTCTCGAGCTGTGTGGCGGGAACGGCTGGTGCACACCCTGCCGTGGATGACAGGTTTTTGGGTACTCGTCGAGTTGCTGAGTCTGCGGCTGGGGCTCCTGAACGTGTTTTTCTTTGACACGCTGCACGCGGATGCCCAGGGAATCGACTACTTTTCCCTGCCGAAGGCGTACCTGAATCTCGCGCGGGGACGAACCCTGTACGGGACGTTCGATCCGCCGACCTATGGACCGCATTTCACGTGGTACCTGGCACATCCTCTACTGGCGATGGTTCTGGGCTGGCCGCTGAGCCGGTTGGCGCCGATGGATGGCTACGGCGTCTTCACCGTGTTTTCCCTGGGGATCATGGCGGCATGCGCCTGGCTGCTCGCGCGGGAGACGCCGGATGCCTTGCTGCGGCGGGTGATCTGGCTTCTGCTGCTGGGAGCGTTTCCGACTTACCTGATGCTTTGGGTGGGGAACGTGCAGGCCCTGACGGTGCTGGGGTTGACGCTGCTCTTTGTGGGCATGCTGCACGTGTCGCGGGGGCTCTGGTGGGAAGCGCGCTGGTATGTGCGGCTGGGCCTGCTGATGTCGCTGTTCACCAAGCCTGTTGTGTTGCTGGTGTTTCCCCTGCTGCTGATGATGAAGGAGACCCGGCGTGCGGCGTTCGATACGCTTGCGATCTATCTTCCGGTTTCCCTGCTCTTCCAGGTGGTGCCGATGGTGAACCCTGAGCGGGTAAGCCTGGGGCGGGTGTTCTGGCTGGGGTGGCACCCCGGCTATGTAAGGTCGACGATGAACATCTACGCCAACCACATGGTGCTGACGCCGGACATGCGGGACAACAGCGTGCACTGGTTCAACCTGGTGGCGCAATCGGGACTTCGGCTTGAGCATGCGGACGTGTACTCGCTGCCGGTGTTTCTGGATCAGCTTTTGGGTGTGCGGACGCCCGGCTGGCTCTACCTGCTGCCGACCCTGGCTGTGCTGGTGTTATCGACGATCGTAGTCCGGATGCGGGATGTCGCGGCCCGGCGGGAGGTGGCGTTCCTGCTGGTGCTTGCGGCGTCGCTGGATTTCTTTGTGGCCTATCCGACGGCCTGGGAATACCAATACACGGCGGTGTTGCCGATTGCGGCGATGCTTCTTGTCCTGGGCAGAAGCCGGTTCCTGGGAGGACGGTTGTGGCTGTGGAGCGTGGCGTTCGCGCTTTGCGCGTGGCTGCCGAGCCTCTATTTCCTGAGCCGGAGTGCTGCGCCGGGTTTGCCCGCGCTGGCATTGATGCGGCTGGATCGGGTGGTGCCTACCGTGGCTCTGTTTGGGGTGTTGCTGTATTGCGTGGGGCGGGGAGCCTGGGAGGATCGCCACGGGCTGGCTGACAGCATGGAAAGCTAAACATCGCGAAGGCTGCGGGAGGCCTAGGCGGGGAGGCGATTCTGTGAAGCCCACAGGCCGAGGCCGGGGTTGGAGATGAAGAAGATCTCTTCTCCGCCGACGGTGTTCCAGCCGTCACGTAGCGTCTCGGGGTTGTAGCGCGTGGTGTAGGCGGCCAGGTCGCCGTATTCGTAGTGCACGGACTCAATTTCTGCGCGGGTGAGGTGACCTGGGCAGTACCGGATGGTGAAGCGGCCTTCCGAGGAGCCATGGATGAGGTGGGCGGCGGCGCTCAGATTGGCGGCCAGATCGGGATCCTGCCTGACCGCGGCCAGGGTGGCAGGGGTGCCGCAGTAGCCGTAGCGGCGGATGAGGGTGTCGATGGCGGCATCTTCTCCAAACTCGTGGACGCCGGGGGCGAGGACGATGAGTTCGGCGTCATCGGCCAGCGCCATGCGGGTGCGATAGACGCTTTTGTTCCCGAGCCAGGTAGAGCGGAACTCGAGCGGGTCGAGAAAGACGACCGCTTTGCGGATCTCGCGGTCGAGGCGCTGGAAGTTGCACTGCAGACTGAGGGCAGCGGCCTGTTCGAAGGCCTGATCATCGTCCGAGATAAAGAGGCCGCGGACGACCAGGTGGCCGGCTTCGTTTTTGGCGACGACCGTCTGCACGTAGACGATGGGCAGGTTTCCGGCGAAATGTTGACTGGCATAGCGCAAAACACGGCGCACCGGCGTGTCGACGCGGCCCATCATGCGCTCCATGCCGTAAACGGCGCCGAGGAAATGAGACCGGTGAATGCCGAGCGGACCGCCTGTGCCGATGAAGACGTTTTTCGCTCCGTTGGCCATACCGACCACCTCGTGCGGGACGACCTGGCCGATGGAGAGAACCAGGTCGTGTCCACCCTCGGTGAGCAGGCGGTTGACCTGGGCGGGCCAGGTGAAGTCGAGCAGGCCTTCGGAGACCTCGTGCATAAAGCTGCCGGGAACTTCGCCGAGGGTCACGATGTCGTGGCGCCAGTCGTGGGTGCGGAACAGGGAAAGGGGCGTGCGGCCGAACATGCGGGTGATTTCGGCGCCGGTCATGGGTTTATGGGTGCCCAGGGCAGGAAGAACATCGGTGAGGGCGGCGCCGTAGTGATCGTAGGTGAGTTCGGTAAGCAGTCCGGCCTGGGAGTGGAAGCGAGTGAAGTCCGGGGGAATGGCGAGTACGCGGTGGCGCGGACCGAGGAGAGTGAAGGCAGCTTGAAGGCCCCCCCGGAGATCGGCGGCGGAGAGCTCGGTGGTGGGTGATCCGGAGGCGAAGAGGAGGGACATGGGTGCGGTTCCGCAAGCCTCAAAGGCTGCATCTCATTATCGCTCGCCGGGCTTGCACGGGAGCCCGTCGCAACGGGCCTACAACCTTTGCGGGTTGCGTAGAATGGGTGTAATCGAGCACCATGCGGAATACGTCTACTCCCGGTATGCAGACAGCCACAGCGACAGCCGATCTACTTGGCCTGGCCAAGCGCGAACGCGCTCTCTCCGAGCTTGATGACATTGACGCCCTGGTGCGGACCCACCGCGCGCGGCTGCTCCGTTTTGTCATGTTTTCTGTCGGTGATGAGGACGTGGCCGCCTCGGTTGTGCAGGATTGCTTTCTCAAGGCCTGGGCGAACCGGGCGAACTTTCGTGGCGAATCCAGCGTGGCGACGTGGCTGACGTCCATTGCAGTGAACCTGGTGCGGGACCACCAGCGAACGCGCAAAGTGCAGTTCTGGCGGAAGGCAGCAAAGACAGCGACGGACGTGATGGAAGTGGCGTCCATCCTGCCTGGAAATGAAAGTTCGCCGGAACGGCAGTTGCTGGCGCGGGAACGAGCGGCAGCGGTAGTTGCCTCACTGGAAAGTCTCTCGGTGAATCAACGGGCCGTGTTTCTGATGAGGTTTTCTGAGGAAATGGAACTGGCGGACATTGCCGCGGCGATGAAGATGCCGGTGAATACGGTGAAAACGCATTTGCACCGGGCCGTACGAACGGTGCGGCAGAAGGTGGGAGGTGCGCGATGAGGAGTGAAACGCGGACGCAACATCTCACGGATGCCGAATTCAGCCAACTGCTGGACGGTGCCCAGCCTGGCTCGAGAGTGGAGGCGCACCTTCTCCTTTGTGCCCTTTGCCGTGAGGAGCTGGAGGTTGTGCAGGGCTCTTTGACTGACTTTCGCACACTGGGTTCGGGCTGGGCCGAAGTC
>CAZZWG010000142.1:0-1560 GCA_964657685.1 Verrucomicrobia bacterium Tous-C9LFEB | reverse complement strand
GGCCGCACAGCAAACCGCTCACCATCCGGTGGGAACGATCACGGATTAAGATGCCGCGGTGTCGCATACTCTTCTTGGTCATTTTGCTGATGGGCCTGCTTGGTTCAACGGCAACGCCCTCCCTTGCCCAGCATGGCGGCGGAGGGGGAGGCCGTCGGGAGGGAGGAGTCGGCAGGCCGATGGATCAGGGACCCGGAGCGCAGGGTGTTCCTGAGAGGCCGGGTTTCGCCCCCGGCGGTATTTACGCCCGTGACAATGGGGGCGTGAACCCGAACCGGGCGCCGGAGTCTGCGGGAACCGTCGGCGGCATGCGCAGCAAGACGCAGCTCGGCCTTCTGGGCCGGTGGTGGGATGACAAGCACTTTGCGAAGGATCTGAAGCTGCGCCCGGAGCAGCAGCAGCACATGGACTCCATCTTCGAGTCCAGCCGTCCGGCGCTTTCGAAAAGCCTGCAGGACTACCAGGGAGAGCAGGCCAAACTGAACGCGATGTACAGGTCTACAACGCTGGACGAGAACACGCTTTACGCGCAGATCGACCGTGTTTCGCAGGCCCGGGCGGAACTGGGGAAGGCGTACACGCACTTCATGCTGCAGATTCGCGGCGAAATGGAACCTGAGCAGATCTCGATTCTGGACGCATCGCGACCAAAGCAGCCTTAGAGGCGAACTGCGGCGACATCTACTTCATGCGGAAGGTGCGGGCGAAGAACTGGATTGCCAGGTCGCTGACCTGATTGTGGACAGCGACGCGATCGACGCCGGGGGGATCGGTGCAGTACCCGGGATTGGCCTCTTTCCCGGCCGGGGTGCAGGCGTCCAGAAACGTGTAATGAACTACCCCGGGGAGGATCGTTTCGCGGGCTCCGCGGATGCCAGTCTTCAGCAGGTTGGCGTTGTTGGCGGGTGGAGCGATCGGGTCGGCTGAGCCAACAACGATGGCGACCGGGATACGGATCCCATGCAGACTCTCCGGCGTCTGGGTGAACCCGAGCGCGGGAGCGATGGCGAAAACGGCGCGGACGCGGGGATCACGAAAGCTGTCGGCAGAACGGGCGAGGCTTTCGCCGCTGCTCTTGCGGACGGCTTCGAGCAGATGGTCCGGATCGGCGGGCATGTCTTTCATTTCCGGGACGTGGCAGACCGTGTCGGCAGGGGTCTTGTGGCAAAGATCCGAGAGTGCGGAGAAGTCGGTGCGGGCGCCTGCAAGTTCCAGTACGGTGTAGCCGCCGAGCGAAAAACCGGCGGCACCGATGCGGTCTTTGTCGATGTGGGGGCTGAGTTCCGGGTCGGTGAGCAGGCCGTCGAGGACTTCAGAAAGGTCCGTTGCGCGTTCCCACCAGAGCGTGAAGCCTTCGACGGTGTAGCCCGTGACGGCGTTGTTGCCGGGGTGATCGACGGCGGCGGCGATGAAGCCGGCGCGGGCGAGCGCGGTGCCGAGCCAGGCAAGCTGGCCGGCAGAGCCGCCGGTGCCGTGGGAGAGGAGGATGAGGGGAAAGGGCTCGAGGGATGGGGCGAAGGCGGCGTGGGGGGTAGCGGCGCCGGCGTCGAAGAGAGGCTT
>CAZZWG010000141.1:5364-8688 GCA_964657685.1 Verrucomicrobia bacterium Tous-C9LFEB | reverse complement strand
CTCGCCCACGAAACCCTCACCCAGTCCCGCGACCGCTTCGTCGCCGGCGTCACCGACACCGTCGAAGTCGTGCAGTCCGAGCAAGCCGTCGTCCAGGCCGACGACGACTACATCTCCGCCGTCTTCGAGCACAACCTCGCTAAAGTCTCGCTCGCCCGCGCCATGGGCAACGCCGAACAAACCCTGCCCCAACTCCTTAGGAAATAAATACCCATGCCCGACTATTCGCCAGGCACGCCGCCCTCCCAAATCCCGCCCGCCGCCCCCGGCGAACCCCACACCGATCTCGCCGTCCGCATGCTCTACGACGAGCAGGCCCGCCTCCGTGCAGAACTCGATCATCTCCGCAGCCAGCAGGCCCAACAGAAGCCCGCAGACGAAAAGAAAGAAGGAGGCGACGATGAGAAGAAGGAAGGCGACAAGGACCAGAAACCCCAACAGCCGCCCGCCAAGGAAAAAGCCCGCCACTGGATCCGCCAGAACCCCGTAGCCGCCGCGGGCATCGTCCTCGCTACCCTCATCCTCCTCATCGCCGGCTTCATCTTCTACCGCTACCTCTCCAGCTACGAATCCACTGACGACGCCTTCATCGATGGCCACACCGACCCCATCTCTCCCCGCATCTCCGGCTTCGTCACCGGCGTCTTCGTCGAAAACACCTACCGCGTCAAGAAGGGCCAGCTCCTCGTCCAGATCGACCCCCGCGACAACCAGGTCACCAAAGAAAACAACATCGCCCAGCTTGCCCAATCCAAAGCCGCCGTAGCCGCCCAGGAACCCAACGTCCCCATCACCGCCACCACCCAGGGCACCCAGGTCACGAACGCCGAGCTCAACATCCAGAACCAGCAGGCCAACGTCGCCGCAAGCGAAGAGCGCTACCAATCCGCCCTAGCCGACCTCCACCAGGCCGAAGCCAACGAGATGAACGCCGCCCGCGAAGAAGAGCGCTACCGCCTCCTCGTCGTCAAAGAGGAAGTCTCCCGCGAGCAATACGACCAGCAGGCCACCAACCAACGCGCCCAGGCCGCCGTCGTCAGCTCCCGCCGTGAAACCGCTGACGCCGCCGCCAAACAGGTCCTCTCCGCCCAGGCCTCCTTAGGCCAGGCCCAGCAGCAACTCAAAGAAGCCAAGGCCAACCTCCCCCGCCAGATCGCCATCCAGCGCGCCACCCTCGCCCAGCGCCAGGCCCAGACCCAGGCCGCCCAGGCCGCCGCCGACCAGGCCGAACTCAACCTCGAATACACCCGTATCTATGCTCCCGAAGACGGGATCATCGGCGACAAACAGGTCCAGCTCAACGACCAGGTAGCCCCCGGCACCGAACTCCTCGCCCTCACCCAGACCAACGACATCTGGGTCACCGCCAACTTCAAGGAAACCGAAATCACCAACATGCGCCCCGGCCAGTCCGTCACCATCTACGTCGACGCCCTCAAAAAATCCTTCGAAGGCTGGCTCGAAGCCCTCCCCGGCGGCACCGGCGCCATCTACTCCCTCCTCCCCCCTGAAAACGCCACCGGCAACTACGTCAAAGTCGTCCAACGCCTCCCCGTCCGCATCCGCTTCCGCCCGAACCAACCCGACCTCGACCGCCTCACCCCCGGCATGAGCGTAGTCCCCAAGGTCTGGGTCAGGTAAGCCTCGGAATAGCCCAGGAAGCGGGTGCCCCATTCTTCGCGAAGCGAAGGGTGGGGTTAGGCCAGCCACTACTCTTTCATCGAGCCCAGTCCGCCCAGATTCAATAGCCCGAAAGACACCCCCGGAGACCGCAACAGCGCATGCCCTCCAAACCCAAAGTCAACCCCTGGCTCATCGCCTTCGCCGTCATGCTCACCACCTTCATGGAGGTCATGGACACCTCCATCGCCTCGGTCGCCGTCCCCTACATCGCCGGCTCCACCGCCTCCACCACCGACGAAGCCGAGTGGGTCCTCACCGTCTACCTCGTCTCCAACGCCGCCTTCCTCCTCGCCTCCAACTACCTCGCCGAACGCTTCGGCCGCAAACGCTACCTCATGGTCTCGGTAGCCATCTTCACCTTCGCCTCCTTCCTCTGCGGCATCTCCCCCACCCTCGGCTTCATCCTCGGCGCCCGCATCATCCAGGGAGCCGCCGGCGGCGCCCTCCAGCCCCTCTCGCAAGCCATCCTCCTCGACGCCTTCCCCCCCGCCAAGCAAGGCATGGCCCTCGGCTTCTTCGCCCTCGGCATCGTCCTCGCCCCCGTCATCGGCCCCGCCTTCGGCGGCTATCTCACCGACGCCATCTCCTGGCGCTGGGCCTTCTACATCAACATCCCCATCGGCATCGTCGCCCTCATCATGCAATACCACGTCCTCGAAGACCCCCCGGAAATCCAACGCGTAAACCCCGGCAAATTCGACGGCGTCGGCTTCGGTCTCCTCGGCATCTGGGTCGCCGCCATGCAGTTCGTCCTCGATAAAGGCCAGGAACAAAACTGGTTCGGCGACGTCCGCATCATCGCCGGCACCCTCATCTTCGTCGTCTTCTTCACCGCCTACATCGTCCATCAGCTCCGCGCCAAAAAGCCCCTCGTCAGCCTTAATGCCCTTCGCGACCGCAACCTCGCCTGGGGCTCCGTCCTCGTCTTCGCCCTCGGCGCCGTCCTCTACGGACTCACCACCATCCTCCCCGTCTTCTTCCAAAACCTCCTCGGCTACTCCGCCACCGCCTCCGGCTTCTCCGTCAGCCCCCGCGGCATCGGCTCCTTCGCCGCCGCCCTCATCGTCGGCGCAGCCGTCTCCAAGATGGACGCCCGCTGGATCGTCGCCGGCGGCTTCGCCATCCTCGGCTACTCCGGCCTCCTGCTCGGCAACCTCACCCTCGACATCTCCCCCTGGACCCTCTTCTGGCCCCTCACCCTCTCCGGCGTAGGCCTCTCCATGATCTTCGTCCCCTTAACCAAAATCGCCCTCGGCACCATCAGCAAGGCCGAAACCGGCAACGCCTCCGGCATCTTCAACTTCCTCCGCAACGTAGGCGGCAGCATCGGCATCTCCGTCGCCAACACCATCTCC
Organism: Verrucomicrobia bacterium Tous-C9LFEB; assembly: GCA_964657685.1. GTDB lineage: Bacteria > Acidobacteriota > Terriglobia > Terriglobales > Acidobacteriaceae > Granulicella. The sequence goes on along the minus strand of CAZZWG010000141.1, from coordinate 5,650 downwards.
CAACGCCACACCCAGGCCCACCGCTACGATCTCCTTCACAACTTCTCCGGCGCCAGCTACCTCCTCCACCGCCAGCTCAACGGCCTCACCCTCCGCATGGCCCACCACGCCGGCCCCCGCCTCAGCACCCAGCGCGCCCTCACCCTCACCAGCAACGCCCTCACCGCCCAGGCTTCCGTCTTCGCCTACGTCGACGTCCTCCGCTACTTCGGCTTCCTCTGCATCGCCTGCGCCCCCCTCTGCTTCTTCCTCAAAAAAGCCCAATCCTCCGCCGGCGCCGGCTAAA
>CAZZWG010000141.1:0-5264 GCA_964657685.1 Verrucomicrobia bacterium Tous-C9LFEB | reverse complement strand
ATCGACCTCACCATCCTCGGCGCCTTCGAAGTCGACGAAACCGCCTCCCTCGCCAACTGGGTCATCCCCGGCAAAATGGTCAAAGGCATGGGCGGCGCCATGGACCTCGTCGCCGGCGCCCGCCGCGTCGTCGTCACCATGGAACACACCACCAAGGACGGCGCCCCCAGACTCCTCAAGCGCTGCACCCTCCCCCTCACCGGCGTCAACTGCGTCCACCTCCTCATCACCGACCTCGCCGTCATAGAACGCGGAAACAACGCCTGGATCCTCCGCGAATGCATGCCAGACACCACCCCTGAACAGGTCGTAGCCGCCACAGAAGCCACCCTCCACATCCCACCCACTATCCGCTACCGCACCGCAAGCGATCTAGGCGAAACAGCATGAACAAGCTCTGGCCCAACGCCGACGCCGCCGTAGCCGACATCCCCTCCGGCGCCACCCTCATGCTCGGAGGCTTCGGCCTCTGCGGCATCCCCGAAACCCTCATCCACGCCCTCCTCCGCGGGGGAGCCACCGACCTCCACACCATCTCGAACAACATGGGGGTCGACGGCGCAGGCATGGGCCTCCTCCTCGAAGCCAACCGCATCGCCTCCCACATCGGCAGCTACGTAGGCGAAAACCGCCTCCTCGAACGCCGCGTCCTCGACGGCTCCCTCCAACTCACCCTCGTCCCGCAAGGCACCCTCGCCGAACGCATCCGCGCCGGCGGCGCAGGCATCCCCGCCTTCTACACCCCCACCGGCGCTGGCACACTAGCCGCAGAAGGCAAAGAAACCCGAGACTTCAACGGAAAACCCCACATCCTCGAGTCAGCCCTCACCGCAGACTTCGCCCTGGTTCACGCCTGGCGCGCCGACCGCTACGGCAACCTCCAATACCGCATGACCGCCCGCAACTTCAACCCCGTCATGGCCACAGCAGCCCGCTGCACCCTCGCCGAGTTCGAAGAGTTCTCGGAACTTCCCCTCAACCCGGACCAGATCCACACCCCAGGCCTCTACGTCCACCGCCTCGTCCCGGTAGCCGAGTGCAACAAACGCATAGAACGCCGCACCCTCCGCTCCTGACGCCCCACTTAACGCCCAGCCACCTCCACCCGCAAAGGCAGCGCCCGCGAGGACGTCCCCACCACCAGCGTCCTCGCCCCCTCCGGCTTCACCCAAGCCTTCTTCTCCACCGACCAGTACTGAAACCCACGCAGCGGGGCATGCATCGTCACCCGCCGCTCCTCGCCAGCATTCAAAGACACCCGCTCAAACGCAACCAAAGTCCGCGGCGCAAACTGCACCCCCGCAGGCTTTTCCGCAGGCGCCTCCAGGTAAACCTGCGGCACCTCGTCGCCCCGCACCGCCCCCGTATTCTTCACCGTCACGGACACATCCACTCCACCATCGCCAGCCGCCTCCACCTTCGCCCCAGACAGCGCAAACGTCGTATAAGACAACCCATACCCAAACGGATACAGCGGCTCAATCTTCTCCTCATCGAACCACCGGTACCCCACCAGCACACCCTCGGAAAACGTGGTCTTCCCCTCCACACCCTTCACCGACCGCTCCGGATGCGCAGGCGACGTAGCCGGGTAATCCGCCAACGCCTTACCCCAGGTCATCGGCAGCTTCCCGCCCGGATTATTCAACCCCAGCAACGTCTTCGCCTCCGCCACGCCACCCTCATCCCCCGGCCACCACATCTCCACCACGCCCTTCACCTTGTTGATCCAAGGCATCGCCACCGGCTGACTCGTATTCAGCACCACCACCGTATTCGGGTTCACCGCCGCCACCTCCTCAATCAACCGGTCCTGCTCCCCAGGCAGCTCAAAATGCGGCTTATCCCGCGTCCAGACAAACACCACCGCCGTCTCCGCACCCTTGGCCGCCGCGATCGCCGCCGCATGCGCCGCCTGCCGAGCCTCCGGCGTCATCCAGTTCAACCGCACCTGCACCGGCGCATTCGACGTGTCCACCGAGGTCACCACCTCCACCGCATGCTTGCCCACACTCAACTCCACCGCCCGCCGGATATTGTCCAACCCATCCGTAGTCGGCAAGCCATTGTCCTGCGTCGCATGCTGCACATCGCCATGCACCGTCCCCTTCACCGCCCCGCTCCGGCCCACCTCCTTGCCATCAATGCTCAGCACCCCACGTGTCCCCATCACCTGCAGGTAGAACCAATATGCCCCCGCCGTCGGCACCTCCACATCGCCCTTCCACGTCACAACACTGTTCGGCGGCAACGCCTTCCCGCCCGTAAAATCCAGCACCGTATCCACACGGCTCCCACCCTTAGCATCCGTCCGCAAAAGCCCAGGTTTCCCATCATGACTCAGCCGCGCAGCCCCAATCGGCGACCCCGTCATGTCGTCCTCCACCGCAAACGCCACCTTCATCCCAGGCGCAAGCTGCTTCATCGCCGCCCACGGCCCCACCTGCAGCTCCGGCCGCCCCGGCGACCGCTCCCCAAACGTCCCAATCGAAGCCACCTGCCCCGCCGTAGGCCCAATCAGCGCCACCGTCCCACTCCGCTTCAACGGCAGCACCCCACCCTCGTTTTTCAGCAGCACCGCCGCATCCTCAGCCGTCTTCTCGATCACCTCGCCATTCGCCTTGAAGTCCTGCGGCGTCACCTCATGCTTCTGCTTGCCATCCAGATACCCAAACCGGTCAATCTCATACAGCACCCGCCGCGCAGCCGCCGTAACCGTAGTCTCCGAGATAGACCCGTCCTGCAAAGCCGACCGCAACGTCGCAGGATCGCTCTCCCTCGGAAACGCATCCAGGTTCATGCCACGGCCCTTGGTCTCTTCCGGAATCGTTCCCCCCAGCATCCCCGCCAGGGCAGCCTCATTCGGCTTCGTCGGTGCCGCGGTATTCGCAGGCTTCGTCCGGAAATACGTGTGCATCATGCCCGCAAAAGGGCTATCGTCCGGAACCTCCCCCGGCATCTCCATCGTCAGCCCCTCGTTCAGGAAGTGCACGTTGTGCACGCCTCCCCAGTCCGACGTAACAAACCCCTTGAACCCCACTTCATCCCGCAGAATCGTCTTCAATGTGTCGCTATTCCCGCAAGCAAACACCCCATTCACCTTGTTGTAAGAACACATGATCGAAGCCACACCCGCCCTGATCGCCGCCGCAAACGGCGCAACATACACCTCGTGCAAAGCCTGCTGATCCACAAAGATGTTGTACGAATCCGAGTCATACGCCACAAAGTGCTTCGCCTGCGACATCACCCCCTGCGCCTGCTCCCCGCGCACCTCCGCCGCCCCCATCGCCCCATTCAGAAACGGGTCCTCGCCGAGCGTGTTGTAACTCCGCGCGAACGTAATGTCCCGGTCAATGTTGATGAACGGCTGCAACACCACATCAATTCCCAAAGAACGCGCCTCCCTCCCAATCGCCACACCATTGGCTTCCGCATCGCGCACACTCCACGTCGCCGCCACCCCCATCGTCGCCGTTTGCGCCTGCCCCGCCACCCGCGTCAACACACCCGGAGGCCCATCCGCAAAACGCAGCGAAGGCACACCCAACCGTGGCACCCCCGGCAGATACCCCGCCTGCCCCTGGTTCGTCGCCGCAGGCTCCACATCCCCGCGAATCAGGTTGACCTTTTCCTCCAGCGTCATCTGCCCCAGCAGACGATCAATCCTCGCCTCGTTCGCCTTCTCCGCAGGGACAACCTGCGCCCAAACCGGCAACGCACCAACCGCAACCACCACCAGACCCAAAAAACTCGTTCTGTAATTCACCGACGTTCTCTCCTTGCGGAACGCAGCACCTGACAAACGCCCCAATCGAAAGTGCAGCGAGTATACGCACCCGCAACCAGCTCTGCCCTCAAGTCTCTTCGACTTGAGGCACCCGCAGCACGGAAACCAAAGTCCCGCAGCACGGAAATTGTGTTCCTGCAATCACGGAAACCGGAGTCCTGCAGCACTGGAATTGCGTTCCTGTATTCACGCAATCGGGGTCCTGCAAGTCTTTGTCTCGTCAGGGCCCGGCTTCAGCCGGGCCACAAAGCCCCGTCACCTATCCGGCTTTAGCCGCCGGGTAAGGATGGTCAGACTCCAAGCCAGGACTCCCGCGACCTGCCTAAAACCACGGCCACAAAAATCCCCCGCCTCATTCTCGTGAACAAGTTGCATTCTCCCTACCTCACCCACAAAATGAGAGAACATCCGGACACCGGGACCACCCACAAACCCGGCTCCGCTGAGGCATTCTGACCGAAGCTCCCTTGACTTGTCCCTACCCTCACTGCGCAGGCACCCTGCGCACCGGCCAGGCCACAGGCTTCTGCACCCTTTGCCGCCTGCCGGTCACCGCCTGCGCGTATTGCGGATGCTGGAGCCGTCCCTTCGCCCTCTTCTGCCGCCAGTGCGGACGCGCGGAAACAACCTGGAGCACCACCGACCCCGTCGACCCGGAAGCACTCCGCGCCGAACCCCGCCGCACCGTCATCCCCGCCCAGATCACCACCCGCCCCCAATCCTTAGCCGGCTTTCTCTGGGCGCTGGGCGAAACCGGCGACCTCTACCGTCTCAACCCCTACGCCGCTCCCACCGATCAACTCCAGGTTCACGACCGCTTCTGGGCCGATCCGCAAACGCACGCCTTCACCGCCGCCCGTCTCCACCATCCCTTCGGCTACTCCTCTCCGCCGCGCGCGGAAGACTGCGCTGTCCTCGCCACCGCCGACCGCATTCTCATCACCGGCCTCTACTCCCGCCAGCGCCGCGACCTGGCACCTGCCCCCGGCGAAACCTTCCTCGTCAACTCCCGTGACGGGTACCGGTTCGTCGTCGCCGCCGGCAGCTCCGTCTACGCTCTCAGCCGCTACGCTGACCAGACCAGCTTCTGCCACCTCTCCCTCAACGGCGCCCCCGGCCAACGCCTCACGGTCGCCCATGCCGACACCCCCCTCTGCGGCCCCGTCCTCCTCCACGACAACACCACCCAAACCGAACACCTCATCCTCTGGTCCCCATCCACCCTCTGGATCTACACCGCCGGCACCCTCACCCCCATACCCCTTCCCGAAGGCGTCACCCTCCCCACCGCCCCCACCGATTCCACCCTCCACCTCCCACCCGGCGCCAGCCCCGCCCTCCCCGCCAACAACCAACTCTTCCTCGCCTGCACTCAATTCAACCGCCCCGCCCTCCTCCGCCTCGCCCCCACCCCCAAAGGCTGGTCCACCACCCTCATCGCCGTCACCGACGAAGGCACCCTAAGCCAATCCAC
>CAZZWG010000140.1:0-8786 GCA_964657685.1 Verrucomicrobia bacterium Tous-C9LFEB | reverse complement strand
AGCCTCTCGGCAGACTCCCGGCGGAGATCTCTATACATGCCACCCTGCACGATGCCGAAGAGAGATGGATGGGAACCAGGCGGAAGATCCCACGGCACCTCATGCCGGTGCGCCTTCCAGTACTCGAGTGAGCGGCGTGCCCAGGCGTGGGTCAGGCCCATGGAGTCGCGGGTACGCTCCCAGCTTGCGGGGGTCTCGACGCACTCGTCGAAGGCCATGATGATGTCGGCGCCAAGGGCGATTTGGATCGCAATCGAGTGCTCGGGGGAGAAGAAGTGTTTAGAGCCGTCAAGGTGCGAGCGGAATTCGACGCCGTCCGGGGTGATTTTGCGCAGCTTGGCAAGAGAAAAGACCTGGAACCCGCCGGAATCGGTCAGCATAGGCCGCGTCCAGCTCATGAAGCGATGCACGCCTCCCAGGCGGCGAATGAGTTCATGCCCGGGGCGCAGGTACAGGTGATAGGTGTTGGCGAGGATGATGTCAGCGCCGCGTCCGTCGGCGCCCAGGGTCTCCAGCACGCCCTGCTCGACGGTCTTCACCGTTGCCGCTGTGCCTACCGGCATGAAGACGGGGGTTTGCACCGTGCCGTGCGGCAGATGCAGCGCGCCGCGGCGGCCCCCTTCAGCACCTACCGCGGAAACATCGAAGACCAGCGACATCGACCTCCATTGTAGGGGGATGCTTCAGGACTTGCGAGATGGCTGGATCAGGAGGCCCGGCGCTTCAGGAGGTGACGCGGCGGCAGGTGCCATCGGCCAGGCACCCATCGAAGATGGTTTGCAGGCGCTTGTTGGCTGCCCTGTAAAGGTCGCCCTGCTGCCGGCCCAGCGCTCCCTGGAGCGCACCGATATCGCCCTGCTGACCGCCGATGTCTCCCTGCGTACGGCCGAGGTCGTTTTGCGCCTGGCCCAGCGTGGTCTGGCCGCGGCCAATGCGGGTTTGATCTTCGGGGGTGCCGGCAGCTCTCTCTTCCATGCTGAGCGATTGCTGCTTCTTCGACAGAGCCTGCTGCGAGTGCGACAGCTTCCCTTGCTCGCCTGCGAGCGCTCCCTGCGCGTGGGCAAGGGCCTTCTGCTTGAGAGCGATCTCCTCGATCGGCGCATAAAGCTTATGCACCTCCGCTATGCGTTCTGGGGCGTCCAGCGTGTAAAGCGTACCCGCCTGCGAGAAGACGATGTAGCTTCCCGGGTGCTGTTTCACATACCGGTACAGGGGTGCGTTAACGTCCCAGTCTCCCTGGAACGTGCGGATGGACGAGTCTTCGACAACGGCAAAAGAGCGTTGTTGCCCCCAGTGTTCCGCGCTGGTTGCGACCGGTGCGCCGGTCTGGGCGGGAGCGGCTACAGCCAGGAGACTCGTCAGGAAGATGCCAGGTAGTTTCGTCATGCGCGCTCCCGTTCTCATGAGTGCTTCTCCATGTCCTTCAGCTGATCCTGCAGCTTCTGAAGGTTGTCCTTCTGCTCCGGGCTTAACGCCGGCATGGCGGGAAAGTCTTTCATATCCCTTTGCAGCTTCTTCATCTCCTGCTCGACCTCATGGGAACCAAGCTCCTGGGCTGACCGCAGGCTCTCCATCACTTCGGGCATCCTGTCCCGGATCCCCGCGGTTTGCGCCAGAATCTCCGCTGCCAGGTCGGGCTGGTACATCAGCATCGCGACGTTCGGTGGCAGATGGACGAAAGCCTCCGGCATGCTGCCCAGATCCAGACTTCCGCCCTGCCCGTTGCTCCTCTTGATGGTGTGAATGAAGGTCAGTTCTTTCGGTTCAATGGTGATGATGGCGCTCTCGATCATGTCAGGCGCGCGCCTGCGACTGCAGATATCGGTCGACTCGCCGGACTTCAGATCGCGCGTATGCAGGGAGCAGCGCCAGTCGCCTCTTTCAAGCTTCTGCCGGTACTCCTCCACGTCGGACATCTTGTACATCCCCGGCTTGTCGTAGCTATAGGTCTTGACCACGCTCAGGATGGTGCGGTGCGCCTTCTTGGCGGCGTCGCCATCCACGAGGTTCAGCGAGTCGGGATCCATGCTGACTTCGGTAACGTCGCTGGCTCCTTTGGCGAACTTCTCCGTTCCCGCAAAGAGGTCGTCTTTTGCGGGTTTTTCGCTGGATTGCGGCGGCTCTGGGGGCGCAGGCGGATCGGTTTGAAGCATCGCGTACACCGGATGACTCCCCGGGTGCGTGGCCTCCGCGACGATGGCCTGTTGCGCGCCCGCCGTGCCTGCACAGGCAGCAAACAGAATGAGCGGCGAGATGGATCCGCGCAGCGCACCCTTGCAGATTCTGCTTCTTGTAGTACTTACCATTTTGTGACTCCTTCGTTTGCCTCGGAAACTTAGTCGAGCGGCACGCCTGCCTGTTGTATCTGCCGTCGTGCCTGCTGGAGCGCGCGATCCGTGATGCGCTCCGCTAATTCGAACTGCGCCGTTGCCTGCTGCACACGCCGCTCCCGTGCGCGGTGGTGTTCTACAGCGGTCTGTGTCGCGAACAGGCCCGCGATCAGCGCGGCGGCCGCGGCGCCACTGAACCAGGGCCGCAGAACCGGCCACCTGAGCAATCTACCGCGGAGCTTCGCCGGGCCAGCCTTCTCTTCGTTCAGCCGTGCCATCACGCGGTCCGCAAAGCCGGCAGGCGCGTCGACATGCTGCAGCGCGGCCGCGAGTTCGCGCTCCAGCGCATGTTCCTGTTCCCTCTCCGTGTTCTCCATAGCCTCAGGCACCCTGTCCACGCACATACTCCTTCATCGTCACGACAGCCTTCTGCCGCAGCAGCTTCAGCCCCCGTTGCAAATTGCTTTTCACCGTCGCTTCGGGCTGGCCGAGCGTGCGGGCAATCTCCTCAGCAGACATCTCTTCGCCGTACTTCAGCACAACCGCCACGCGCATCGCCTCGGGCAGGCTGCCGACCATCGTCTCCAGCCGGTTGACCACGCCGTTGCGCAGAGCGGCGTCCGGCGGCGCGAAGCCGTGCTGCTCTTCCATCCACAGGTCGGCGCCGGCCTCGGGCTGGCGCGCGTGGCGCCGCAGCGCATCGGTGGCGCGGTGAACGGCAACCCGCCGCAGCCAGAAGCGGATGTGATCTTCGCTCTGCAGACGCTCCGAAGAGCGGTGAAGCTCGAGAAACACGTCCTGTGCCACCTCCTCGGCGGTTCCATGATCGCGGACGATGCGCAGCGCAATGGAAAACACCATGCGTTGATGCTGCGTTACCAGTCTTCGGAACTCGCCCGGGTCGATCGTCATCGGTCTTCACTCGCCTATACGCCCGCCGGGAGCTGCAGGGATGCAGAATCTATCAGGGCGTGCTCTGCTTCGCCCCGGTCCACTCCAGGTAAGGCCGCCAGGTGGTCTGCCCGGGCATCTGCATCGCAAAGCTGCCCGCCATGATCCCGCCCTTCAGCGTGTACATCAGCCGGAACTGCGGACCGCCACCGGCGCTCTCTGAAAGAAACACCACCGTTCCCGAATCCGGGGTGCTCACGCGGTAGTGGATGACGTGGCCTTCATTGTCGAAGTAGATCGCTTTCAACGGCTGCCCAGGCGCATCGGTGTAGATGTAGAGAAGATCGCCGTGCTCGCAATCAAATTGCGCGGGCCCCTTGCAGCCGGCGACTGCCGCGTGCCGCGCCAGCACGTGGCCACCAAGCTCACGCCGGAAGGTGTACGTGCCGTCCGCAGCAGCGCCTTGTCCTGTTCCATGCGCGCTCCATGAGCCCTCCAGGAACTGCAGGGAAGCCAAAGAGTCTTTAATCGCGGTTGAATCCTGCGCGGATGCACACAGACCGCCTACAAGACCGCACAGCCCGGCGGCCATCACCATTGCCCGAACGAAACTTTTCAGCATGGGAGCAAGATATCAGTACGATAAACAGATGAGTCTCCGCCCCGGCGCCGCCGCGCTCCTGCTCGCTCTCGTTCTGCCAGTCGCCTCGTCTGCCCACGCCCAGCGCCGCAACCAGGCCCCTGCGAACACACCCGCACCGGGCGCCAACCCGGCCCCTGCGGACACCCCCAAGCAGCCCGAAGAGCCGAAGACCTCTCCCGACCGCCTGCCGGCCGACAAGTCTGTTCCGCAGACGATCACCGTCAACGGCAAGACGATTCACTACACCGCGACCGTGGGCACCATCGACCTGAAGGCCAGGGACGGCAAGACTACAGGGCAGGTGATGTACATCGCTTACATCGCGGATACAGCGAAGGACCAACCCAAGACGCGCCCCGTGACCTTTGCGTTCAACGGCGGTCCTGGCGCGAGCTCGACTTACCTGAACTTTGGCGCTATCGGCCCGAAGCACATCGCTTTTGCAAATGCCGGCGACTCCGCCTCCGATCCTGCTGTTGCTACTGACAACCCCGGCACATGGCTCGACTTCACCGATCTTGTCTTCCTCGATCCGATCGGCACCGGCTTTTCGCGCTCGCTCGTTGACGAGAACGAGACCAAGAAGCTCTTCTACGGCCCCACGCCCGACGTCGAGTACCTTTCGCTGGTCATCTACAAATGGCTGGTCAAGAATGACCGCATGCTGGCGAAGAAATACCTGATCGGCGAGAGCTATGGCGGCTACCGCGGTCCGCGCATGACGTATTACCTGCAGTCGCAGCTTGGCGTCGGCGTGAATGGTCTTTTCCTGATCAGCCCCTACCTCAACCCGGACTTCGGTGACGGCACACTGAGTCCCGTTCCCTGGATGACGACCCTGCCCTCCATCACCGCGGCGCACCTTGAGTCACAGAACAACCTGACGCCCGAGGCCATGCGTTCGGTCATCGACTACACCGAAGGGCCCTATGCCTCGGCCCTCATCGGCGGTCCGCAAAATAAGGCGGCCACGGACACAATGATCGATGCCGTCACGAAGATGACGGGACTTGATCCGAAGTTCGTTCGCTACTCCGGCGGTCGCCTCGAAACGCGCGCGTACCTTCGCGAGGTGCATCGCGAGCAGGGAGAAATCGGCTCTGTCTATGACAGCAACGTCACTGCGCCCGATCCCTTTCCTTACTCCCCGGAGTTTCAGTCCAACGATCCCATCCTCGACGGCATCATTGCCCCGACCACGGAAGCCGCCGTGGACTTCATCACGCATGTTGTCGGCTGGAAGACAGACGCCCGCTACAACGCACTTTCCTACGACGTGAACCGCCAATGGGATCGCGCCGGCAACCAGGACCTGCGTCACGGCTCTGTGCCTGACCTGCGCCAGGCCATTGCCGCCGATCCTAAATTGAAGGTCATCATCGCGCATGGATGGAACGATCTCTCGTGCCCCTTCATGGGCTCCATCCTTACGCAGAACCAATTGCCCGCGACTCTGGCCAGGCAACTTGAGGTGCATGAGTTTCCGGGCGGTCACATGTTTTACACCCGCGCGCAGAACGGAGCGGGACTGCACGATTTAGCGGAGAAGACCGTCAGCACGCACTGATCGCCCCGCGACCTCGTCAGCTACTTATGAAAGGGCCGAACCGCAAAGGAGATGACGGCCACGGCAAGCAGGAAAGTGCCGCCGATCATCATGGTTCTGGCTGCCTTCTGGTCGGACATCCGCGCCCGAAGTTCCGGCTCCACCTCCGCCAGCGTGAGATAGTGACCTCTGGCGTCCGGAAAGTCGCGTGGATCGTTTCGCCAACGGACGAATCCACGATCCAACAAGAGCAGCCCAAGGAAGAGACTCAACAAGCCGAGCCATAACACGCCACGGCGCTGCCCTTCCTCCTTTTTCGTTGCATGATGCTGCATGTTTCCAGCCTTCCCTTCCGATTCCACCCTCATCGCGAGAACCCCTGCGAAGGCGGAGTGATGCTCTCTTTGCGGACGTAAATGCGATAGCTGGGAGCGTACGCGGGCGGGGCGTCAATCTGGTCCGTGCCTTTGTCTTCACGCGGAAAGGTATGCGTGGAAGTCAGCCTGTATTCGTTCGCAAGATACCGCTCCAGCTCCGGCCAGCGCGCAAATCGTTGAAAGCTGTTGTTCTGGCCAAACTCCTGATTCGTGAGCACGAGCACACTGGCGGGATGAACGGCCTGCGCAGACCAGAACATCCCGCGGTAGTATGCGGTAGCAGAGTCGAGCTTGTTTGGGAACAGCAGCATGTCTCCTGTGAATCCTGTGTTTTCGACCAGACCCAGATGGTAGAGCGAGTTCAGGCAACCGAAGGTGATATCGAAGCACTGCACTTCTCTTTGCAGATGCGAGCCGCCCAGGGTGCGCAGGTCCTCCTCCATCGCCAGTGTCAACGGGCTTGTCGCCGGCAGCCTGGAGAACGTACGACAGTAACGCGGTAGCAGATAGAGCGAAGCGTAAGCCAGGCTGGCCAGGCCAAGCCAGCGGAGCCATGAGCGCGACGGCGTGGCGGAGGGAAGCACCTCCATCGCGACCAGTAGCAATGCAAAGGCGAGGAACATGTAGCGCTGATACCAGAAGCCTTTCTGCTGCACGAAATAGGACACCAGGCCGCAGGTCGCCGCCAGCAGGATGACCCAGCGCTCCCAATCCCACCTGCGCCGGACAAGGAGAGCCAGGGTTCCCAGCAGAAAGAGCGGAAGCCATTCCCGGGGCGCCGCATGAACGACCAGGAAGCGCCATCCTGGATCATTCAACGAAGCGTAGATCGGCGTGACCGCACGCAGCACGAACAGGAATGAACCAAAGGCTCGATAGTGAAACAGGAAGAGCAAACTGGCAGCGAGCGGGACGATCAAGCCCGCAAGGCTCCACAGCAGGTAGGGCAAAGGCTTGAGAGCTCTCCTCCTCAGCACGAACCAAAGGATGAAGAGACAAAGCGCACCGAAGGGGGCAAGCGTCGGCTTTACGGACGCGGCCAGTCCAGCACACAACCCGAACACCAGGCAGAGCCCTGGCCGTTCACGCCGAACTGCCACAAAGAGCAAAGCGCAGCTCACGGCGATGAGAACGGTCATCTCCTGCTCCCGCTCCCCTGCGAACCATGGTCCCTCGCTTCCATGACGCAGTGCGAAGAGGCCCGCGGCATAAACGCCGGCGAGCCAGTCATACGGTCTGGCGATGGCGACCATGGAGGCCATCAGCACAGCGAGAAGGAAGAAGTCGTACAGACGCCAACCCAGGTCTCCCCCGCCGAAGATAGCCATACCGAAGCCCTCCATGAGGTAAGCGCCCGGCATGTTCATGTCGGTGATATCCCGGTAGGGCCGCAGGCCGTGTCTCATGAGAAAAACGACGTAGTGCATGACCGGCGCGTTCACCATCATCGGCCAGTGCAGCGTGCGGCCGATGTAAAAGATCAGTGCGATCGAAAGAAACGCAAGGAAGGACCAGCGCAGGAGAGGAGTGAGCCTTTCAGAGACATCGCGCATGGAGCGTACCTGGACCTCTTTCCGCAGCGGCATGCTTCACTGCGTGCTCACGCGGTAGATGAAATACTCTCCGTCAAATCCCGGGAAGGTCAGGAGCGGCGGTTGGCAAAAGGTTGATCGCATGCGCAGGGAGTCCGGGCCGGCGATAGAGGGCTCCATGGCATGCAGGCAGTTCCCCTGCCACTGCCACCGAAGATTGGTTTTAAAAACAAAGGCGACATAGTAGCTCACGCCATAGCTGGCAAGCACGGAGCGAAGGTCATCCCCCGCGCGGATGTGGTTGAGGTAGGCACGGTCCATGACCAAACCCTCGGTCTGCAGTACGGGCGAGGATGTCCCCACGGCAAACATGCCGGCGCGATCGCCCATGGCATACTTACCCGGATGCGTGGCGGCGAAACGATCGAGCACATCCGCCGCATGTTGAATCTCCACCATCCAATGGTCAACTTTGTAGTGCTGGACGCAGAGCACAAAGGATGCGCACGCCATGAGCGCCCATCCTATGAGTCCGCCGAGCGGCGTGTTCTCTAGAGACAGGGCAGCTGGCATAGGTAGCCGCGAGGCAACGACCGCCACAAGAAGAAACGCACCGGCTGCGGAGAACCGGAGATCGTAGAAATACCAGTTCCAGATAGGCCAATCGCTGACAGCCATCTCCAGCCCGTAGAACAGAAAGGGGGTGGCCAGAACAGCAAAGAGAAAAATACGCTCTCGCGCCTGCAGAAAGCGGCGAAACGCCCACGCGAAAACAGCGGCCGCGATCGCAACACATAAGAGAAGCTCGCTTGTTCCATTAAACGAGCCGGGCAGCAGGAGAGAAAGTCTGTGGCCATGGCGCATCTGCTTGGCCATGCCGGATACCGGCAGAAGCGTGCCGAAGAAGTGCAGGTTGAGCCAGAGATAGATCACCGGCAGTGGAAGAACACCCGCTACGAATCCAAGAAGGATGCCCGGCGATAATCTTTGCCGGAACTCCCGCGTGCAAAGCAAGGCCACCGCATACAGGAACACCAGCAAACCTGCGTCCAGGCGGGCGAGGAACGTGAGCGCGCCCAGAAACCCGAGCCCGACCGACCACCGCCGTGTGAGCTCCCCCGCATCCACGAAGCCCACACACAAGAAAGCAAAGCCCAGCGGCAAAGCCAGTGTGACTTCCATCTGGTCGCACAGCAGCGGGATGCAGAGCGCCGTAGTCGCAATCGCAAGGCCATTCGCAAGGAGTGTGGAGGTGACACGCGCAAAGATTTTTCGCGTGAGAAGAAAGATGGCAGTGGCACACACGGTATCCAGCAACCAGAGCACACGGAAGATGCCCGGGATGGTGTGTACAAAGAGCGAGATGACCGTAATCAGTGCGAAGTACAACGGGTGGTATCCGTTGGTGAGCGTGGCGCCATCGAACGTGGAGCGGTGCAGCAGCGCCAGGTTCTGCGCAGGTTTCAG
>CAZZWG010000139.1:0-8853 GCA_964657685.1 Verrucomicrobia bacterium Tous-C9LFEB | reverse complement strand
AAGCGGGAGTTGCTGGAGCACCTGTATGACTTTACGTGGGAGCACCACTCGAATGTGGTGGAGGCGCATGTGTCGAATTTGAGGAGGAAGCTGCGGGCGGAGACGGAGGCGATGGTGCTGGAGACGATGCGGGGGCGGGGATACCGGATTGCGGCATGGGGCGGGGAGGAGGGATGAAGACGCAGTCCCTGGTGCGGCGTGGTGTGGTGGCGGTGTTGTTGATTGAGTTGATGTGTGCGGTGGGCTTCTCGGGGGTGGCGCTTTGGCATGAGCGGCGAACGCATTTAAGGGCGTTTGCGGTGCTGCTGCAGGGGCGTTCGGATTCGTTGCTGGGAGCGGTGCAGGATGCGGAGGACCCGGAGGATAACGTCGCGGTTGACCCGCTTGAGCTGAAGCTGCCCGGGGAGGATGCCTATGCGGTTTATAACCAGGGCGGCCGGTTGTTGGGGAGTTCGGGGCGTGCGGATGCAGGGCTGATTGCGCGAGCGGCGGATGGATTCAGGATGGAGTGGGTGCGTGGGGAAGAGTATGGGGTGCTGCAGCGGGAGGCTTTGCGGATTATCGATCGCGATGAGCATGCGGGGGTGGGGCTGCGGCGGCCGGTGACGATTGTGTATGCGGCGCCGATGCGGCATATTCAGCATGCGATCCGGGAGGCTGCGGCGTTCTATGCGGCGGTAGGTGTTGCGCTGGTGTTGGGCACGACGGTGTTGTTGCTGGTGGCGATCAAGCGCTTGTTTGGGCCGCTGGAGGAGTTGGCGGCGGCTGCGGGGGCGGTGAATGCGGTGTCGTTGCGCTTTGAGGCGCCGGCGGGTGCGGCGCGGGTGCTGGAGTTGCAGCCGTTGGTGGGGGCGCTGGAGGAGGCCATGCAGCGATTGCGGGAGGCGTTTGAGGCGCAGCATCGTTTTGTGGGGGATGCGGCGCATGAGTTGAAGACGGCGGTCGCGGTGGTGCGGTCGACGGTACAGCTGATGATGCTGCGGGAGCGGACGGGGGAGGAGTATCGCGAGGGGTTGGAGCGGGTGCTTGCGGATAATGAGCGGGTGGAGACGCTGGTGGCGCGGATGTTGACGCTGGCACGGTTTGAGGAGCGGCTTGGGGCATGTTCCTCCGTGTGTGATGTGTCGGGCGTGGCGGAGCGGACGGTGCAGGGGTTGGGCGGATTTGCGGAGAGTCGTGGGGTGCTGTTGCGGGCGGACGTGGGGGCGGCGGTGAGTGGGTATTTGACGGCGGAGGCTACGGAGGCGCTTGTGTCGAACCTGGTTGTGAATGCCGTGCAGCATAGTGCGGAGGGTGGGGAAGTTTCGGTGGTGTTGGCGCGGGAGGCGGGGATGGCGGTGCTGGAGGTGCGGGATGGCGGGGCGGGGATTGCGGCCGAGGAGATGCCGCATCTGTTTGAGCGATTTTACCGGGCGGATCATTCGCGGTCGCGGCTGACGGGTGGTGCGGGGTTGGGGCTGGCCATTTGCAAGAGCATCGTGGATGGGGTGGGGGGGCGGATTGAGGTGAGGAGTGCGTTGGGTGAGGGAACGACGGTGGCGGTGTTCTTCAGGTCGGCTTAACGTGACTGCGCGAAAGTGGAAGATAGGCGGGTTTGGCTCGCCGGGAGATGATATGACGCTTAGGTCGTTGAGTATGGGTGCGGTGGCCGGGCTTTGCCTGGCTGGATGCTGGATGGCGGGTGCGCAGGCGCAGCAGCCTTATCGCGTTCTGGACAAGTGGAAGCTTGGCGGTGCAGGTGGATGGGATTATCTGCTGGCTGATCCTGGGGCACACAAGCTGTACCTGACGCATGGGCCGCGCGTGGATGTAGTGGATACGAACACGGGCAAGATGGTGGGGTCCATCACGGGGTTGAAGGGAACGCATGGGGTGGTGCTGGACCCGGATGGGAAGGTGGGGTACATCTCGGACGGTGGCGGCAATGCGGTGGTGGTGTTTGACCGGCAGAGCTTCGCGGTGCTCGCAAGCATTCCGGTTGGGACCAATCCGGATGGGATGGCCTATGAGCCTGTGACGAAGACGGTCTGGGCTTTTAATGGCCGGAGCAAGAACGTTTCCGTGGTGGATACGAAGACGCGGAGCGTGGTTGCGACGATCGATGTGCCGGGGAAGCCGGAGTTCCCGCAGGTGGACGGTAAGGGCCATGTTTTCGATAACATTGAAGACAAGAACGAGGTTGTGGCGTTTGATGCGAAGAGTAAGACGATGACGGGGACGTGGCCCTTGACGGGGTGTGATTCGCCTTCGGGGATGTCCATTGATCCGGCGCATCACCGGTTGTTCTCGGTGTGCGATGGGCAGAAGATGGCTGTCGTCGATACGGAGAGTGGGAAGCAGTTGGCGACGGCGACGATTGGGGACGGGCCGGATGCGGCGGGGTTCGATGCCAAGCATGAGTTGGCGTTTAGCTCGAATGGCGGCGATGGATCCTTCAGCGTCGTGGATGCGGCGCATGGGTATAAGAACGTGGAGCAGCTGCCGACGCAGAAGGGTGCGCGCACGATGGCCTATGACGAGGCGGCGGACCGGGCCTACGTGGTGACGGCGGAGTTTGGGCCGCGGCCTGAGGCTACGGCGGCGAATCCGCGGCCGCGGCCGGCGATTGTGCCGGATTCTTTCACGGTGATTGTGATTGGGCGATAGAGGTGTGATGTGCGGAAGGACCCGCTTCGGTGGGTCCTTTTGCGTTAGGGGTGGCACGGTGCGCGAGGTTGCGCGTGCCATCGCTTATTCCTTCCACTTGACCTGTAGAAGGGAAACCGACTGGCGGGGCAGGGTGGCTTTCACGTTGATGCGGCCGTCCGTGACGTCCATCCATTGTGGAGAGGTGATGAGTTCAAGGCCTTCGCGGCTCTGCAGTGTGGCGTATTGCTCGGCGGTGGGGTGTTGCGGCGAGCCCATTTGCTTCCAGAGGGTGTAGGCGTTGCTGTGCTCGTCGTCGATGCGGAACTGGCTGACGAGCACGCGATGCGCGGTGGTGGGGATGCCTGCGACGACGACCGAGACCGGGGTTGCGGGGGCGGGCTCTGCGTTGTCGTGGTAGTTCCAGAGCAGGACGGCAGCGCTGTCGGTAGCCCTGGTGGCTAAGGCATCGACGTCGGGGTGGGCGCGGACGCCTGCGGTGAGGATGGCATCCAGAGGGACCTGGCCGTCGCTGGTGGTTTTTACGCGTGTGCCGTCCATGAGCGCGAGCATACGGAAGAGGTTGAGGACGGGCTTGTCGATGCCGTTGGTGGAGAGGGAGCGGAAGCCTTCGAAGAAGTCTTTGTTTTCGAACTCGAAGGACCAGCTGAGCATGGAGATGAGGTTGACCTTGTAGCGGTCCTGTAACTCGAAGAGCCTTTTGTAGGCGGCGGCGGTGTAGGCGGGGTATAGGGTGCCGTTGCGGTAGTTGTTGGCGGGATTGACCTTGCTGGAGCAGGCGGCGCAGCCTTCTGGATCGGCTTCCGAGAGGATGATGGGGAGCTTCCCGAACTGTGGATGCTTTGAGACGATCTCGAAGCCTTTTTGTGCGTCGTTCAGTTCCTTGTCGAGCCCCATCTGCACGTGGCCACCGCTTATCTTCGGCTGGCCCTTGACGTGGAAGGAGATGAAGTCGAGCGGAATGGCCCTTCCGTCTGCGGCGCTCTTTCCGTGTTCGACATGGCCGAGGAAGTCATCCAGGAAGGTATAGGCTTTGGCACCGCCTGGACCTGTGGAAGCGGGGCCGCCGACCTTGGCGCCGGGCAGGGCCGCGCGCACACCGGCGACGGCGTAGTCGTAGAGCTTCCAGTACTCCTGCGGGGTGGTGTGCCAGTAGTCGATGTTGGGTTCGTTCCAGACTTCGAAGTACCACTGCAGAACGGCCTCGCGTCCGTAGCGTTGTACGAGGTGGGCGGTGACTACGCGGATGAGTTCGCCCCATTTGGCGTAGTCTTTGGGCGGATTGTTGGAGGCGCCGGAGACGGTGCTGGCGGGGTAGTGCACCTGGTAAGGCTCATGACGGTCGGGCAGTGTTGCCGCGAGGTCCCTGGGCATGAAGCCGAGTTCGACCATGGGGCGAACGCCGGCGGCCTTGTAGGCGTCGAAGATGCCGTCGAGGAGCTTGAAGTCGTAGATGGGTTTGCCGCTTGCGTCTTCGCTGTAGACGTTCGTGGAACTCCACTTGAGCTCGGGTTGTCCGTCACCGCTGGTGAGCAGGTGATGGGCGCGGATGTAGACGGGTACGGGGCTCAAGTCGTGCAACTCACCGAGCAGCTTGCGGCCATCACGCATGGTGGTGTAGTTGTCTTCGTCGTAGCCGAACCAACTGTAGATTGGCTTGTAGGGCCCGATGGGTGAAGCGAGGTCGACCTGCATGGCCACGGGATCGGCGAGGGGTGGTGTGGCCGGCGAGGGGATAGCGCCCTGTCCATGAAGGGTTGAGCAGAGAAGGAGCGGACCCGCGAGGGAGGCGAATCGGGACAACCTGCGACGTGGGCGCATTGGAACTACCTTCTACTCGGAAGGTTATACGCGAGGGGAGGAAGGCGTGTCGTGGGTCTGACGGAGTTTTGGGTGGCTGGGGAGAACAGGTGGAAGGATGCTGCGGGGAGGAGTTTGCCATCGAAGGGGAGATGGGCTACCGACGACTCCGGATGGGCGGTACTTCGTGGTGCGCGGGCGTTTGTGGCGCTGCTCGAACCCGGCGTTGTCCGCCGAAGAGAGACAGCGATGGACCGCGGCGTTGATGCGAGGGCGCCGTGCCAAGGGTGCGGCCATGCGTAAGGGAGATGCCGAAGCGCGGGAGAGGGCGCGGCAAGAGATCGAAGAGGCGAAGCGAGCGTTGGGTGAGCGTGGCGCGTGCTGGTGGACGGATGGCGCTCCGGACTGGAACCGGCACCTGGCGAAGAATACGCCTTATGCCGCGTGGTTTGCTTCGCTGGAGATGGAGTGAGCAGGCGTATGCGCTCCCCGGCGCCCTGGGATGGCGGCGTGGCTACACTGGTAGCTATATGAAGCGTTCCTGTTTTCTTTTCTCCCTGGCCGTCGCGAGTGCCATGCCGTGCGCTGCTCTGGCGCAGTCCAAGCCGCAGGCACAACCGGAGCCTGTTCCCATGCCGCCACCGATCGCCGCGCCGGTGGACAAGCCGTATGTGGGGTCGATCTCTCTTTCGGTGGACCTGAGCAACAACGTTGACCGCGTGGAGCATGCCCACGAGGAGATCCCGGTGGAGCCGCGGGCCAAGGAGATGGTGCTGCTGTATCCGGAGTGGATCCCGGGGGATCATGCGCCGTCCGGTCCGCTGGAGGCGCTGGGTGGCCTGGTGACGATGGTGGATGGGCAACGCGTGCAATGGGTGCGTGATCGGGTGAATGTTTACGCGTTCCATGTGCCGCTGCCGGCAGGGGCGAAGACGGTGGCTGTGGACTTTGATTATCTTTCGCCGGTGAAGGGCAGCGCGGGACGGGTTGAGGTCTCGAACGTGATGGCGGACCTGGAGTGGAATGAGGTGGTGCTGTACCCGGCGGGTTTTTACTCGCGGGATATTGCGGTGAACGCGACGTTGAAGCTTCCGCAGGGATGGAAGTATGCCACGGCGCTGGAGACATCTTCGAACGATAACGGGACGGTGACGTTTGAACGCACAACGCTGAATACGCTGGTGGATTCGCCGCTGTTTGCGGGGCTTTATCTATCCCGCCTGGATCTCTCGCCTACAGCGACGGATACGGTGCATATCAACATTGTCGGGGATACGGCGGAGAGTATTGCTGCACCTCCGGAGGCGGTGGAGGGGTTCAAGAAGCTGGCGCTGGAGGCGGACAAGCTCTATGGTTCACACCATTACAAGCACTATGATTTCCTTTTGCTGGTGAGCGACCAGGTGGGTGGCGTGGGGCTGGAGCACCATCAGTCGAGCGAGGATGGGTGGCCGGCAAATTATCTGACGGAGTGGTCAAAGGGCGTGCTGGACCGCGATCTTCTGGGGCATGAGTACACGCACTCGTGGGACGGCAAGTTTCGACGGCCGGCTGATCTGTGGACACCGAACTTTAACGTGCCGATGCGCGATGATCTGCTGTGGGTATACGAGGGCATGACGCAGTACTGGGGGAATGTGCTGACGGCACGTGCCGGGATGCGTACGCCCGAGCAGACACGGGATATTCTGGCGGCGACGGCGGCGGGCTTTGCGGTCGATAAGGGCAGGGACTGGCGGCCGCTGGTGGATACGACGAACCAGGAGATTGTTTCGCACCGGCGGCCGGTGAGCTGGGTGAGCTGGCAGCGACCGGAGGACTACTACACCGAAGGCATGCTGATCTGGCTGGATGCCGACACGAAGATTCGTGAGCTGACGAATGGGCAGAAGTCATTGGATGATTTCTGCAAGCGGTTTTTTGGGGTGTACAACGGCAGTTTCATCACTGCCCCTTATACCTTCGAGGATGTGGTGCGTGACTTGAATGCGGTGGCGCCGTATGACTGGAAGAGCTTCCTGCAGACGCGTGTGTATGACCTGCATCCCGAGGTGCCGATCAATGGCTTTACGCAGGGCGGGTACAAGCTGGTGTACACGGATACGCCGGTGAAGTGGTATGAGGACGAGTTGGCGGACTTTGGCGCGGCGGACTTTTCGACTTCGCTGGGGATGACGGTGCGGGAGCCAAAGGGCGGCGGCGCGGCGACGGTTGGGAACGTGAACTGGGACGGTGTGGCGTTCAAGGCCGGGATTACGCCGGACATGACGTTTGTCTCAGTGAATGGAACGGCGTATGACGCGAAGGGACTGCGTACCGCGATCGTGGAGGCGGAGAAGACGCACCAGCCGTTGCAGCTGCAGTTCAAGCGTGGTGAGGAGTACAGGACGATCGCGGTGCCGTACTTTGACGGACTGCGTTACCCGTCGTTGCAGCGCGTAGAAGGTACGCCGGACCGGCTGGATGACATTCTGGCGCCGAGCAAGGCTGCCCTGCCGGCCGTGTGAAGTATCAGTTGTCGTTGTAAGAGTAGGCGGCGTTCCTCAACGGTGGGAACGCCGCTTTCTTTTGTGGCTTCCTGGCGCAGGCGAGGCGGTTTCTGAAGAAAGTCAGGACGCCTTGAGAGTGTCTTGCGTTGGCTCGAGCGCATGCTGCGGGCTCGGGGGTCTCGGGTACGGGGATCACGCTCCCTTCGCCACTGGCGAAGGGACATGCAATTGGAGCGCAGGTGAGCGACAACCTGCCGACGCCAGGGGCGCCGAATCAGCTTGCGAAGGATGAGGGGAAGAGGCGGTAGAAGAGGCTGCTATTTGTCGTCCGCGGTTGGACCGAAGGTGGCGGGGACCTTTTCTCCGAGCAGACGGAGGTAGACCCCGAGTTGCGCGCGGTGGTGGATCATGTGGTCGAGGAAGATGGTGCGGTAGGCGTTGTAGCGGGTGGTCTGGAGTACGAGGTTGCCCTGCTTGCGCAGCGTGAAGCTTTCGTCAAAGGTTGCGTCGCTGGTTGCTTTGAGTGTCTCGATGAGGCGGGTGGCCATCGCGTCAAATTCGGTGACGAGGTCTGCCTTGCGCTGCATGCGGAGGATTTTGCGTGGGTCCTCCGGTGTGCCCATGTCGATGCCGGGGACGGTGAGATGCAGGCAGGCGAAGCCGGCGAGTTCGGCGGTGTGTCCTGCGAGTCTGGTGAGCGGCATCGACTTCTCATGCGGGGCGAAGTCGTTGTGACCGTCCGGCACCTCGTTGAGTACCTTGCGCGTGTTGTTGAGTTGCTGTTCGAGCTCGGGCAGGAGGCGTTCGGCGAGGGTCATGAGAGTCCTTTGAAGGTGAAGCCTGTTGGATGAAGAGAACAAACGCAAAGCCCGGCCGACCATGGATGAGGTCAACCGGGCTTTGAAGTGAGGCGGTCGGTTTAGACGATGGAAGCGGTCAGGTCGTAGCGGTCCAGGTTCATGACTTTGTTCCATGCAGCGACGAAGTCGTGTACGAACTTCGCGTGCGAGTCGGCGCAGGCATAGACCTCAGAGACGGCGCGAAGCTGGGCATTGGAGCCGAAGATGAGGTCGGCGCGCGTGGCTTTCCACTTCACTTCCCCGGTCTTGCGATCTCGGCCTTCAAAGGTGTCCTTCGAGTCCGAGGTGGGCTTCCAGGCGAACTTCATGTCGAGCAGGTTGATGAAGAAGTCGTTGGTGAGGGTTTCCGGACGATCGGTGAAGACGCCGAAGGAAGTTCCGCCGAAGTTGGTGCGGAGCATGCGCAGGCCGCCGATGAGGACGGTGAGTTCGGGCGCGGTGAGACGCAGGAGTTGCGCCTTGTCGAGGAGGGCGACTTCGGCGGGCTCCTGCTTTCGGTAGCCGTAGGAGCGGAAGCCGTCGACGATAGGTTCGAGTGGGGCGAAGGAGGCGACGTCGGTTTGTTCCTGCGAGGCATCTGTGCGGCCTGCGAGGAAGGGAACCGTGGTCTCGATGCCAGCGTCTTTGGCTGCCTTTTCGACACCGGCGTTACCCGCGAGGACGATCAGATCCGCGAGGGAGATCTTCTTGCCGCCGGTGGCCGAGGCGTTGAAGTCGCCCTGGATCTTTTCGAGGGTCTTCAGCACGCGCGACAGTTGTGCGGGCTGATTGATGTCCCAGTCCTTTTGCGGGGCGAGCCGGATGCGCGCGCCGTTGGCACCGCCGCGCTTGTCGGAGCCGCGGAAGGTGGAGGCGGAGGCCCAGGCTGTTGAGACGAGTTCTGAGACGGAGAGGCCCGATGCGAGGACCTTAGCCTTGAGGGCGATGATGTCGTTGTCATCGACGAGGGCATGGTCGACAGCAGGAACTGGGTCCTGCCAGATGAGCACTTCTTCCGGGACTTCGGGGCCGAGATAGCGGAAGCGTGGACCCATGTCGCGGTGGGTGAGCTTGAACCA
>CAZZWG010000138.1:3158-8859 GCA_964657685.1 Verrucomicrobia bacterium Tous-C9LFEB | reverse complement strand
GAAGCGACGACGCAACCCTCTACCTCACCAACTACCTCTCCAACACCCTCCAGATCATCCAAACGGCGACCCACTGACCACCCCACAACACCCAACCAGGCAGTCTCAAAGCCCCACCACCACCACCCCGCTGACTCGCCACCCCGCCAACCCGCCAACCCGCCAGCCCCCGCGATGCCGGACAGAAAAGGCATACCATGGTGCCAAAGAGGTGCGCCCATGCTCTACCAAAAAATCAGTCTCGAGCTGATCGTCCTCGCCGAAGACGCCGAAGCCGTCACCCGGCAACTCAATACCACCCTCGACGCCCTCGACGAACACCACTCCCTCTTCGGCGGCGCCATCGAAACAACAGCTTTTCACCACGCCGAAACCCCAAACAGATCAGCCCTCACCCACACCCGCAACGCCGGCGACACCGCCATCAAAGCCACACGAAAGGGCCTGACCACCGCCCTCCGCGCCATCATCTAGGCCCGCACTCCACCTCCCGGCTCAGCGGCAACAACGTTGCAGACCGGCCAACCCATAAGTTGCACAGTCGACGCTTAAAGTCCCTCCTTGGAAGACTTTGGCGGAAAAAGGGGGAGGGGTAGAGCTACCCGCAAAACACCCACGTAACACCACTTCCCTATACTCTCCCCATGAATTTCGCGTCTCGGTCCCTCCTCGCAGCAACCCTCGGCCTGCTCCTCGCTCCGGCCCAAACAACATCGGCCCAAACACCCCCCGGCCCCACCTTCACAGTCCCCGACGCCGCCCTCGGCAACCCCGTCCGCATCATCCTCTACGGCGACATGCGCTTCCACGACCCCGCCAACACCACCGTCGCCAACCCCCTCGCCCGCAAAGCACTCGTCGACCGCATCGCCACTCTCCACCCCTCCGCCGTCCAGCTCACAGGCGACGTCCCCTACCGCGGCGACGACCCCGCCGACTACGCCAACTTCAAGCTCGAAACCCAACCCTGGCAGGCAGCCAACCTCCGCATCTACCCCGCCATGGGTAACCACGAGCTCTCCAAAGACCCCGTCGCCGGCCTCGAAAACTGGTACGCCAACTTCCCCGATCTCCGCGGCAAACGCTGGTATTCCGTAGCCCTCGGCTCCCGCATCGCCCTCATCAACCTCGACACCATGTCCGACCTCACCGACGGCAGCCCCCAAAGATCCTGGCTCGACGCCCAGCTCCGCAGCCTTCCCAAAACCGTGGACTTCGTCCTCATCGGCCTCCACCATCCCCCCGTAGCCGACATCCAGACCCACATCGAAGTCGACCACAACCCCCGCCCCAACGAGATCGCGCTCCGCGACTACCTCACCTCCATCCATCCCCACATCCACGCCGAAATCCTCGTCACCGCCGGCCACATCCACAACTACGAACGCGCCTCCGTAGCCGGAGTCACCTACCTCGTCTCCGGCGGCGGCGGCGCCCATCCCTACCAGGTCGAACGAACCCCGCAGGATCTCTACCAGAGCCAGGACTTCCCCAACTTCCACTACATCCAGCTCGACCTCGAACCCAACAAACTCAAAGCCACCATGTTCCGCCTCGCCGACCCCGCCGCCGGCACCCCCGTCTGGCAGGAAAAGGACCACTTCGAAATCCTGAAGCGCTAGTCCCACCAGAGACCATCAAACCCACAACGCCCAGCCCCCTGCGGTACGCTGGTAAGGGCCAGATCACTGGTTCACAAGCAAGGAAGCGCTTAGGATCCGGTGGTCCTCCCGGTCTTCAAAACCGGCGGTCGTCCGACAAGGGCAACGGTGTGTTCGACTCACACGCGCTTCCGCCACACTTAACTTGTTACTAAAGGGTAAGTGCCTCGTTCGGCGCGAGATGGTACGTTGGCTTCCATGTTCTGCCTGCCGAAGCCCCACGACCGCGTCGAGACTGGCCCCTCCGTCATCATCGTTGGCATCGCTTCACTCGACGCTCTTCTTCTTCTTCCTGCCTTGGGGAACAACGGCCAGGATTTTCTGAATACTTACGGCTTCGTCGCTTCCCACCCCACCGCATTCACGTTCTTCAGTGCGCTCTTTCTACATATCGGCTTGTGGCATTACATCGGAAACATGTGGTTTCTTTATGTTTTCGGAAAGAAGATCGAAGCCACTCTCGGTCACCTGCAATTCTTGCTCGCGTTCCTCATTTGCGGAATCGGCGGCCAAACACTCTATTGGTTAACATCGCTACACGCGCGAATTCCCTGCGTGGGCGCGTCTGGCGCAATCTCCGGCATAGCAGGCATCTACCTCGTCCTCTATCCCACCGATCGCTTCGATCTCATCCTCCTTCTCGGTTGGGTTCGGCTGAAGACCTTCGAATCCACGGCCCGCGTCGCCGTCGCCGCATGGATCGGCGAGCAATTTCTGCTCGCTCTCATCACCCTCTTCTTCCCCGCCTCAAGCGTCGCCTTCTGGGCCCACGTCGGTGGTTTCGCTACCGGGATGGCTGTTGCCGCCCTTTATCGCGTTTATGTTCCCGCCGCGGAGCGCCCGCTTTTCAAAACCATCGAGATTCCATTAACGAAGGAGATCGCCCAGCCCAACCCGGTGATCGGCCTGAATCTGAGCAACCCCGCCCCCCTCAGGGCAGAACAGGCCTCCTATACGATCCAACAGCAAGACCAACCCTGATCGGAAAGAGAACATATCGCAGCAGAACGCTTTTGGCGATCCTCACGCTCTCCCTACAAACTCGCCAGCGCCCCTTCCGTAGCCGCTACCTCCGCCCCCGCCGGCGCCTTCGGCCCCCAATACGCCTTCCCATCCACCGTCTCGCCATTGAAGTTCGCCATCTCCGGATCCAGCGCAGACTCCTGTCCCGCATACGTCACCGACCACTTCAACGCCAGGCTTCCCGCAATGGTAAGCAGCGGCGCCACACCATCCCGCACCCACTTACTCTTGCTCCGCCGCAAAATCGCAGGAGCCACAATCCCCAAACCAAGCGCCCCCACCAGGAACAACACAGACTGCTTACCCTTCCATAAAGGCCGCGCCGCCCGCTTCGCCTCCCCCAGATAGAGCGCGGCGCCCGCCGCCTCAGCCACCCCCGCCACATCCTCAAACGTCCCCAAAGCCTTGTGCAGCCCATGGTCCTTTGACCCGTAGTTCAACAGCGTCAGCGCCGCCGCCCCACTACTCATCGAACTCGCCGCAAACAGCGGCCCCAGAAAATGCGACCGCGACCACACCGGATTCGCCGTCGTCTCCAGCAACACCCCCGGATAACTCACCATCGTCCACGCAAACGGCAGCCCCAGCACCCCAATCACCCGCTCCGGCACCCACCGCTGCGCAAACCGCAACGCGTCCGCGCCCACACCCCACGGCATCCACCCCGGCTTCAACCCCACCAGCGTCAACAACGAAGCAATCGTCCCATACCCGCTCAACGCCCACGCTCCATGGTTCATCGGCGACGTCTTCTTCCAGATCCGCAGCATATGGTGGAACCGCTCCGGCCGCCCCAGATCCATAATCAACAACGGCGGACACACCACCATCGTGAAGAACGACAGGATCCGCCCCCCACGGATCAACCCCGCATACCGCTCCTTATCCCGCAGCCCCGCCATCGTGCAAAGGATGTAGGACCCCGCACTCACGCCCTCAAAGAAGAAATAAAGCGCAATCTCCCACTTCCAAAACGGCCGCTTCAAGATCGGCAAGCCATAGTACCCGGGATCCTTCACCCGGTCCGGCTTAGCCGCTTTCAAAATGTCGTAAGCGGGCGTCAGTTTTGTGAACACATCCTTTGGATCATCCTGCTCTTGTACTTCAACCAGGTTCCGCTCCAGAACATCAGCCATGCTTCTCGCCCCCAAATAACAGCACCGACACAGCCGTCAGCGCCACCGAAGCCGCAAAGCTGAATAAGTAGTTCTTCTTCAAATGCGCCGCACCCCGCCGCGGAGCCTCCGGCAAGTTATACACACTCGCCTTGTCCTTCAGCAGAAAGAATGAATTCAGCGCGCTATACTCCCCAGCCGCCTCCGCCCCATACAAGTACGCATCATCCTGCCCGGCAGCCTGTAACTCCTCCACCCGCTTCTGCGCATGCTCCTTTAACTCACTTACCTTCCCAAACTTGATCGACTCCGTAGGACAAGCCTTCGCACACGCAGGCACTAAGTCCTCCTTCTGCCGGTCATAACAAAGCGTGCACTTATGCGCCCGCCCATCCTCCTTGTTACGACTAATCACCCCAAAAGGACATCCCACCACACAATTCGCACAGCCATTACACACATCCTGCTGCACATACACATTCCCAAACTCGTTATAGATCAACGCCCCCGTAGGGCAGACCTCCACACACGGCGCATGCTGGCAATGCTTACAAACATCGCTCATCATCAACCAGCGCCCAATGTCAGACCCCGGATCGAACTGCTCCACAAACGCCACATGCCGCCACGTCGTGTCACTCAGCGCGATCGTGTTGTCATAACTGTTCCCCGTCCAATGGAACCCATCCGCCGGCAGCTGGTTCCACTGCTTGCACGCCACCTCACAAGCCTTGCACCCAATACACAACGTCGTGTCCGTAAAAAACCCGGTCTCTTCCTGCTCCGCCGGCGCCTCCGGCCGCAAAAACGTACTCACCAGGTCCGTCGCGAACCCCGAAACCGTCTGCCCATGAAGGCTAAACTCACTCATATCAACTGTCCTTCCGGCTGGTTCGACTTCGCCGTATCCGGCGACTTCTCCCGCGTAGGCCACGGCTCCGCCCGCAACGGCGCAATCTCAGCACGGTCCGTCAACCGCCCCGCGCGCACATTGCAGCTAAACGCCTTCGCCTCATGCATGCTCACATTCGAGTCCGCACTGATCGAAGTCAAATCATTCGCACCCGCGCCCACCGTCTCACCTGCCCATCCCCAATGGAACGGCATGCCGATCTGGTGCAGCGTCTTCCCATTCACATGCAACGGCTGGATCCGCTGCGTCACCATGGCCTTCGCCTCCAGCGCCGCCCGCGTATTCCACACCACCATCCAGCTCCCGTGCTCAATGCCCTTCTCCGCCGCCAGCTCCGGGCTGATCTCAAAAAACATCTCCGGCTGCAACTCATTCAGCCAGCTATCAAACCGGCTCATCGGCCCACTCAGGTAGTGCTCCGTCAACCGGTAATTCGTCGCCACGATCGGGTACGCCTCATCGTTCGAGTTGTACTCATTCAAAGGCCCCGCATATCTCTCAATCGTCGGATTCTCCCGCACCTTCGGATACAACAAATTCGGTACAGGCGACTCCATCGGCTCATAGTGCGTCGGCAGCGGACCATCCTGCGTCCCCATCGGCGCAAACAGCCATCCCTTCCCATCCGCCTTCATAATGAACGGCGAATCCCCCGCAATCGCCGCCATCCCCTTCGCATCCTTCGCCGGCCGGTAGGCCGGGTTCTTTGTAGGCTCAAAGTCCGGCACATCCGGCCCCGCCCACTTGCCCGCCTCCGCGTCCCACCACATATACTTCTTCCGCTCGGACCAAGGCTTGCCTTCCGCATCCGCCGACGCGCGGTTATACATCATCCGCCGGTTCAACGGCCACGCATACCCCCACTCCGGACTCGTCCGCACCCCCGCCGTCGTCTTCCGCGACCGCGACCGGTTCACACCCTCCTCCGGAAACACCCCCGAGTAAATCCAACACCCGCAAGCCGTCGACCCGTCATCCTTCAACGCATT
>CAZZWG010000138.1:0-3058 GCA_964657685.1 Verrucomicrobia bacterium Tous-C9LFEB | reverse complement strand
CCTTCCTTCTCCGTATTCGAAGCCGCCGGCATAAAGAACATCTCCGTGCCAACCTCCGCCGGATCCGGATTCTCCGGCCCCTTGTACCAGAAACACGCCGTCTCAATCTCGAAATAATCCCGCACCACCATCCACTTCAGCTTCTTCAGCGCCGCTCGGTTCAACTTCCCATTCGGCGTCCCCGCCGCCGGGTTCTGCCCAAACAAAAACATCCCCTTGATCCCGTCCTCGCCGCCCTTCTCCATCCGCACCAGCGACGCCGGCATCGAGTAATTCGCATCAATCCGCGGCATCCACCGGAACCCAAACTCGTTCTCCGCCGTCGCCGCCTCGCCATACCACGCCTTCAACAAACTCGTGATGAACTTCGGCATGTTCGCCATATACCCCGTCGCCACGCCCTCCTTCTCCACGTAGTCCTTCAGCGTGTCATGACCACGCAAAGCCGAAGGCTGCATCAGGTACCCCGGCAGCATGTCATACAGCGTCGGCACATCCGTCGACCCCTGGATACTCGCATGCCCCCGCATCGCCATAATCCCGCCACCCGGCCGCCCAATATTGCCCAGCAGCAACTGCACAATCGTCGCCGCGCGAATATACTGCACCCCCACCGAGTGCTGCGTCCAACCCACCGCATACACCAGGCACGTCGTCCGTTCACGCCCCGAGTTCGCGCAAATCGTCTCCGCCACCTTCACAAACTGCTCCGCCGAACACCCACAAATCGAAGCCACCATCTCCGGCGTATACCGCTCATAATGCCGCTTGATAATGTTCAACACACACATCGGGTTCTCGAGCGTAGGATCCCGCTCAATATCCATACTGCTCATCGACCCCGTCCGCGACGTGAACGACTCACTCTTCTCCACATCCCCCGCCTGGTTCTGCGACCCCGCATCCTGACCCGCATACCCCCACGTCTTATGCCCCGCCGTATACCGCTGCTTCTCCGGATCAAACCCCGAAAACAGCCCAGCCAACTCCTCCGTATCCTTAAACTCGTCCCCAATAATCGATGTGGCATTCGTAAACGAAAGCACATACTCCCGAAACCACTTCTCCTCCGCCAAGATGTAACGAATCAACCCACCCAGAAACGCAATATCCGTTCCCGTCCGGATCTTCACATACTGCTGACACATCGCCGACGTCCGCGAAAAATGCGGATCCACATGGATCAACTGCGCGCCCTTCTCCCGAGCCCGCATCGGAAAACGGAACCCCACCGGGTGCGCTTCCGCCATGTTCGATCCCATAATCAAAACGCAGTCCGCGTTCTGCATGTCTTCCTGAAAACTAGTGGCCGCTCCGCGACCCAGTGCAGCGCCCAGACCGGGCACCGAAGCGCTGTGTCATATTCGTGCCTGGTTCTCAATGGCGACCATCCCCAGCCCGCCACCAAAGAACTTCTTGATCAGGTAGTTCTCCTCGTTGTCCATCGTCGCCCCGCCCAGGCTCATCACGTTCGTCATGTGATTCAGCACCTTGCCGTCCCGCTCCTCGACAAAGCCCTCCTCCCGCGCCTCATACGTCAACTGCGCAATCCGCTCCTGCGCCCACTCCAGCGGACGCACCTCCCACCGGTCAGAAAACGGCGCACGGTACAACACCTTCTTGATCCGGTGAGGATTCGTTCCCAGTTGGAACGCATTCGACCCCTTCGGACACAGCGTCCCCCCATTGATCGGGCTGTCCGGATTGCCCTCAATGTCAATAATCTGCCCGCCCTTCACATACACATTCTGCGAGCACCCCACCGCGCAGTAAGGGCACACACTCTTCACCTCCACCGCCCCTTTGATCCGCGCCACCTTGCTCACCGTGTTCGCGCTGAACGGCTGGTTCTCCACCGCCCGCTCAGAATCCCGCACCGAAGCTTTTCTCCACGCCATGTCTAACCCTCTCCTCATCCCACCCAACCGACTCAACCGCCAGAACCCATCGCCAGACCGGCTACGCACCCGCCGGCAAAGATCACGCCCTATCTTCCCACCCACCACCCGGTTCCCGCCACTGCAAACACCGCGAAGGCTTTCATAGGATGCCCAAAAGCGGCCGCTTCCTCCCCCGGCCCAAATCGCACCCCCGCTCTCACCCTCCTCTAAGATCCACCCTGCTGCACCGAAAATCCCCGCAGCTACCCAGCCAATCCTTCCCCTCTCCCCCAAAAGTGGTATCGGTTGCACTAGACTGGAGACTGCACCAAGGCCCCACCCACTAGGAGACCCATGCGCCACCCCTTCGCCACATCCTCTGCAGCCCTGCTCGCTCTCTCTTGCTTCCTGCACGTCACGCCCGCCCACGCGGAGACCTTCCTCTTCACCGCCTCCGCCCCCAATGACGGCGTCAACAACGCGGTCACCGCCACCGGCACCGCCGACCCCAACGTCATTGGCGCCTTCGACCTCACCGGCGGCGTCGGCACCTGGAACGGCCAGGCCATCACCCTCTATCTCCCCAGCGCCACCGCCGGCACCTTCGCGACCGCTAACTTCACCGCCCCGCCCTTCAGCTACAACAGCACCTACGAGTACGACAACGTCGTCTACACCTCCGGCAACGCCGGCCTCGTCCTCGATCAGTACGGTCTCCTCTTCTCCTCTGCCACCGACCACTACAATCCCTTCACCCAGGGCGCCGGCTACGCCTACAGCGACGACGAAGTCCTCAACGGCTTCAACGCTCCCCTCTACACCGTCACCCTCACCGAAATCCCCCCCACCGTCACCCCCGAACCCACCTCCATCGCCCTCCTCGGCACAGGCCTCCTCGGCACCGTCGGCATCCTCCGCCGCCGCCGCACCGCCTGACAGCATGCCGTCTGAAGCCCCACACCCTGCCACCCTCGGCAGGGTGTTGACTTTAGGAAGCAGGAACCAGAATCTTCGACTCAAAGCGTCGACTCGGCGCCCATCTGTCCTTCAACGCAAGGAACGGTCGCTCAAAATACCGGTAGCTCAACGAAGCCAGCGCCAACGTCGCAAGAAATCCGAAAACCAGGATGGCAACATCATTGTGTGCAGGCCGCAGATAGCCGCGCTTGTTCAACTCC
>CAZZWG010000137.1:0-8860 GCA_964657685.1 Verrucomicrobia bacterium Tous-C9LFEB | reverse complement strand
CCTCACCGCTGCAGCGCATGCGCAGCCTCCACCGCATCCGCCAGCTCCGCCGCAAATCCCATCTTCCGCATCTGCGCCGGCGAAAACACCTCGACATCCTCGCAGCCACGTATCGCATGCGCCACCTCATACGCATTCGCCTGCAGCTTTCCCTCCCGCGCATCCAGCGATATCGCCCACGGTATCGAGCTCCCGGAGTCGTAAGCGTTCTCGCAATCCCCCGTACTACCGGCCTCGGCCCGCCGGCTCAGTTCGGGCCAGACAATCGCCCCCAACACGCTGCCATCCACTGCATTCCCCCGCTCCGCATGCGCCCCCGCCGGGAACAACTTTACCCAGTTCACCGGTGCGCCCGTCGTCAGGTCATACACCAGCGGCAGATTGCCCTCATCCGGGTAGGCTCCTCCGCAGAAATACGTATCGGCCGCTACAAAACCCAGGTAGTGCGGCCCCTTGAACGTCACCTCCACAAACCGCGTCCACACATCCTGCGCAGCCTTCTGGTGCGTCTCCTCCCGGTAATCTGACCGGCACTTCCGCGCCGCCGCATCCGCCGTCGCCTGCTCCCGTCGCAGCGACGCATTGATCCTGTCCGCCGCCGCCTGCGACACCGCCGGCCCCGCCAGCACCAGCGGAAACGCCGCCAGATACCCGCCCACGTGAGCCGGTTGCGCCTTCAACTCCACCGGCCCCACCACAGGCTTCAACTTGCCCCCATGCGCCCCAGCCTCCGCAGTTACCAACGCGGTCGATGCCTCTCCCCCAACCACCAAAGCCACACCCGCCGCAACCACCAACGCCCAACCCGCCATCCTCATCATGAGCCCCTCCCCTAAAAAGCTTCGCTGCCGACCAAAATACTCAGAGAACCCAATCATCAGCAACCCTCAAACCACCCAGGACTTTTTTACCCGCCGCCCTCTCACGCTAGACTGCTCTCACCCAACCCCCTCGGAGAACCCGGCCCCGCATGGAAGTCCACCCACCCCACGAGCCAGTCCACACCTGGCGCGAAGCCCTCATCCACATCGGCCTGATGACCGTCGGCCTCTTCATCGCCCTCATGCTTGAAGGCCTCGTCGAGTACCTACACCACAAGCACCTCGTGCACGAAGCGCGCGAGAACATCCGCCTCGAGATCGAACACAATCAAGAGGCCGTGCGAGCCGACATAGCAGACGTCCAAAAAGAAGGTGGCGTCGTCGCGGCCGGCCTCAAAACCATGCACTTCATGAAGGAGCATCCACACGGACACGGCTCCATCACCTACAACTGGAAGTATCGCCCCCTCAGCGACGCTGCGTGGCTTAGCGCGCGCGATACCGGAGCCCTCGGCTATATGCCCTATGCCGACGTCCAGGGCTACTCCGTGCTCTACAGTCTGCAGAGCGACGTCTCCCAGCAATTGAACCGCGTTCATCGGAGTGAAGTCGAACTGGTCGCGCCCATCCTTGCCCAGAAGGAAGACTTCGCCACCATGCCGCCCGACGTGTTCAATACCATGACCGGAGATACAGCCAGGGTCATCCTCGACATGCAGACGCTCGGGCAATATATGTCGATCCTCGACGCGCAGTACAGCGACAACTTGACGAAGCACTAGAAAGGACCTGACCCATCCATGGAAGTCCACCCACCCCACGAGCCCGTCCACACCTGGCGAGACGCCCTCATCCACATCGGCCTCATGACTGTCGGCCTCTTTATCGCTCTTTCGCTCGAAGGCCTCATCGAGTACGTCCACCACAAAGAACTCGTTCACCACGCGCGCGAGACCATCCGCGAAGAACTCAAAAGCAACGATGATGCTGTAGCTTTCAACATCAGCCAAATCGACCCAAACCTCGGTCGGGTAAAGTCCAACATCGCGGCCCTCCAAAAGATCGAAGTTGATCCGGACAGCTCCCCTGCCATGTCTTACGATTGGCATTTCGCCACGCTCAGCGACACAGCATGGCGAACCGCGCGCGACACCGGGGCCCTCGCTTATATGCCTTACGAAGAGGTCCAGAACTTCGCTGCTGTTTATCGCCTGCAGGATCAGATAAGCGCCGATCTCGTCACAGTTTTCAAGCGGGAGTCGGAGTCTCTAGGGCCTGTTATCGCCATCGACAAGGAACGCGATGTGGCAAAGGGAGACCTGCAATTCGCAATCCATGAAAACGCCGTCGCCACCGTTGAACTTTACAACCTAAAACAACTCCTGCAGGGCCTTCACGAGGCTTATGTCAGCAGACTTAAGCAGGCCTCAGCGTAGGAGCTCCGACCCCATGGAAGTTCATCCTCCGGAACACGGCATCCACAACTGGCGCGACTTCTTCGTCCACATTGGCACCATCACCATCGGCCTGCTCATCGCGCTTGGCCTTGAAGCTTTCGTCGAGTATCTGCACCATCGCCACCTCCTGCACACCGCGGAGCTCAAGCTGGGGAACGAGCTACACGACAACCGTGCTCTGATCGCCGG
The DNA here is from genome assembly GCA_964657685.1 of Verrucomicrobia bacterium Tous-C9LFEB. Taxonomy (GTDB): domain Bacteria; phylum Acidobacteriota; class Terriglobia; order Terriglobales; family Acidobacteriaceae; genus Granulicella. The sequence goes on along the minus strand of CAZZWG010000137.1, from coordinate 6,393 downwards.
CGACGAACGCGCTCTTGACCGCACCCAGCACCAGCTGGAGCAGCATCTTCTAGCGCTCCAGGCAGCACAGTCCCATCATCCTTCCGTCGACAATCCAGCGATCCACTGGGAGTGGAACGGCCCCCAGTCCGCCGCCTGGGACACCGCGCGCGACGACGGTGCGATCAGTCTCATGACCTATGAGCAGGCTTCGTCTTACGCCCTGATTTACGCGCAGCAGAAGATCGTCAACGATCAGGCAACCCTCTATGTCCGCGACCTCTACAACAGCAACGCGCCTATTCGGGGCGATGGGGATCTCTCGGGCCTCAGTCCCGGGGCTCTGACCGAGGTGATCATCGACACCGAGCGCACACTGGCCGATCTGCGCCTCCTGCGGGACTACAGCGAGAGCCTCGAACGTATTTACGACCGGGCTGAAACGCAGTAGCTCACCCATCAGCAGCGTTCCCCTTGTTCATCGAAACCGCGGGCGCACCCGGCTACACTAAACAAGCTGCGCCCAAAGCGCCCACGGAGCCCCGTTGAAGATCGTTATCGCCGAAAAAGTCTCCCCCGCTACCCTGGCCATCCTCACCGGCGAACCCGGCTGGAACGTCCTCACCGCCGATCAAATTCCCACCGGCACCCTCCCCCAAGCCCTCGCCGACGCCGACGCCCTCATCGTCCGCTCCGCCGTCCAGGCCGACGCCGCGCTTCTCCAGCACGCCCCCAAACTTCGCCTCATCGGCCGAGCCGGTGTAGGCGTCGACAACATCGACACCGCCGAAGCCACACGCCGCGGCATCGTCGTCATGAACACCCCTGGCGCCAATGCCGTCGCCGTCGCCGAACTCACCCTCGGCCTCATGATCGCCATGTGCCGCTCCGTCCCCCGCGCCAACAGCACCATGCACGAGGGCAAATGGGATAAGAAAACCCTGCAGGGCACAGAACTCCGCGGCAAAACCCTCGGCATCGTCGGCCTCGGCCGCATTGGGCTCGAAGTCGCCCGGCGGGCGAAAGCTTTCGGGATGGAACTCATCGGCTACGACCCCTTCGTCGCTCCCGTGATCGCGCGCGAAAATCAGGTCTCGCTCGTGCCCATCCAGGACATATTCACCGAGAGCGACTTCCTCTCCCTCCACGTCGGCCTCACCGCCCAAACCGAAGGGCTCATCAACAAGACCTCGCTCGCCATCATGAAGCCCGGCGTCCGCATCATCAACTGCGCCCGCGGGGAACTCATCGTCGATGAAGCCCTCGTCGATGCCCTCAAGTCCGGCCACGTTGCCGGCGCGGCCCTCGACGTCTTCCGCTCCGAACCGCTCAAGAATTCGCCCTACTTCGACATCCCGAGCGTCCTCCTGAGCCCCCACATTGCCGGCTCCACCGACGAAGCCCAGGAAGCCATCGGGATCCAGCTCGCCAACCAGGTCCGCGACTTCCTCAAGCTCGGCGTCGTCCAGAACGCCGTCAACGTGGCCTCCCTCAGCGAAGAGGAGTACACCGAACTCTCGCCCTACATCGAGATGGCCGCACGCCTCGGCCAGTTCCTCGCCCACGCCATCGGCGCCGACCGCAACGGCAACATCGAGACCCTCACCCTCCACTACAACGGCCGCGTCGCCCAGCTTAAGACCGACCTCATCCGCAACGCTGCCATCGCCGGCCTCCTCCACGGCTCCGAAGGCGTCAATCGCATCAATGCGTCCACGGCAGCACAGGACCGCGGCATCCGCCTCCAGGAAAACAAGCGCGAACACGTCCCCGGCGGCACCGGCAGCACCCTCCGCCTTATCGCCGGCACCGCCGGCGGCGACTTCGCCGTCACCGGCACCGTCCTCCACGGCGACTCCCCCCGCCTCCTGCGCTACAACGGCATCTACGTCGAAGCCGAGCTCGCCGGCACGCTCCTCGTCATCCGCAACAACGACGTTCCTGGTGTCATCGGTAACATCGGTACCATTCTCGGCGAGGCCGGCCTCAACATCGCCAACTTCGCTTTGGGACGTACCAAGGCCGAAGGCGGCCAGGAAACCCGCGCCGTCGCCGTCGTTCAACTCGACCGCCCCGAAGCCAACGCCCTCGCCCAGGCCACTGAAAAGCTCCGCCAGGTGGAAGCCATCTCCAGCGTTCGCCTAGTCGATCTTGGCCTGTTGTAAATGAACGGACAACCACGCAAAGTAGCGTCACACAAAAATGTGTGATACAACATTGCGTGATGGATAACCCCTTCGAATTCGGTCGCGAACTCGGCTCCGAAGAACTCGTGGACCGGGCCGACGAGGTGGCGGCTGTTGTCCAAACCATTCAACAACATGCCAAATTGTTCCTCGTTGGTCCGCGGCGCTATGGAAAAACATCGATCCTCAAGACGTCCGAGGATCGACTAAGCGCCACCAATGCCGTCGTCCTCCGGTTCGACGCGGAGAGCTACCCTGCCCTGGACTCGTTTGTCCTGAGCCTCATCTCGACCGCAGCCAAGAGCTTGAAGGGACCGGTTGAACGAGTGGGCGAGCAGATCCGGGGTTTCTTCTCCCGTCTTCGTCCTGAACTCAGCTTCAACATCACCCAGGATGCCTGGAGCGCCAAACTGGGCATGAACATCGCATCGACCCAGGAGGCTCACCTCACACTGCTGGTCGAGGCGTTGAACGGCCTTGAGGCTCTTGCAGCCGCTCAGCCGAAAGATCGTCCGGTCGGACTCATCATCGATGAATTCCAAAAGGTCATCGAGCTTGGTGGAACCACGGCCGAATCCCAGATCCGCGCTGCAATTCAACGGCATAAGCGGGTTGGGTATGTCTTCGCCGGCTCGAAAACAAGGATGTTGACAGCGATGACCATGGACGCGACCAGGCCTTTCTATCGGCTGGGCACGGTGCGCTTCATCGGGCCTGTACCAATCGGCGACTTCACAGCCTTTCTCCGTTCCAAGTTCAGGGGAAGCGGCTTCCGGATCGAGGGCGACGCCCCCATTCGCACTATCCTCGACCTCGCCGAACAAGTTCCCTACAACGTACAAATGCTCGCCCACGCCTGCTGGGATCAGCTGCGCACACGGCCGAAGGCAACGGCCATTCTCTCCAGTCAGCTTGTCGAAGACACCATCGCGCTCCTCGTGAGGCAATACGATCCGTTTTACACGCAGATCTGGTCGGCCCTTACCGCAGTCCAGCAGAAGACATTGCTGGCCGTCATTCAACAGGGAGGCGCGCGTCTTCAGTCTCACGAAGTTGCCCTCTCCGTCGGCAGGGGAGCCTCCACCGTGCAGCGCGCTCTTGAGGCATTAGCAGCCAAGGAAATCCTTCGCGAAGAAGAGCACGGCGGCGGCGTCAAAATGCGGTTCGAAGACCCTTTCTTCGGGCAGTGGATACGCGCTTTCCCGGCTCGCCTCACCGGCTTGCATGTCTCCCGCCTCGGAATGGCCTGAGCGCCTGAGGCATCGGCGGAACAAAGAGCGGGACTCCTTTCCCGCAAGCCCACCTTGCCGCCCGGAAATCTCCATCGCATCATGAACAGCCGCCCTGCTCCCCTGCACGGAGGCGGCAACCCCACATCTTTCCCCTCTTCCACGCATCCCACTCACGTGCCCGCCGAAACCATCCCGCAAGTTGACGCACGCAAGGTCTACTCCAAGATCAGCTGGCGCCTCATTCCGTACATCTTCGTCCTCTACATCCTCGCCTACCTAGATCGCGTCAACGTCGGCTTCGCCGCCCTGGAGATGCAGCACGATCTCCATCTTTCGGCCACTGTCTATGGCCTGGGCGCCGGCCTTTTCTTCCTCGGCTCCTCCTCCTTCGACCTGCCCAGCAATCTCGCCCTCACCCGCTTCGGCCCGCGCCACTGGATCGCCCGCATCATGATCAGTTGGGGCTTCATCGCCACCGCCATGATGTTCATCCGCGGCGGCACCAGCTTTGCCATCATGCGTTTCCTGCTCGGCGTCTCGGAAGCCGGCTTCTTTCCCGGCATGATCCTCTATCTCACCTACTGGTTCCCCTCGCACGAGCGCGCCCGGGCCATCGCCAAGTTCATGACCGCTACCTCCATCGCCGGTGTCGTCGGCGCCCCCATCGCCAGCGCCCTTCTCAAGCTGGAGGGCCACAGCCATCTCCACGGCTGGCAATGGCTCTTCCTCGTCGAAGGCATTCCCACCACGCTCATGGGCATCAGCGTCCTCTTCGTCCTGAAGGACAAGCCCGACGACGCTCCGTGGCTCAGCGACGATGAAAAACGCTGGCTCGATAACGAACTCGAACAGGATCGCGAGACCGGCGGCGCCGCTCAACACCACTCCCTCGCCGACGCCTTCCGCACACCGATGATCTGGGTGCTCGCCGGCATCTTCTTCCTCGACCAGATTGGCGTTTATACCGTGAATCTCTGGATGCCGCTCATCCTCAACAACGTCCTCACGCACGGCACTGGCAGCGCGGCTCCCGGGGCCGCCAGTCTCATCGCCCGCTACGCGACGCTGCCCTACGTGGCTGCCGCCATCTTCACCGTCATCGTAGGCTGGTCCTCTGACCGCCTCGCCGAACGCCGCTTTCACATGGTGTTCTGCATGGTCCTCAGCGCCATCGGTTTCACCCTCGCCGGTCTCACCCACAACTTCGCGCCCGCGCTGCTCGGTATGACCCTCGCCGCTGTCGGCTACTGGTCGCTCATGGGACCCTTCTGGGCGCTGCCGACCCGCGTTCTGGGCGGTCGCGCCGCCGCCGGCGGAGTCGCCATCATCACCATGGTGGGCGGCCTGGGTGGCTTCACCGGCCCTTTCCTCACCGGTCGACTCAAGGACCTGACCCACGGCTTCGCAGGCGGCCTCTACACCATCGCCGGCCTTGCACTTCTAGCCGCCGCCCTGTGCTTCGCCATTAAGGCGCCCACACCGCGGCGGCCGGAACTTTCCTCCGGCGCCTAACCCCTGTAAACTGGTGATTGCATGCGTTGCGCACGTGCGAGCGCAGCCTAAGGACCCTCTCGCCGATGCGCCTTTCTGCACGACTCGCTCTCGCCCTGCTCGGCACGTCCGTACTCCCCTTCGCCGGGTGCCACAAGGCCGCAAAGCCCGGTGACCTCGCCCTGGTCAACGGCAAGGCCATCGCCGACGCGGACGTCAACAAGGTCTACAAAGCACAACTCGCCAACAATCCCCAGCAGCAGCCCTCCGTCGAGCAGACCGACTCCCTCAAACTCAACATCCTCCACGAGATGATTCTCGAAGAGATCATCGAGCAGCGCGCCGCCAAACTCGGCCTCACCGCTACCGACGCTGAAGTCGACGCCAAGCTCCAGGAGATGAAGGCGCCCTACACCGAAGAGCAATTTCAGGCCCGTCTGCGTGCCTCCAATCACACCCTCGACGACGTGCGCCACGACCTCCGCCGCTCGCTGACTATTGATAAGCTGCTCAACCGCGAGATCAACTCCAAAATCGCCGTCACTGACTCCGACGTCAACGGCTACTACAACGCCCACAAGGCCGAGTTCAACCTGCTCGAGAACCAGTACCACCTCGCGCAGATCATCGTGAGTTCAACGCCCGGAGCCAGTGCCGGCAACCTCCAGAACTCCAAGGCAACCTCCGACTCCGACGCCCGCAAAAAGATCCAGGCCCTTAAGAATCGCCTTGATGCTGGCGAAGATTTCGGCGCCCTCGCCATGAACTTTTCCGAAAACCCGCAGACCCAGTCCAACGGCGGCGACATGGGCTCCCTCCCTGAATCGCAGCTCAAAGCCAACCCTGCCCTCTTTGCCGCCATCACCAAATTGCGCGCCGGCCAGGACACCGACATCATCCCCTTCCCCGATCCCAACGACCCCAGAAAGGTCGGCGGCTACGCTATCTTCCGCCTGCTTGAAAAAGCCCAGGCCGGCCAGCGCGACCTCAACGATCCCCGCGTGCAACAAGCCATCCGCCAGCAGATTCACGACACCCGCTCGCAGCTGCTCAAGAGCGCCTACTTTGAAATGCTCCGCGATCAGGCCAAGGTTGAAAACTTCCTCGCCGAGCAGATCTTCAAGGACTCCGCCAAGTGAAGCGACTGCCCGCCCTGGCCTGCCTCACGTGTGCCCTTCTCACCGGCTGCCACGGCGCCCCACCCCCAACACCCCTCGAGCAGCTCAACACCCAGCAGCGCGCAGGCTATGACGCCTTCCAGACCCACTGTGCTCTCTGCCACATCGAGCGCGCCGACGAAGCCAAAAACGGTCCCTCGCTCCTTGGCATCTTCAAAAAGCCCTCACTCCACTCAGGCGCCCCCGCCAACGACGAACGTGTCACCGACACCATCCTCCACGGCCACGGCCTCATGCCCGCCCAACCCTACCTCGACCCCGACACCATCCAGCAGCTTCTGGCTTACCTCCACACGGTGTGACGTAGCCAGTAGCCAGTAGCCAGTA
>CAZZWG010000136.1:0-9007 GCA_964657685.1 Verrucomicrobia bacterium Tous-C9LFEB | reverse complement strand
CATGCACGTTGCTGAACTGCTGAATCAGCTGCACACACCGCCGGTGCCGGTGCATGTCCCGGAACCCGCCAATATCCATCAGGATGTCGAACCGGAACCCATCCCCACTCTTGAACCCGCGCAACAGCTCATCGTGCCGCCCCCGGTGCCGCACGCCCAACTCAATAATCTCGTCCCGCCGCGCCTCGGTCAGCGCCCCCACCGCCCCACGTAGCTGCCGATAAGAGTAATGACAGTGCGGGTACAGCAACGACGTCGCAATCTCCACCTCCAAATCCTCATCATCATCCAGCAGATCCACCAGCGGCGCTGGATACACCGGCGCATCCCCCATCAACTCCCGCGCCGCCTGGTCCAGATCGCTACAACTCTGCTGCAGGTACGCATTCGGCTCGGCGTACTTCACCAGCGTCGGCGCCGTGCGGACCTCAGGCATGAGCTCCCGCAGTAACTCCGGTGTAGCCTCCGGGTCCACAACACCCTCTCCCGCCATCTCCTCCAAGCGGTCCCGCATCAGGTTCCACGCAGGCTCCTTCGCCGCATCGCGCAGCCGTCCGCCCAGCGCCCGAAGCTCCGCAAACGAACTCGAAAGCAGCCGCGAAACCTGCCCCTCCAATGTCCGCGCGTTCACAATCTGCCCCAGCGACGTATTCGTCGCCAAAGGCAGCAAATACCGCGCCGCATCGAACGCCCGAGCCCGCAACGTCCGCTCATAACTATCGGCCTTCATCGCCTCCGGCCGCGCCACCACGCCCTTCAGCGCCTCCAGCATCCCATCGCTCAGCCGCTCATACGCCCCAAACAGGCCCTCAATTGCCTTATCAAACTCCGCCCGTACCCCCTCGCTCAACGCCGGCGTAAACCACCCCGACTGCCGGAAATTCTGATACCGCGTCGACCGCTCCTGCCCATCCCACCGCGTCTCGTCAACCAGCGTAATCGCCGCCAGCAAACTCAACCGCTCCACCGCCATCGGGACATGCGCCAGGTCCGCAATCGACCTGTGTCCATATTGGAAGTAAAACGTATTCAGAAACTGCTCAGCGCGCTGCGTGCTGATCTCCGCCAGTGACTCCCGCAGCGTCAGCGAAGACCGCGAATACTTCGCCATCGCATACGCCAGCACCTCCGGCTCCGCCCCATGAATCGCATACACATCCGTCGTCGCCGCCCGGGCCGCCGCCGTTCTATCCTGATCCTCTTTCGGGGAAGCTTGGGAACCAAGGGGGAGGGCGGCAACATCCGGCAGAAGAACATTCATCAGGCCGTTAGTATATCGACCTCGCCCCTGCAAATCCCACCGCCGTATATCCTGATCCCCTACGTCAATCGTTGCAGGAGTTTACGTGCCCGTTCCCACCCAACGCATCGCCCTCGTCACCGGAGCCTCCCAGGGCATCGGCCGCGCCATCGCCCTGGCCCTCGCCGCTGACGGCTGCCACGTCGCCCTTGCTGCCCGCAACGAAGCCAAGCTCGCCGAAGTCCAGGCCGAAATCGAAACCGCCCACGGCTGCGCCGACACCTTCCCCCTCGACCTCACCTCCGAAGACTCCATCAAGTCCGCCGCCAAAGCCGTCCTTACCCGTTTTGGCGCCGTTCACGTCCTCGTCAACAACGCCGGCATCACCCGCGACAACCTCGCCCTCCGTATGAAGACCGCCGACTTCACCGACGTCCTCCATGCCAATCTCACCGGCACCTTCCTTCTCACCCAGGCCCTGCTCTCCCCCATGATGAAGGCCCGCTGGGGTCGCATCCTGAACATCGCCTCCGTCGTCGCCGAAACCGGCGCCCCCGGCCAGGCCAACTACGCCGCCTCCAAAGCCGGCCTTCTCGGCCTCACCAGGTCCCTTGCCCGCGAGTTCGCCTCCCGCGCCATCACCGTCAACGCCATCGCCCCCGGCTTCATCCGGACTGCTATGACCGACGTCCTCACCGACGACCAGAAGGCCGGCATCCTCGCCCAAATCCCCCTTGGCCGCTACGGTGAAGTCGACGACGTCGCCGCCGCCGCCGTCTTTCTCGCCTCGGACGCCGCCTCCTATATCACCGGCCACACCCTCGATATCAACGGCGGCATGTACATGGGCTAGACGACTGCTTCCCGCCCTGCAATCCCACACCACGTACTTCACCGGACAAGAATCTGCGCAGGTACGAAACGGGGGTGAACTACTTTTCGCTCTTGCGGCCTGCCACTTCTCCCCGTTACTCTCCCGTCAATGGCAAACATGCATACAGCTCTGCCGCCAACCTCGCCCATGCCTCCCCAGCCGTCGCCCATCAACATCGGTGTGACCATTCGCGAGTTCCGGCTGCAACGCGGCATGTCGCAGGGCGATATCGAAAAGCGCACCGGCCTCCTTCGCTGCTACCTTTCCCGCGTCGAAAACGGCCACACCGTCCCCTCGCTAGAAACTCTCCAGAAGATCGCCGGCGCCCTCGAACTCCCCCTCAGCCACTTCTTCTCCGACGAACCCGTCCGCGAACTTCCCGGTCCCGCTCTCAAAGAAGCCGAAATCCACTTCCTCACCGAAATCCAGCGGTACGCCGCCAACCTCACCGAGAGCGACCGCCGCCTCCTCCTGGCCATGGTGCGCAAGTTCGCCGCCACGGCCGGCAACTACACCGACTAGTGTCTGGGACGCTGAAATCAGCCCTCAGTCGATCGACTGGCTGCAATGCCAGCAGCTGCAAGCCGCCAAGCATTTAGCGTCGCAAGCAAAAAGAATGAAGGGCCAAAGGCCCTCAACCCAGACTCCCGAGTGCGACCGCTTTTAGCTCCCTAAAGGCCTCGCAAACGACGCCAGCGCATACCCCACCAGCACCAGGAACAGCGCTGCGCTGCCAAACACCCACACCTGCCGTGCCCGGTAGCTCGACCTCCCCGAGGTCATTCGCGGAAACAGCAGAAAGCCCAGCACCAGCCCGCACACAAACCCACCCAGATGCGCATTGTTGTCTATGCGCGGAAGGTCCGCCGGATCGAACGGCAACCCGCGCAGCAAACGCGGCGACATCCGCATCGCCAGCTCCGGCAACATCCCCAGCACCAGGTTCGCCACCGCAAAGAACACCACCTGCGCCCGCAAACTCCGCAACTCCTTCCACGGCGCCGCCAGCTTGCGATTGGACAGCAAAACAATCAGGATCCCCGCCAGACCAAACACTGCCCCCGACGCCCCCGCGACAATCAGCCCGCTTTCCCCCGTTACCCGGCTCCAGATCACCGTCTGCAGCATCCCTGTCACGCCGGTCAGCAGGTACACCGCGACCAGGCCCGGCCTGCCCAGCAACGGCTCTCCAAAAAGCCCCAGGTTCCACAAACACCACATGTTCAGCAGCAGGTGCAGCAGCGTCACGTGGACAAAGATCGAGCTCAGCAGCCGCCACCACTCCCCTTGCCCCAGAACCTGCGCCGGCAGGCAGCTTCCAAAGCGCACCAGGACACCCTCGCTGAAAGGCGCAGAAAATACCTGCGCCAGTGCGACCAACATGCCCCGCCAGCCTGCCGCCGAAGCGAACATCGCCGGCCCAAACGCATGTTCCCGCAGGATCGCCGGCACCGGCCCAAAGCGAAACATGGCCGTATACACCAGCACATTCGCCAGAATCAGAAGATAGGTTGCCGGATAGGCAAGCAATGACGGAGCCTCGCTCGCGCTTCTTGTCGACGCGCCGTCAACGGGGGTACCCGCGCCGGCGTCCGCCGGAAGCTCCACGCCATCCTGTGCCGTTACACTCATCGAAAAGCCACCCGCCGGCCTGACTCTTGGCTACGCTGCCTGCTTGCCGATACGATCCCGGCTCCCAGTCGTCACGCGCTCCCGCATCTCGGACACCATGCCGGGTATCGGCGTCGCCACCGCCACCAGCACCCACAACACCAGCGAAACAAACACGCCCAACAGGGCAACCGCCTCCAGGCTCAGCGTAATACTGGCCGGAATGCGGGAGTGGACGAAATCCGCCTGCGGATGTAAGGGCACATGCAGGCCTGCCAGGTGGCTCAACGCGTGCACCTTGTGCATGACCACGGCAGCCAGCAGAAAGGCCGCAAACGAGAGCGTCGTCACGACAAAGAGCAGGACGTCCACACTCCGGTGCAGATGCTGCTTCCCGTGGCAGTACTCGCAGGTAGCCAGATGATCCTCATAATCCTTGCGCAGCTCCGGAGGAATGCTCGAAATGTCATATCGCCACCCTGAAAGGATGGCACCCACGACATGGTCATTGCATGTATTGTGCCGCGAACGACGGGATGGGAGGGGGTAGCTCGACATAGGGAGTGGCTGCGTACGCTCTATTGATTCTACTCGACAGCCTCCGGATTCACTCGAACAAAAGGAGTTGCGCACCAACCCAGGCCACACACCCTGGAGGCGCTCTCCGGCCTAAAGGCAGATCGGCTCCATCGGTGCATCCTGCCCCGCCAGCACGACCCGGTTCCCCAGCAGCGAGAGCCTGTCTCCAATGGCTGCCTCGGCCGCCAGCCTGGCCAGCTCCGGCATGTTGTTCTGCTCGGAAAGGTGGCCCAGCACGATCGTATGCGCCCCTCCGTCATAATCACGCAGCAAAAACTCCGCCGCCGCCGCATTCGACAAATGCCCCACCCGCGACAGTACCCGCTGCTTCACCGACCATGGATAGGGCCCGTCCTTCAACATCTCCAGATCGTGATTCGACTCGATCAGCAACACATCCACATCCCGCAATGCCTGCTTCACATTCGGCGGCACATACCCCAGATCGGTCGCAATCGCCATCCGCAGGCTCTCCTTGTGCGCATGGAACACAAACCCGCACGGGTCCGCCGCATCGTGCGGAATCGTAAACGGGTTGACCTCAATCTCCCCAATCGAAAACCGCTGCCCCGCCCGGAAATACTCCACGGCCGGCAAAAACGCCGGATCCCGCTTCACGGCAGGAACGCTGAGGTTAGCCGAGGTTGGCGCTTCGCGGTCGCTGAGGTCACCTGATTCCGCTTCTTCGACCATCTCCACTACCCCACACACCCCGCTACCGCGCGCCACGCCGCTACCCTCAGCCACCGCGCCAGCGCCAACCGGGGTCCCCGGCGAGCTTGCTTGCTGGGGTGGCATCTCAGCCGCCTTATGCAAATGCGCCGGAAGATGCCCCGCAGCCGGCTCGGCATTGCGCGCCTCCCGCTCCCGCGCTACCCCCTCCAGCCACTGCGCATAGGTCATCGTCTTCCGCGGTGTCAGCATCCGTACCCACGCCCGGTGCGTCGCCTCCGTAAAAAAAACCGGAACCCCCAGCTTTCGTGCCAGTACGCTCAGCCCCGCCACATGGTCCAGATGCTCATGCGTGATCAGGATCGCCGTCAAAGCTTCCGGATCCTGCCTCACCACGCACATCCGCCGCATCAACTCCCGGCAGCTTAATCCCGCATCCACCAGGATGTGCGTCCCGCCCGCCGATACCACCGCCGCATTCCCTCGCGACCCCGACGCCAGCACCGTCATCTTCACTACAGCAGCATACGCCTAAACACCCCAAAAAACCCAGAATCCCCCAACACTACCCAGCTTTGTCCGGCGCTGGGACACGCTTCGGGGCCAGGAAGTTCACCACCGTCCGCATCACCACCTCATCCCGTTGGTTAAACACCGTCGTCCGCGACCGCACCACCCCGAACTCCGGCCGCGACTGCGACGACCGCACCGTCAGAATCTCCGCCTCCGTGCGCAGCGAGTCCCCCGGCCGCACCGCCTGCGTCCACCGCATCTCCTCCACCCCCGCGCCAATAATCCCGCCCGCAATGTGCAGGCTCTCCACCCGCAGCCGCATCACAATCGCCGCCGTCAGCCACCCCGACGCCGCCAGCCCCTTGAAAAACGAACTCTCCCCCGCCGCCTCATCCAGATGAAACGGCTGCGGATCATACCGCTCCGCAAACTCCTTGATCTCCTCCACCGTCACCTTGTAGCTCCGGTCCGAGTTAAACCGCATCCCAGGCTGTAAATCCTCAAAGTAAAGCTCTGTCGGCAAACCGCTCTCTCCCTCCCCGCGCTCATACACGGTCTCATTCTCCCTGAGTGTACCCGCTTGCCCGCTCCCCCCTCCGTAACACGCGAACCCACTCCATAGTTATGCTTCCAATCGCCTCACGACCCTGTACCATGGCGGCCATGAGGCCCCTCCCGCTCCGCCCGCTGCGGCATCTTGCCACCGCCGCTCTCCTGCTCTTGCCTGGCTCCTTCTCCCTCTCGGCCCATACACAAGAACCCGCTTCCTCTACCGCCCAGCCCGCCAAATGCCCCACCCGCACCGCCCCCCTCTCCCCCGGCGAACAGGCCGCCACGGCCCGTGATCCTGCCCCGGCCGAAACCCTCCTCCGCGCGGAAGCGGAAGCTCCCGGCGAGGCCGGGGACCGCGCCCACAGCGCCCTCATCCGCCTCCTGCTCCGTGAACAGAAGCTCGACGCCGCCGAAGCCGACGCCAAGACCTGGGCAGCCGCCGCGCCAAAAAACTCCTGGGCCCAAACCTCACTCGCCGACACCCAGTGGCGGGCTGGCGAGATCAAAGAAGCCATCGACTCGCTCAACGCCGCCGGCAAGCTCGATAGCTGCAACCCCCGTACCCACGCCAGCCTCAGCCGCCTCAAACTCTTTCAAGGCAACTACGCCAGCGCCCGCGCCCAGATCAACTACGCTCACGGCCTCGATCCCGTCAGCGAAGACATCACCAACCGCTGGATGAGTCTCCAGTCCCACGCCAAACGCATCGCGGACATCAATAGCTATCTCGCTTCTACCGCCACCATCACCCCCGAGCGGCGCAGAGCCCTGGAACACACCCGCGACATCCTCAGTAACCCTGCCGCCGACCAGCCCTGCCGCCTTGCCGGCTCCGTCACCAGTGCCACCATCCCGTTCCATCGCATCCAGAACGGCCCCAACGCGCGCATCTTTTGGGGCTTGGAAGTGAATTTCAACGGCAAAGTGCGTCACATGGAGATCGATACCGGCGCCCACGGGCTCCTTCTCAGCCGCGCCGCCGCTCAGGACCTCCATCTCGAGGTCGAACAACGCAACAAAATCGGCGGCATCGGCGACGATGGTGCCGTCAACGCCTTCATCTCGCACGTCAAGTTCATCAAAATCGGCAGTCTCGAATTCGCGGACTGCGATGTCCAGGTCCTTGACGCGGAGAGCGGCACCCTCAAGGTTCAGGACGGCCTCATCGGTGGCGATGTCTTCCAAAGCTTCGCCCTCACACTCGACTACCCCGGTCACCAGCTCAAACTCGACCCCCTCCCACCCCTCCCCGACACCACTCCCGCCGATACAAAAATTTCCCTGGCCACCGACAACGCCTCAACCGCCGAAAGCCCGCTGCAGGATGCCTACGTCGACCCAACCATGGCCTCCTGGACCAAAGTCTTCCGCTCCGGCCATAGCCTCATCGTCCCCGTCCGCCTCGAAAACGGGCCCATCCGCCTCTTCCTTGTCGACACCGGCTCCCATATGGACGTCATCTCGCCCGCCGTCGCCCAGGGGATCGGCCGCGACACTACCGGAGCCTTCACGAACGCGATGGGCATCTCCGGCAAAGTGAAACAAACCCTCCGCACCGGCCCCCTTACCCTCAGCTTCGCCGGCCTGCGCTACCCCTCCCCCGGCATGCTGGCCTTCGATACCTCCGGCATCAGTCGCGGAGCAGGCGTCCAACTCGCCGGCATCCTCGGCACCCCCACCCTTCGCACCCTCACCCTCCAGATCGACTACCGCGACAACCTCGTTCACTTCGTCTACGACCCCAAACGCGTCGTCAAATGCGTCGGCCAAAGCACCGGTGACTGCGACTAAGCCCCGTAGCCGCAGCAAATGCACCAAAGGAAAAAGCCCCCGCCGTGCTACATCGGCGGGGGCTCTTTCACATCAAGAAAATCAATGCTTCGCTTGCGCGCTCGCTAACTTCTCCTCAGCGACCCGCGACACCGCATTCGCCTCGTCATATTTCGCCTGGTCATCCCCGGCCTGGTTCCAGAGTTCCTGCGCATGCTGCTCATCCGCCCGCGCTGAATTCACATCGATCTCACTCGGCTTGAGCGCCTGCTCCGCCATGATCGTTACCCGCTCCGGCAATACCTCGACAAAGCCCCACGCCACAAAAAAAGTCTGCTCCCCCGCCGCGCCACCGTGCAGCCGAACCTCGCCCGCACCCAATTCCGCCAGCAGCGGTGCCGCGCCATACAGCGTCTCCAGGTACCCCGACATCGACGGCAACTCCACCGCCGTTGCCGTCGAATCCACCAGCACCCGCTCCGGCGTGACCAGCCGCACCGTCAACAACCCCGAACTGTTTCCTGCCTCTGCCACAATCCCTCTAAGCTTTCAGCCGCTAGCTCCTGGCCTCTAGCTCCTGGTAAAGACCAGAAATCAGAAGCCAAAGGCCTTAAGTTGCTCCTCTACGCCGCTGCCTTCATCTTCTCTGCAGCCGCCAGCACATCCTCAATGCCGCCCTTCATATAGAAGGCCTGCTCCGGAATGTCATCATGCTTGCCTTCAATAATCTCCCTGAAGGACCGCACTGTATCCGCAACCTTGACGTACGCGCCCGGGATGCCCGTGAAGATCTCGGCCACATGGAACGGCTGCGACAGGAACCGCTGCACCTTGCGCGCACGCGCCACGGTCAGCTTGTCCTCTTCACTCAACTCATCAATACCCAGAATCGCAATGATGTCCTGCAGATCCTTGTACCGCTGCAGAATCCGCTTCACACCCTGCGCCACGTCGTAGTGCTCGTCACCCACAACCCGCGGCGATAGAATGCGCGAGGTCGAAGCCAACGGATCCACCGCCGGATAAATACCAAGCTCCGACAAAGGCCGCGACAACACCGTCGTCGCATCCAGGTGAGCAAACGTCGTCGCCGGCGCCGGATCGGTCAAATCGTCAGCCGGCACATACACAGCCTGCACCGATGTCACCGATCCACTCTTCGTCGACGTAATCCGCTCCTGCAACTCACCCATCTC
>CAZZWG010000135.1:0-9008 GCA_964657685.1 Verrucomicrobia bacterium Tous-C9LFEB | reverse complement strand
TACAGGAACAACTAGGCCTAAAGCTCGAAAGCACCCACGCCCCCGTCCCCGTCCTCGTCATAGACCACGTAGACCCACCCACCCCCAACTAGTCCTGTTCAGCCATCCGCCTCCGCCGAGACGCACGGCCTCACACCAGAAAATCCAAAGATGGCGCCACAAGAACAGTCCTACTCCGCGTATACATTCTGCGCAGGTGCTCAGTCGGCCAAGCTGGTCCTAGAAATGCATTCATAGCGCATGACTAGCGATATTTAGCTGAACCGACTTCGCGGGGTCGAAGGTCTACCTCACCCGATTTGCTGATCCATTCCGGATCGAGCCCGCATTAAAAAAACTGAGCGGGAATCGGCAAGCGTTAGGGAGTGGAGCAACCACTGCTATCAAATTGAACGCTATTGGTGATTGTCGTCTGAACTTCGACGGGCTGGCCATGCAACTGAAACGGCCTGTAGATCCATTGTCGAACAGCCTCCACGTTCGGCTGACGCATCACAAGGGCCCCGGAAATCACTTCCACGCTCTTCACATGTCCATCCTCGCCGATGGTGGCGAGCATCGTGACTACGCCATTCACATGGAGACAGTTTGTCTTGGGTGGAAATGTCGGTAGAACCCGGCTCAACACGCTCCCGGCGATCGCTCCGCTCGCTACGCGAACCGGCCGTGACGAATCAGTCGGAGATAGGACTTGCGGCGAAAGCGTGGAGAGTTCCACTGGTGATGCACTCTGAAGGGCCGCAACCGGTATCTGCGAGTAGCCCCTGGCCGGCAACAGAATAGTCCCCAACATCGAGAGCCTCCTCGCGGTTAGCTTCCCCATGGCTGTTGTCCCCTTAACAGGTCTACTTCCAAGCTCCCGGTACCGGGTGGCTTGTGGAGCTGGCGAGAGTTTACTACTGAGTAATGCTCCCTGTTCTAAGGTTCCGCATTGCCGACTTCGCGGACATGGACGCGGTCCAAGGAACACGAAGAAGGAAAGCGGTGTCTATCTAGCAGGAGGTCGCATGCGGCTGAGTAGACTTCGTCACACACGCAACGTGTTTGTCATCTCCTTGTTGCTTCTCGTTTCGGCGAAAATCGCATCTGCAACCGCGCCACCCACCGTGGCACAGGCTTTGCGCAGTCACGGGATCAAAATAAGCGAACCAGATTTGATAGCGGCTTTAAGGGACTCCAGGCCCATGGTTCGAGCTTTGGCCTCAGTAGAGCTCTCTGAGCTAAAGGCAGCGACGGCATTGCCTGCGATCACGGACGCTGCAGTAAAAGAGCAGCAAGACCTTGTTCAAGCGGAGATGTTCGAGTCTGCACTTGGTTTAGGGTTTAAACCCGCCCTTCAGTCGCTCACAGTCATCTGCGTTAACTCGACACGTCAGGGTGACGCCCGGCTACTTGCAGCTCGTGCCGTGTTCGGGAGGGGTGACCATGCATGCTTTGGTGCCGTTGCAGACATGATGTCTCCTTCTGAGGACCCGGCTTATCGCATCGGAGCATGGTATCTGCTGGCTCAGCTCCGGGACCGGACAGAGCAGGAGACGCAACTCATCTTAGAACGCCTAAAACCTGCCCTTTGGGAAGGTGACCCGACAATCAGGATGGAAGCGTCAACGTGTCTTCGCATGCTTCACGATCCCCTGGCCGCTGAACCACTCCGAACGGCGATCTATGCGGAAAGAGACAATATCATTCGAGAGCAGATGCAGCAGGACCTTACCTCGCTCAGCGTGAACAAACCCTGATAATCGTTCCCGTTAGAGCAAGTGAACGCTAAACGGTGCGGTCTTCCCGGAACACTGCCCGGGCGTAGAGTTGCAAGGAAAGAGCTTGCCGCCGTTTTAAGCCCTGCAATTCAGATGAGCGTTATGCAGATCGACTGCATGGCCGTTCCACGGCAAGGCGCCCGTCCGACTCTCCGAGCGCATAGAGCGCAGAAACTCGCGGCGTACATTAGCAAATCACATGGAGGATGTCGGCCGTCCCTCGTTCGACTGTAGCCGCCATGTAAACCTCGCACCCACCATTCACGGCGGAGGCTACACCTCAATTCGCCCCAGGCACCTCCACCCGCTCCACAACCACCGTCGGTAACGCCCCCACCACCCGCTTCAAACGCAACCCCAACGCCTCCACATCCCAAAACGTCGCCGGCCTCGGCACCCCCGCAGCCCCATCCTCCTCCCGCATCCTCAACACAAAGTCATAAACCCCCGCCATCCCCGTTCGATCCACAATGGGCAGATCCCTCTCATCCCCCAACCCCGACAACACCTCCGCAAACTTCGCCATCGACGTCCGGTAATACCGCATCCCATGCCGCCCATCCTCCATCGCCACTGGCACCTCCACGCCGCCATCGCCAAGCGCAATCCCAGTCGGCACTGCAGCCCCCTGCTTCGACACCTCCACCTTTGGCCCACCCTTCCCCACCACCAACCCCAACAGAGCCGCAGGCCGATTCACCAGCTGCACCCGCAAACCAAACCGCTCCGCCAGCATCTCTCGCAGCATAGGCTGCACCCGCGCCTCTCGCTCGGCATCACTCAATCCAGTAAACGCCTTCACCTCCGCCTCACCCACCCGCGCTCCAATATCAAAACCTTCCGTCCGCAGCCAGGCCGGCCCGCCCTCTAACCGGTCGCTCTTCCAATAACTCATCGCCAACGGGCAATAGGCGTCCATCACAATCCAGAACAGCGGCGTGTTCCGCGCCTGAAAACCATTCCCGGTAACCCCAAACGAAAGCTGCCCCCCAGCCTTGCTCGGCCGCACCGAAACCACCTCGAAACGCGCAGTTCCATCCACGCGAGAAGACTCCCCTTGCCCGGAAGCAAGCACTCGCCCCGCTGCCCCGCCAGGTGCAAAGAACATCCAGCAAACCCCCACCAGAAACCCCACACCCCATCGCCCAAACGCATACGTCCCTTAGCCACCTATATGATCCTCCCGTAACCCAAAGCCTCAACGCCCTGAACCAAAAGGAAGATCCACCATGCGGGCATTCCCCCTCGTCTCTACGCTGGCCCTGTCTCCCCTCACCCTCCTCCCCGCTCATCCAGCCAAAGCCCAGCAGCCCCCCGTCAAAGTAACCAGCACCCTCAACACCATCCCCGCCGCCCCCACAGAACAAACCCCCACCAAAATCTACGCAACCCCCGCCAACTTCGAAGCCCCCAACTACACCCACCACAACACCCACCTCCTCTTCGACCAGGCCGGCTCCCTCTACCGCATCCCCCTCACCGGCGGCACGCCCACACCCATCCCTCTCCCCGAAGGCATGCACTGCAACGGCAGCCACGGCCTCTCCCCCGACGGCACCCTCCTCGCCGTAAGCTGCAGCAGCCCCACCCTCCCCGGCTCCCACGTCTACGTCCTCCCTCCCACCGGCGGCACCCCGCGCCTCGTCACAGAACACACCCAGTCCTACTTCCACACCTGGTCCCCTGACAGCAAAACCATCGTCTTCACCCGCCCCGACGGCCACGCCTCCAACTTCCTCGCCATCAGCGTCAACGGAGGCCCCGAAAAACCCCTAACCACCGGCACCGCCGTCAACGACGACCCCGACTTCTCCCCCGACGGCCACTTCATCTACTTCAACTCCGACCGCGCCGGCACCATGCAAATCTGGCGCATGCACCCCGACGGCACCGCCCTCGAACAACTCACCTCCGACAACCAGCCCAACTGGACCCCCCACCCCTCCCCCGACGGCCGCTGGATCCTCTTCCTCAGCTACGCCCCCGGCACGGAGGGCCACCCCGCCAACCAGCCCGTCACCCTCCGCCTCATGTCCACCAAAGACCGCAAAATCACAACACTCGTCCACCTCATCGGCGGCTCAGGCACAGACAACACCAACTCCTGGTCCCCCGACAGCCAACACCTCGCCTACGTCAGCTACGAGGTCCAACCCTGACAGGCAGCCTCGCTCCCAGATCAACCCCCTACGTCAAATCATCCGGATCAAACGCCGGCACCTTCCGCCCCAGCCGCCGCGTATCGTGCACCTCCGCCACCAGCGTGCTCACCACCCCGTCAATCTCATCCTCTGCCGGCAGATCCTCCTCCACCGCCAGCTTCTTATGCTCCATCGGCAAGTGAATCGACTCCAGCAACGCCACCACATGCGCCACCGCCGTATGGTCCTGCCCCAACCCCTCCGGCGTCTTGCCCTTGATCGACACGCAATTCATCTCCAGCCCCAGCAAATCCGCCAACCGCCCTCGCATATCCCCCGCAATCGGCACAATCTTCGGCCGGTGCATCACCAGCACACAATCCACATTCACAATCTTGTACCCCGCCAGCGCCACCTCCTCCAGCGCCGTCCGCAGGAACACAGAACTATCCGCACCCTTCCATCGCTCGTCCGTAGGCGGAAAAAACGTCCCAATATCCCCCGCGCACACCGCCCCCAGCAGCGCATCCGTCACCGCATGCAGCAACAAATCCCCATCCGAGTGCCCCGACAATCCCTCCGGATGCTCAATCCGCAAGCCACCAATCACCAGCGGCACACCAGGATGAAAAGCATGCGAGTCAAAACCAAGGCCAATGCGCATCGACATGCCAACCATCCTAAAACACCGGGCACCTTAGAACTATCTTGAACTCATGCGCCTGGCCCACCTGCTCGCCCTCCCTCTTGCGCTCTCCACGCCACAGACTTTCACCCCAAACCCCCGAAACCCTCCAGGCCCGCCTCCACACATCACCCCAACTCAACCTCCAACCCACCCAACTCCCCATCCGCCTCCCCAAACATCAACAATTCGACCATGCTCCGTCTTCAACCGGTAGTGCCCCTCGTCGCTAAGCAGGTCTTCAGCATCCATGCCCGCCAGCGGAGCACCCAGAGAAAGCAGGGCGTCAAAGGCTGCTCGCGCACCCCGCCGACCACAGCGTATTCAACGCCCGCCGCAAGGAATGCGGCGAACAATCCAACCTGTTCGCTTCTCCAGCTCATCACGCTCCCGCGGAAAAAGATCACCTTCAGCCAGCGTCCACCCGCCAATCACGCGCTCAGCCATCGACTTCGACGCCCAGAACTCAGCCTCAAGCCTGCACTCCTCTACAAAGGTCACCCGCCGCACACCGTAGCCTTAATAGGCTCCACTACGTCCTCGTCCCCGCAACCCAACCACACCACCTACCCCGCCAGATAAAACTCAGCAATCTCCAAATCCCCCGGCGACGTCACCTTCAAATTCCGCGCCGACCCCGGCACCACATGCACAGCCACCCCCGCCCGCTCCAGCAAACTCGCCTCATCGGTCCCCACAAACTCATCCTGCGCCGCCTCCGCAAACGCCCGCCGCATCAACGGCACCCGCGCTCCCTGCGGCGTCTGCGCATGCACAATCAACTCCCGCGGAATCGTCGCCGTAATCAGCGCTCCATCCGCCGTCCGCTCCACCTGCTTGATCGTATCCACCGCCGGCATCCCTACAATCGCCGCCCCATGCTTCGCAATCGCCTCAATCGTCCGCTCAATCGTCGCGGCATCAATCAGCGGCCGCACCGCATCATGCACCAGAACCACGTCCTCATCCGACCCCGAAGGCAGCGCCGCCAACGCATTCGCCACCGACTCCTGCCGCGAATCCCCCCCAGCCACCACCTGCACCTGCTCCGCCAGCCCATACTCCGCCAGCAACTCCCGCAACCGCGCCAACTCCGGCTCCCGCACCGCCAGGTACACCCCACTCACCCGCGGCACCGCCAGAAAAGCACGCAGGGAATGCACCAGGATCGGCACACCCCCCAAAGACAAAAACTGCTTCGGCGCTCCCCCGGAAGCCGAAGCCATCCGGGTCCCAATCCCCGCCGCAGGCAAAATCACAAACACAGCCATAGAGGAGCAGAGTATACCCGTTTCGGAGCAGCGGAAGGTAGCTACAGCGCGCTGGCTGCATACCGCTCTGAATCGGCTAAGCTCAGCCGAACCGCGTTGCTTGCTCCGCGAGCTGAAGAAGTCTTTGGTCTCGTCAGGGCCCGGCTTCAGCCGGGCCGGAAAAGCCTAGTCTGCTACCCTCTTTAGCCGCAGGGTAAGGTCGTCAGACCGCGTGCCTAACCCGTCAGCCTGCAGTCTGCATCCAGCAACGACGAGGTTTTTAGCCCTGGTTCCTGCGCCAAGTCCCCCTACCGCGAGGCTGCTGCCCGTACAACATGCCCGCGAAACAGCTACCCTCAGCTAGCAATGCCCAGACTCCCCCTCACCCGCACCCTCTTCCACCCCGGCCAGCGCCTCGCCGTCGCCCTCTCCGGCGGCGCCGACTCCACCGCCCTCCTCCTCGCGCTCCTCGAAGCCAACGCCGAAAAAGACGCCCTCGGCCTCGTCCTCTCCGCCATCCACATCCACCACGGCCTCCGCGGCGCGGAAGCCGACGAAGACGAAGCCTTCGTCCGCCACCTCTGCGCCATCCACAACATCCCCCTCACCGTAGACCACGTCGACACCCCCGCCCGCCAGCAAGCCGAACGCGAAGGCCTCGAAGAAGCCGCCCGCGAACTCCGCTACGCCGCCTTCCGCAACCTCCTCACCCAAAACAAAGCCGACGCCGTAGCCACCGCCCACACCCTCGACGACCAGGCCGAAACCGTCCTCCTCAAACTCCTCCGCGGCGCCTGGACCGAAGGCCTCGCCGCCATCTCCCCCACCCTCAAAACCGCCGGACACGCATCGCTACCCTCAGCCAACCTCAGCCACCGCGCAGCGCTACCCTCCGCGACCATCCTCCGCCCCCTCCTCCAAACCCGCCGCTCTGCCATCGAACGCTTCCTCACCGAACGCAACCAACCCTGGCGCGAAGACACCTCCAACCGCGACCTCACCCTCACCCGCAACCGCCTCCGCCACGAAGTCATGCCCCTCCTCCGCACCTTCAACCCCTCGCTCGACGAAACCCTCGCCCGCACCGCCGACATCGCCCGCGACGACCAAACCTTCTGGGCAGCCGAAGTCGCACGCCTCCTCCCCGGCCTCACCCTCCCCGGCAAACCCGTCCGTGGCGGGGGCCGCGCCGTCACCACCGGCGAAAGCTCCCTCGCCATCGAAATGGAACGCCTGAAACCCCACCCCGCCGCCCTCCAGCGACGCCTCCTCCGCGCCGCCGCCGCCCAACTGGGCTGCCGCCTCTCCGCCGAAGAAACCGCCAAACTCCTCGCCCTCGCCGGTCTGGCCGAATACCCCGGCTTAACCGCCCGCAACGGAGCCCGCCTTGACCTTGGCCAGGGGCTCCGCGCCGAACGCTCCCTCCGCGAACTCCGCTTAACCCGCCGCGCTACTTTCGCTATCCCGTAAAAGGTGTAGAGCCTGGCCACAAATACCGAGGGCATTGTCTTCGATATCGGGTTTAGAATCGGAGCTATTACCCGCCGCCAGGGTAGCCACGACCGTCGCTGGGAGCCCGCACCTTCTTTCCTCGACCGTCGTCTAATGGGTGATGAGCGCCGCAGTCCGTCTGCGTCACCAGCACTCAAGACGGAAACAGTAGAGGTTCGGGCTCAAGGAATCGAGGAAGCGGATTGAACTCAACAGTCAAACAATTGCTGATCTGGGTCGTGGCAGTGGCCTGCCTGCTCGTCGGCTGGCAATTTGTGCTCAAGAATATGAACGCCGGGCACAATCGCTCGCTCCCCTTGAGCGAGTTCCAGAGTGACGCCGAACAGGGCAAACTCGCCGACGTCACTATCTCCGGCACGGAAGCCACCGGCAAATTCAAAGACGGCAAAGAAACCTACACCACCACCATCCCCGCCAACTACCCTGATCTCTACAAGGACCTCATCGCCCACGGCGTCAAAACCGAGCTGAAGGATCCCCAGGGTAACGTTTGGTTCAGCCTCCTGCTGCAGGTCGCGCCCATCCTTGTCATCCTCGCGCTCTTTCTGTTCATGATGCGCCAGATGCAGTCCGGCGGAAACAAGGCCCTCAGCTTTGGCAAGAACCGCGCCCGCCTGCTCTCGATGCAACAAAAGAAGGTCACCTTCAAGGATGTTGCCGGCGTCAACGAAGCCAAGGAAGAGCTCAAGGAAATCATTGAGTTCCTCCGCGAAGCTCAAAAGTTCCAGAAGCTTGGCGGCCGCATCCCCAAAGGCGTCCTGATGGTCGGACCTCCAGGCACCGGCAAGACCCTGCTCGCCCGCGCCGTAGCCGGTGAAGCCAATGTCCCGTTCTTCTCCATCTCTGGTTCTGACTTCGTCGAGATGTTCGTGGGCGTAGGCGCCAGCCGCGTTCGCGATCTCTTCGAGCAGGGCAAAAAGAACGCCCCCTGCATCATCTTCATCGACGAAATCGACGCTGTAGGACGGCACCGCGGTGCAGGCCTCGGCGGCGGACACGACGAGCGTGAGCAGACCCTCAACCAGCTTCTGGTCGAGATGGACGGCTTCGAATCCAACGACGGCGTCATCCTCATCGCCGCCACCAACCGCCCCGACGTCCTCGATCCGGCCCTGCTTCGCCCCGGCCGCTTCGATCGCCGCGTCGTGGTCGACCGCCCGGACATCCGTGGTCGCGAAGAGGTTCTCCGCGTTCACGCCAAGAAGGTCCCCATGGCGGAGGACGTCAACCTCAACATCCTGGCACGCGGCACACCGGGCTTCTCCGGCGCCGACCTCGCCAACATGGTGAACGAGGCTGCCCTCACCGCCGCCCGTTTCAACCGCAAAGCGGTCCACATGTACGACTTCGAAGTAGCCAAGGACAAGGTCCTGATGGGTGCCGAGCGCAAGAGCATGCTCCGCAGCCCGGATGAACTCAAGATCACGGCCTACCACGAAGCCGGACACACCCTGGTCTCCGCCCTGCGCGAGCACTCGGACCCACTTCACAAGGTCACCATCATCCCCCGCGGCATGGCGCTCGGCGTCACGGTCTACCTCCCCGAGGAAGACCAGCACACCGTCACCAAGGACTACCTCGAGTCCCGCCTCGCCATGATGATGGGCGGTCGCTGCGCCGAAGAAATCTTCCTCAAGAAGATGACCACCGGCGCCGGCAA
>CAZZWG010000134.1:0-9031 GCA_964657685.1 Verrucomicrobia bacterium Tous-C9LFEB | reverse complement strand
ACCCTTCGTACCTGTAGCAGCGACAGCCTCTCCCAAAACCGCCGTACGACCGGCCCAGCCCGCCTCCAAACGCCGTAACGGCTGCGGGGGCTGCCTCCTCACGCTTCTCCTCGCCCTTCTTGTCGCCGGGGCGATCGCTACCATCCTCCTTCACCGCCCGGAAACCACCACCGCGCTCGACTTCTCCGCCGAGCCCAATCCCGCTCCCCGGCATGCCCGCGTCGAACTCCATTGGACCTCATCCGGCTTCGAACGTGTCGAACTAGATGGCAAAGAGGTCGATCCGAACGGCTCCCGCTTCGTTCTGGCCACCATCTCCCACCACTACACCCTCACCGGCATCCGCCCGAACGGTTCTCGCCAGGTCCGTTCGCTCGACCTCACCGTGGTGGCCCGCCGCCTGCCCAAATCCTCCCCGGGCACGCCCTCCCCTTCGACCTCTGAAGCCTCGGTGTCCGGAAGCGACCCCTACACCGCCCCTTCGAACCAGCCTCCGTCCACCGCGAACCCCCAAAACCTTGATCTTCAGGCAGTCAACGCCGCCCTCAATCAGTGGGCGCAAGCCATGCTCTCCAACGACCCTGACCGCGAAGCTGCCGCCTACGCACCCCGCCTTGACCGCTACTTTCTCCAGTCCAACGTCACCCAGGACTTCGTCCGCCACTACCTCGCCCAGGTCCGCGATGCCGGTACCTCCTTCTCGCAATACGACATCTCCGATCTCCTCACCATCCCCGAACCCGACGGCTCCGTGGAAGCCCGCTTTCACAAAGACGTGACCTTCGCCACGCCTGCCGGTTCGAAGCACCAAAGCACGCACTCCGTCCTGCACCTGCGGCGCATCGACGGCGTGTGGAAGATCACCTCGGAGCGCGACTTTCGTGGCCGTATCCCCAACTCGTAACCCTCTCCGCAAGCAAAGGATGCATCTCTTCGCCGATCGCCGACGTCTACTCCGGTATCCTGCAAGTTAGGACGGGGTTCTCTTTTGCGCGATCCCCGAGTCCTGGGGCTCAGGTTTCGTGATCCCTGAAGCGGTCGCTTTACGCCGTTAGGCATGACCTCTGATAACAATCATTTAAGACTTTCAGTCGCAGCGCTTCACCAACCCTCGTTCCTTCAAACGATCTGGCCCGCCGCCCGCATGATCTTGAACCAGACAGACCCAGCCTGATGGAGACCACGGCCATGTGGCATCTTCTACAGATTTCAGGCCCTCTCGACTGTGAGTTCGGCGCTGCTCTCTCCGAGCGCGTCTCCCTCACCGGTTGGGAACCCGAGCGCGTCCACTGGCTCCCCTTCGGCAACCCCACCGTTCCCGGGTCGACGCCCGCGGCAGTGTGCAACGACGCTCGTCTCCACGTTCGCAGGGTTCCCCTCCTTCGCGGCTTTGCTCGTTGGCCTTTTTCCGCCTTTGCCCGCACCGGGTCCACCGTCACCCGCCATCTGCTTGCGGCCTCACCCCGTCCGGAAGAGGCTACCCTCCTTTGCACCTCGCCGTTCTTTGCCCCTGTTGCCGAACGCTGGCCCGGCCGCGTCATCTACTGGCTTACCGACCTCATCGCCTGCTATGGCTACACCAGCTTCGCTGAGGTCGCCCGCCTGGATCGCCGCATCTGCCGCGTCGCCTCCCTGGTTTGCCCCAACTCTGAGCGCCTCGCCTCCTATCTGCGGCTCACCGCCAACTGTGACCCCGGCAAAATCTGCGTTCTTCCCAACGCCACGCGCGCTGCTAATCTTCTTCCGGCACCCTCTCACGAACCAGCGCCTCTCCCTCCTGACCTCGCCGATCTTCCACGCCCTATCGCCGGCATCATTGGCAACCTCGCCTCCAATATGGACTGGCTCTTTCTCGAACGCGTCGCCACCGCTCTCCCGCATCTCAGCTGGGCACTGGTCGGTCCCATCGAGAATGAGATCGAAGACGCCGACCACCGCGAAGCCCGCCGTCGCATGCTGCAGCTTCCGCAGGTCCGTTCTGTTGGCCGAAAAGCTTATGGCGACCTCGTCCACTACGCCCGCGCTTTCGATCTTGCCGTCCTTCCCTATCGTCGCGTCGAACCCACATTCTCCGGCAGCAGTACCCGCTTCTATGAGCACCTTGCCGCGGGCCGCCCCATCCTGGCTACCAAAGGCTTTGAGGAACTCCTGCGCAAACAGCCGCTCCTCACCCTGGTGGACACCGCCGAGGAAGCCGCCGATGCCATCCGCACACTCGAGTCCAATGGCTTCAATGACGGTCTGGCACCACAACGCTGGCTCGCAAGCCGGCAGGGAACCTGGGAGGAGCGGGTCTCCACCCTGCTGAACGCAGTTGCCCGCCTGGACGCACCGCCGCAACCCGCCATGGCACCCGCGTTCCGCCAAAGTACTGTAGCCTGAACACGTTTACCCCAAGTCCCTCATCCCCAACCTGAGGGTTTTTGAAAAAGGAACGCTCCAGTTCATGGCTGCAGGTACAGTGCCCGTAAACTCCACGCAGCTTGCCAAACCTGCCGTCCGTGACTGGCGCGTCCCCGCAGCCGTGGCTCTCCTCTATGCCTGTTCGACGTTGCAGTTCGTTCGCTTCTATGTCGTCTCCGCCACGTTTTACCTTAACCTCCCCGCCTATCTCGCAGGGAAGGAACGCCTGCCTTTCCAGTACCGCGTTCTTCCCGCGCTCATCATCCGCGGCTTCTATCGCCTCCACATCCTGCACACCGGCGCCATGCACACCAAAGGCGCTTTCACCGCCGAACGCGCTCCGCTCTATCTGATCAGCTTGGTCAGCCTGGTTGTCGCCGGCCTTTGCACCCAGGCAATCTACAGCGCCGTCACTCGCTCCCGTGCCCTGGAATACGCCGTCTACCCCATCTTTCTTTTCACGATGATGTGGACCTACTCCATCCACGTCGAAGCGAATTTCTCGTACCCTTACGACTTCCTCTCCGTCGCCTTCTTCGCCGCCGGACTCCTCTGCATCGTCCGCCGACATTATCTTCCCCTCCTCGCCATCCTTGCCATTGGCACCCTCAACCGCGAAACTACCCTCTTCCTGATCGGAATCTACCTTCTCGATAGCGCCAGCCCCAAGGCCCTACCGACGCAAGAGGTCGGGTCTGAACCGCCGCCCTTGCCAACCGACTCAAGAACCTTCCATATCCGACAGCTCCCCTGGCTCCGCGCCGCCTTACTTCTCCTCGTCTGGATCGCCATCAAGGCCCTTCTTACCCACCACTATGGCCATAACAATCGCTCGGAAGACTTCGTCCGTCTTCGCAGTAATCTCGGCGAACTCAAGCCCCGCCTCTGGCCCGCCCTCCTCAACATCTGCGGCTATATGCTCCCAATCGTCGTCCTCTTCCGCCGCGACATCTATCCCACTCGCTTCCGGAACTACCTTTGGATCTTCCCCGTCTGGTTCGCCGCGATGTTCTACGCGGGCGTCATCGTGGAAACCCGCATTTACGGCGAACTCTGCCCCTACGTCGCCGTAGCGCTCACCCTGATCCTTGAAAACCGTCAACCTCAGCGCGTCCTGACCCACGAAACTTCCCTGGCTTCCTAAGGCCGAGCCTCCGCCCGCTTGGGCAAGTATCAGAGGCTCACACAACGCTAGCCTCTGAACTCGGGAGGCCCGTTTGACCCAAACACCGTCTCCCGCCACACTCAATACACCATGCCCGACCAGCCCACCTTCACCGCCGAACAGATTGCCACTGCCGCCCGCGAACTCCGTCAGGCCGCTGGCGCCGACGAAGAGACCTTCACCATCCCGCAGACTCTCTCCATGCTGGGCGAAGAGATTCGCCTGCTCCGGGAACGCGGCTTCACCGATCAGCAGATTTCGGATCTGCTCAACGGCTTTGATCTCTGCATCTCCCCCGAAGACCTCGCCCACAACACTTCCGCACCCCGTCTCGTTCAGTAGCCCTTCAAGTCGCCTCGATTCCGTACTTCTCCGCGAGAAATGCCCGTGGAAGAGGTGGCAGTACCGCAGCCAGTTCCTGCCAGCGGAGTAATCGAAAACTTCGCCGCACTCCCCCGTCCCGCACTGCCCCCAATACCTGAAAACAGACCTCTTCCAGATCCCTCCGCCGCTCATCCAGCAGCACCAGGTATCGCCCTCCACCCTTTGCCGCAGCCAGCACTCCCCGCACGATCTGGTAGCCCGCAATCTGCCCACCTACCCGCGGTAAGGCGTCCACTTCCACCACTTCCTCCACCCCCTCGTACCGCAGCAGCCTCTCGTCGCTTGCCCGCCCAAAACCGCTCTCCGTCAATTTCGCCTCTACCAGAAGATCTCCGAGCACCATATCCAATTCCGTCCGGTCGACCTCTCCCCTCCGCATCGCCAGCGCCGCGCGCACGCCAAACTCCGGCCTGCAGCCAGCCTCCACGCCCAGCAACCTACACACCTCCATCCGCCGCAGCACCCCGGGGTAGCAGAAGACGTTCATCAATAAAGCATCGGAGCTACTGGCACACTCCAGTTCGCCCCGCCACCGATCTCCTGCCCGCGGCAGTCGCGCACTGGCGGTGTACGACTTCTCTAACCGGGCCGCCCACGCTGGATCAGCCAGAATCCGGCGGAACGAAGCTAGAAGAAAATTGCCGTGGCCCCCGTCTTCTCCCCGTGAATACACTACGCTGGGCACCCGACCGTACCCCACCTCAAACTCGGTCTCGCGCTCAAGCGCCCGAGCGCCGACCTCCGCCCGCAATTCCTTTGCTGTTGTGCCACGTCCCCGCATGTGTTCCAGCATAGCGAACAATTAGCGAACCTACACCTACCAACCGTCTGCCTCCCGGCCTCTGCCGCTAACTGGCGGAGGACCTCCGACCGCTTTCTCGTCCGCGTAAAGACAATTTCATCGACTTTTTCCACTACGCAAGAAACCTTTGTTCGCCTGCAAAGGCAACTTCAGCTTCTACATACACTTCCAAGAGGGTAGTATCCAGGCAACGTACGTCTCGCCACGAGCTTTGTCGCCTGCGTACTCCGGCTTGCGACGCCAAATCTACACCAGCGAGCCAGCACGATCCGGCTGTGCAACTTTCGAGGTCCTGAAACCGCAATGGTAGAAGCCGTAGTGCTCTGGAACGAGCCCAACAATCTCTCTCACTGGAATTTCAAGCTGGATCCCACCTGGGAACGCTTCGCGGACATGGTCAAACGGGCCTCCACCGCCATCCGTGCCGTCAACCCGGACCTCCCAATCGTGCTCGGCGGTGTAAGCTCCTGCGACATCGATTTCCTTCGCAATATGGCCGCTCAGGGAGTGATGCCCTATGTGGATGCCGTGGGCGTCCATGGGTTCCCCCTCGATTGGAACCACTGGCAACTCGCCGAGTGGCCCGACCGCATCGCGGAGGCCCGGGCGGTCACTGGAAAACCCGTCTGGGTCACCGAAGTGGGCGTAAGCTCGTTCGGCGCTGAAGAAGTGCAGGAATTCGGACTCCGCCGCACCCTTGACCTCCTGAATGGCACCGCCGAGCGCATCCATTGGTACTCCCTCTTCGACCTCCCGCCCACCTGGCCCGCCGAAACTCGCCACAAGGAAGCCGAAGGCTCCGCTTATTACCGGCACTATTACCTGGGGCTGATCAAGGCGGACGGCCAGCCTAAATTAGCTGAATCCAGCTTTCCACGTGATGGCAGCGCCGGCTTCTGTCAGTGGTTCCATTTTGAAGATCCACGCCTTGAAGCCGCCGTCCGCTGGATGAAATCCAATAACGTCGACTACCTTCGCACTGGCCTGAGCTGGGCCGACAGTTACCGCCCCAATGCCGAGGCTTGGTTTGACAAACAGATGAGCGCCCTCGCCCCCTTCCGCGTTGCACTCACCCTCTGCTTCACGCCCGGCCACCTCGGCCTCGAAGACCACCACACCAGCCCGCCGAAAGACAACCAGGACTTCGCCGATTTCGCCGAGTGGGCCGTCAAACGCTACGCCCCCGCCCCCACCCAGGATCTTCAACCGGAACGCGAGGAGACCGCCCTAACCGCATGAGCAAGCAGATCCTTATCACCGGCGGCGCAGGCTTCGTCGGCTCTCACCTTGCGGATGGCCTTCTCGCCGCCGGCCACCACGTCCGCATCCTTGACGACCTCACCCCGCAGGTCCACCCCGCCGGTCGCCCCGACTACCTCTCCGCCGACGTGGAACTCG
Source organism: Verrucomicrobia bacterium Tous-C9LFEB (assembly GCA_964657685.1). Taxonomy (GTDB): domain Bacteria; phylum Acidobacteriota; class Terriglobia; order Terriglobales; family Acidobacteriaceae; genus Granulicella. The sequence goes on along the minus strand of CAZZWG010000134.1, from coordinate 2,879 downwards.
TCATTGGTGATGTCCGCGACCCCAACCGCCTTCGCGAAGTCCTCACCGGTGTTGACGTGGTCTACCACTTCGCTGCTACCGTCGGTGTCGGCCAGTCCATGTACGAGATCGCCCGCTACATGAGCGTCAACACCCAGGGCACCGCCGAGCTGCTCCAGGCCATGCTCGACGCCAAGATCACCCCGGAGAAGCTCATTGTCGCCAGTTCCATGAGCATCTACGGCGAAGGCCGCTACGTCTGCTCCGCCTGTGCCCGCCGCGCCGCACCCCCCGTCCGTAGCGTCGCCCAGCTCCGCTCCGGCGCCTGGGATCTCCCCTGCGAGCACTGCGGCGGCGTCCTCAAGCCCATCCCGACCGACGAAACCAAGCCCTCGGAGATTAACTCCGTCTACGCCCTCGCCAAACGCGACCAGGAAGAACTCTGCCTGATCTACGGTCGTAACTACGGCCTTCCCGTTACCGCCCTCCGCTTCTTCAACATCTACGGGACACGTCAGGCGCTTTCCAATCCGTACACCGGCGTAGCCGCCGTATTCGCCTCCAGAATGCTTAACGGCAACATCCCTCTCATCTTCGAGGACGGCGAACAGATGCGCGACTTCGTCAGCATCCACGACATCGTCCGCGCCAACCTCCTCGCCATGGACCGCCCTGAATCCAACGGCGAAGTTATCAACATCGGGTGCGGCCAGCCCATCACCATCCGCCGGGTAGCCGAGATCCTCGCCCGTGCCCTCGGCAAAGACGTCGTGCCGGTCATTACCCAGAAATACCGCGCCGGCGACATCCGCCACTGCTACGCCGATATCTCCAAAGCCCGCACACTCCTCGGCTACGAACCCCAGGTGACCCACGAGCAGGGCTTCCATGAATTAGCCCAGTGGCTCATGCAGCAGGAAGCGAGCGGAGTCGACGACAAAGCCGAAACCATGCTCCGTGAACTCACCACCTATGGACTCACCGCCTGATGCACAATAGCGAAAGCACCGAAAGTAGTGCACAAATCCAGAGCGAGCGCGAAAGGATCGGGCCGATGAAGAACGGCAACACGGGCGGCGGAGCGCAGACCGTCCTCATCACCGGGGGAGCCGGCTTTATCGGTTCCAACCTCGCCCAGCGGCTCCTCACCGAGCCCAACCTCCGCGTTCGCATCTTCGACAACCTCTCCCGCCGCGGTGTAGAGCACAACATCGCTTGGCTTCGCTCCCTCCGAGGCGCCTCCAATCGACTCGAAATCATTCAGGGCGACGTTCGCAACGCCAAAGCCGTCGCCCAGGCCACCCGCGATGTCTCCGAGATCTACCACCTCGCCGCCCAGGTCGCAGTAACCACCTCCATCGATGACCCCGAGACCGACTTCGACATCAACGCCGGAGGCACCCTCCACGTCCTCGAAGCCGCCCGCCGCTCCCCCCGTAACCCCTTCGTACTTTTTACTTCAACGAACAAAGTCTATGGTTCACTCGAAGGTGTGCCCGTCCATAGCGCCGAGACTCGCTACGAAGCCGACGCCCCCGAGTTCCACGGCGTCAACGAGCATGAACCCTTAGACTTTCACTCCCCCTACGGCTGCTCCAAAGGCACCGCCGACCAGTACGTCCGCGACTACGCCCGCATCTATAACCTCCCTACTGTCGTTTTTCGCATGTCCTGCATCGCCGGCCCACGCCAGTTCGGCAACGAAGACCAGGGCTGGGTCGCCCACTTCCTCTACTCCGCCCTCGCAGGCAAACCCATCACCGTCTACGGTGACGGTCGCCAGGTCCGAGACATCCTCCACGTCCACGACCTCGTAGATGCCATGATCGCCGCTCGTGATCACCGTCGCACCGCTCGCGGCCAGATCTACAACCTCGGCGGTGGCCTCACCCGCTCCACCTCCGTCCTCGAACTCCTCCGCGAGATTGAAGCCCACACTGGCAAGCCTCTGGGACTTCAACACAAAGAAGTACGCCCCGGCGACCAGCCTCTCTATATATCAAGCACCGTCAAAATCGAACGCGACACAGGCTGGCGAGCCACCCGCAGCCTCGCCCAAGCCCTCGCCGACATCCGCGACTTCTACACCCTCAACGGCGAGGCCATCCGCTCCCTCCAACAACCCGCGCCTGCGCCCGCACTCGAGCTGGTGACCGAGGAGGTCGCATGAAATACGCCCTCGTCAACCCCCGCTGGACCTTCGAAGGCTCCACCTATTTCGGCTGCCCCGACCCGCACTTCCCCCTCGAACTCCTCTCCGCCCGCGAGTTCCTCCGTTCTGCCGGACACCAGGTCCTCCTCATCGACGCTCTCATGGAGGACCTCACCCCCGACCAGGTCCGTACCCGCCTGAACTTCTTCGGCGAGGATTTCCTCGTCGTCCCCACAGCCCCCTCCTACCTCTTCTGGCGCTGCCCCCAACCCGAACTCCGCATCCCCAGGCAGTGGATCGCCGAACTGAACCGTGGCAGCAAAGTAGTCGCCATCGGCCCGCACGGCAGCGCCACTCCCCTCGCCACCCTCGAAAAAACCGGCGCAGACATCGTCCTCCGCGGCGAACCCGACCAGACCCTCCCCCAACTAGCCAACACCCCCTACGAAATGATCGCCGGCTGCGTCTGGCGCGCCCCCAACGGCGCCGTCCATCAAACCCCCGGCCTGGGCGCCACCGACATGCGCCTCCTCGGTCCCCTCGACTACTCCGACTACCCCGTAGAGCGCCACGCCCACAAACATCACATCTTCCCCAACAACGGCGCAGACCACCTCAAGCTGGGTGCCGAGGTAGAGTTCGCCCGCGGCTGCCCGTGGTCTTGCTCCTTTTGCAACAAAACCCTCTTCCGCAACAAATACCGCGAACGCGACCTCCCCAACGTCCTCGCCGAAATCGACCAACTCAT
>CAZZWG010000133.1:7824-9060 GCA_964657685.1 Verrucomicrobia bacterium Tous-C9LFEB | reverse complement strand
TTCTTCGCCGTAAGCCGCTTCACATAGCGCTCTTCAAACGCCGCCGGCAAAGGCTCAATCGACTCCAGAAACGGCCGCATGCTCTCCAGCTGATCGCGATCCAGCACCTGCGCCGTCTTCGCCGCGTCATACAGGTTCCCGCCAAAAATATCCCAGCCCGTAAAGACCAGGTCATCTAACGGCGCAATCGGCGCAAAGTCCTTGATCAACGGCGTACGATCCTCGGTGCGTTTCCCCAGCCGAATCGTTCCCATCTGCGACATCGATCCAATCGGCTTCGCAAAGCCACGGCGCACAGCTTCCACGCCCGCAATCAGCGTGGTCGCCACCGCGCCCATGCCGGGGATCATAATGCCAAGTTTTCCAGTGTGAGGCGTAATGCTCGCCGCAGAAGGCCCCTGCTGCGCGGCGTCGGGTGTAGACATTTTCTAGAGCGTACCCTTCATAAACAAATTTCCAATAAAGCCGGACAGGTCAGTATCTCCCACTACAAACCCCCGGCGCAAACCAGAGTCCCCGAATCCCTCGAACCCACCCCCGGGCCAGCCACAAAAGCCGTCGCGCCCCTTCGCGAACCCCTAGCGCCCTTTGCGTCAGATGTGGCTTTTCAGGCCGCCTCAGCCCCCGTCCTGTTCTTCCAATGCGTCCAAACAAACCAAACAATCCCCACCACCAACACCACCTCAACCCCCACCTGAAACCGGTGAAACACAGCCTTAAACGCCGGATCCGAATCCCACCGGCTCCCCAGCTTCATCCCGATATACGCCAGCGCAAAGCACCACGGCCACGACCCAATAAACGTGTACAAATGAAACCGCACCTGGTTCATCCGCGCGATCCCCGCCGGAAACGCAATAAACGTCCGAATGATGGGCAACATCCGCCCCAACAGCACCGTGATCGACCCAAACCGGTTAAAAAACCGGTCCGCCAGATCCAAATCACTCTTCTTCAGCAGAATGTAACGCCCATACCGCTCCACCATGGGCCGGCCACCCTTCGCCCCCAGCCAATACGCCGGAATCGACCCCAAATTCGAAGCCAGCGAAGCCACCGTAGCCAGCACCACCAACTCCACCCAGCTATGCGCCAACTTGTAGCCGGCAAACGGCATAATCACTTCCGAAGGAATCGGAATACAAGCCGACTGCAAAGCCATCAGCAAGAACACAATCGAATACGCCGCGCCCGCAGACAGGCCCAGCAACACAGCGCTGAGTTTTGAGATCATTC
>CAZZWG010000133.1:0-7724 GCA_964657685.1 Verrucomicrobia bacterium Tous-C9LFEB | reverse complement strand
TACGCCGCGCCCGCAGACAGGCCCAGCAACACAGCGCTGAGTTTTGAGATCATTCAAGCCCAGTATAACGAGTCATCTCTAACCGTTGCGCGGCGCGCCTCGATCTGACATTCTGCTCCGGGGGTCAGGGCCGTACCCCGGCCGTACATAGACCGGATAGTGTCGACGACGATGGGCGCTGTGCTTGAAACCGGTGTAACAGCCCATTAACGGCAAATCGGCCCGAAGCTCGCGGCGAGAGTAGCGCGGGCATTTCGGTCTTTTCACGTGCGGGTCGCCTCTGCTAGCGCAACCTACCCAAGCACCCCATCAAACCATCGCGCCGCCCGCTCCGCCGGCACCCGCACCGACACAAAGAACTGCCCAAACGACGCATACACCGCGCTCACCTTATCGAACCGCATTTCGTAGATCAGCTTTTTGAAGATCACCGGGTCCTCGGCAAATAGATCCACACCCCACTCCCAATCATCCAGCCCAATCGACCCCGTAATGATCTGCCGCACCGAGTCAGCATACCGCCGCCCAATCAGCCCATGCTCCTGCATCATCGCCCGCCGGTCCGCCATCGGCTCCGTATACCAGTTCACACCCTCGCCACGCTTGCGGTCCATGGGATAAAAGCACAGGTACTTCGCCGGTGGAATCGCCGGGAACAGCCGCCCCGCCAGCGACTTGAAGCTCCGTGCCGTTCCTTCCGCCACGCCTGCGTTCCACTCCGCCGTCCCCGGCTGCAGCCCCCGCTCCGCCAACCCGGCATAAATCTTCTCCGAAGACTCATACAAACCCAGTTCCACCACCGAAAGATAGGAGTGCGTCAGCTCCAGAAACTCGTAAATCCCACTCTGCGCCAACTCCAGCTCCGCCCGGTTCAAGTCCTCCAGCGAATCACGAAAGTGCAGCAGCGTCAGATCGCCCTTATGCCCAATCTGCGAGAACAGCGCCGACTGGTTCGGATGCCCCTCTCCACCAGGCGCGCCCGCCTCCCACCGCCGCAACAGCTCGCCGAACTCCGCAGCCAGACTCTCCCGCCTCTCAGCCGCCAACAGCTTCCACGCAGCCCAATCAAACCGAAACATCTGGTGCAACACACTCGACCCTTCAAGGGTCAGCGGAACCGGGGGCAACTCTGTCAAAACAGCACTATCCATACGTCACTCATTATCGACCATGCACCCTTTCAACCGCTTTAACTGCCTCCTAAGCCCGCGCCCCATCAAATCCGCGGCGCCCCTCTGCGTACTCCGCGTACTCTGCGTTCGTCTTTGCGGTTGCTTTTGCTTTTGCCCTGTCCCATCCCACCTCAGCGTTAAGCTAAAAAGCAATCACCATGCCTAAGCAAGCGAAGCCTTCTGCGGCCACCAAACAATCCCGCAAAACCGCAGCCTCCCCCGCCAAAGCCCGCGCCATCGCCGCCTCCGAACCAACCTCCCCCCGGAAGCCCACCAAACGAAAAGCCACCGCCAAACCCCTCGCCCCCGACCGCATCGCCGCCCTCCTCGACGCCCTCCGCAAAGCCTACCCCGACGCCGTCTGCGCCCTCAACCACCGCAACGCGTGGGAACTCACCGTAGCCACCATCCTCTCCGCCCAATCCACAGACGCCGGCGTCAACCTCGCCACCCCCGAACTCTTCCGCCAATACCCCACGCCGCAAACCCTCGCCGCCGCAAACCCCGCCGTCATCGAAGAACTCGTCCGCCGCACCGGCTTCTACCGCAACAAAACCAAAAGCATCATGGGCGCCTCCCAGGTCATCACCGACCGCTTCAACGGCCAGGTCCCCCAAACCATGGAAGAGATGCTCGAACTCCCCGGCGTGGCCCGCAAAACCGCCAACGTCGTCCTCGGCTCCTGGTACGGCATTCCCTCCGGCGTCGTCGTCGACACCCACGTCCTCCGCCTCTCCCGCCGCCTCGAACTCACGAAAAACACCGACCCCGTCAAAGTCGAACAGGACCTCCAGAAGATCATCCCCCAGGACCACTGGATTGACTTCTCTCACGAACTCATCCACCACGGCCGCCGCATCTGCGTAGCCCGCTCTCCACGCTGCGAACAATGCGCCCTCGAAACCCTCTGCAACTCTGCCGACAAGACCTGGACTTCACACTAGGAAAGGTTGCAGACGCCATCCCACAAAGGTGTCAAAGTCGAAGGCTAAGATCCATCCTCTCAATACTTTGCCCGAAAAGTATAGGGTAGACAGTAGCCCTCGCCCACAGCTCCAGCAAGCCTACTTCCAGCACCCCAACAACCGCCGCAACAGCACCAGTTCCCCCACGTGATACGCATTATGATCCGCAATCAAGAACGCCTCCCGCAGTAGATTCTGCCCCTCCCCCCACGCAAACGGCGCATACAAATCCACCTCCGGCCGCATCAACAATCGCCGGAAACTCTCCCCATCCGCTTCAATCGCCTTCACACTCTCATCCCACGCCCCCACACTCGGCGGCTCCGGCAACTTCGGCCAGTACGCCTCAGGCCACTTCAGGTGCACGTACCCACCTGCGGGGGGATCAGAAAAATCCAGGATGTCCTGCTGCGCAAGTCGCAGATGCTCCACCAGTTGCCAGGCCGAATACGGCAATCCCGCCGGTACGATACCGCGCTTCTCCACCGGAAAAGCAGCAACCGCATCCTCCAACGTCGCATGCGCCTGCCCATCCTTCAGCAGAGCCAAAAGCTGATCCAACAATGCATCCTTTGCCATGCCGCTTAGGATATGCCCCAAAGCACCGCGATTGGTTACAATCGCTCCGCCACCCCCGCGCCTCGCAACCCGCGCCCAACCTCCGGAGCTCGCATGACCCTCAAGTACGCCCTCATCCTCACCCTCACCCTCACCACTGCCCAAGCCCAAACGGGAATCCATGCGAAAACCGACAAAGGCGACATCCTCGGCAAACTCTCCGACGACGCCTCCGTCCGCATCTTCCTCGGCATTCCCTATGCCGCGCCACCAGTCGGTCCCCTCCGCTGGAAGCCACCCCAACCCGCCGCCCGGTGGAAAGAAGTTCGCAACGCCCAAAGCTACGGCCCCCATTGCATGCAGGCCAACAAGTTCCCTGACATGAACTTCCATGACCCCGCAGAAAGCGAAGATTGCCTCACCCTCAATGTCTGGGCTCCTGAAACCGCAGCCCCGAACGCCAAACTCCCCGTCATGGTCTGGATCTACGGCGGCGGCTTCTACGCCGGCAGCACCTCCGAGCGGCGCCAGGACGGCGAGTCCTTCGCCCGCAAAGGCGTCATCCTCGTCAGCATGAACTACCGCCTCAACATCTTCGGCTTCTTCGCCCACCCCGCCCTCGCCGCCGAGTCTCCCCAGCACGCCGCCGGCAACTACGGCCTCATGGACCAGGCCGCCGCCCTCCAGTGGGTCAAGCGCAACATCGCATCTTTCGGCGGCGACCCCGCCAACATCACCCTCTTCGGCGAGTCTGCAGGCTCCTTCTCCGTCAGCGCCCAAATGGCCTCCCCGCTCGCCAAAGACACCCTCGCCCACGCCATCGGCGAAAGCGGCGCCGCCTTCTCCAGCATCAATCCCCTGCCGTTTCCCCTTGCCGCCACTGCAGAAGCCCGCGGCGAAGCCTTCGCCCGCGACGTCATCGGCAAAGACTCCTTAGCCGACCTCCGCGCCATCCCGGCCACCGACCTCGTCAAAGCCCTCGAAGCCCAGAAGCCGCCCAATGTCACCCGCTTCGGCCCAGACGTCGACGGTCTCTTCCTTCCCCAATCCGTCCCCGACATCTACGCCGCCGGCAAACAAGCCCACATCCCCCTCCTCGCCGGCTGGAACCGCGACGAAGGCGGCCCCCCCAACGCCGCCGTCACCCTCGACACCTACAAGAACACCGCCGCCACCACCTGGGGCCCCAACGCAGACGCTTTCCTCAAGGTCTACAGCGCTGAAAACGACGAACAAGCCCGGCGCAGCGCGGCCGACCTCGCCCGCGACCGCTTCATCGCCGATTCCACCTGGGAATGGATCGAAGCCCAGGGAAAAACCGGCAACGCCCCCGTCTACCGCTTCCGCTTCGACCGCCCCTCCCCCGGCGACCGCTTCCACCCCAAAGCCTCCGGCGTCTTCCACTCCAGCGAGATCGAATACGTCTTCGGCAACCTGGACGTCCGCCCCGACGCCCCCTTTACCCCCGAGGACCACAAACTCTCCGAAGATATGCAGGACTACTGGATCAACTTCGCCAAGACCGGCAACCCCAACGGCCCCAACCTTCCGCAGTGGCCCCCCTACAGCCAATCCACTGACTACCAGGTCATGCACTTTGAAACCACTCCCACCGCCTACCCCGATACCACCCGGGAACGCTACCTCTTCCTCCGCACCGCCAAACCGGTCGAGCCCTCATCCTCCGGAGCAGCCGCACGCTGACGCCGCAAACCGAACTCCTCATCAAGTAAACGACACGCGCGGTCCCCAGAATGCAGTGAAGGCAGTTCCGTGCCCCTTCAGGGACAACACGTCTTCAATCTCTTCACTTCATGGAGATCCACCACCGTCCCCTAAAAGTGTCATTCGCCGGAACGGCACCTCCCGCTAACGTAACCAGGAAGGCGTCTGTGTTAGACACCTAACATTCGCTCGGGAGTTCCACGTGATCCATTCCAACACCCCGCAAGACATTCAAACCGTTCTCGCCGTCATAAAACCAGTGTTAGCAGCTATGCTGGATGCGCCCGAGACCCTGAACGTAGTTCCGCTACCCACATCGTCCGGAACCGTGCTGAGAGTAAGCTGCCATCCTGCCGACGTCTCCAAGCTGATCGGGAAAGGTGGTCGTAACGCAAGGGCGCTGCGGACCGTTTTGCTCGCCGTTTCCCGCCAATCAGCCCTCGATCTTGATATCGTGATGCCTCCGTCCTCGTCGCGTGAGAATAAGGTCATCGAGACCCTGCAACCAGCCCTGGTCTAGCCGCACGGCCATCAACGCGCCATCAGGATCAACACTTCCCCGTTGCACTGAACGGCATGTTCCTCGATGCAAACTTCGTGCAGAATGGACTGAGACTGCGCATCTGCGCCTCGAGGTTCTGATATGTCGGGTAGAACACTAGACGTCGGTGCACTTTCCGCGGGGCCGGGAGAGAAGCGCTTCAGCGTCGTTGAATTTTCAGTACAGGGGAAGCCCTACCAGCTCCCCGTATGGCTAATCAACGGTGTTGGGGAAGGTCCGACCCTGGTGGTAACAGGTGGCGTACACGGCGCCGAATACGCCAGCATCGCAGCCGCGCTTGACCTCGGTCGCTCGCTGGATCCGGGTGACCTCCACGGCCGCGTCATCGTGGCGCCGGTCGTCAATCTGCCTGGCTTCGCATCCCGATCGATCTACATCTGCCCGCTGGACGGCAAGAATCCCAACCGGGTCTTTCCCGGCGATGCAGGCGGCACCTGCTCTGAGCAGATGGCGGATTGGGTCTTCCGCAACATCATCGCGCAGGCGGATTTCTACGTGGACCTGCATGGCGGCGATCTCATTGAGGCGCTCGTTCCCTTCACCATCTTCTTCCGCTCCGGCAACGAGCAGGTCGACGCCCAATCGCTCGAGATGGCAAAGGTTTTTGGAATCCACTACCTGGTCGCCAGCGAGAGTCCGGGCTCCACTATCGCCGCCGCTTCCCGTGCGGGCATCCCCGCTATCCTCACCGAGTCCGGTGGCCAGGGCATCTGGACTCCGGAACAGGTGGCTGACCATAACAACGGTCTGCAGCGACTGATGCAGCATCTCAAAATGATCGCCGGTACCGCCCCGCAGCCAAATCCTTTTACGCTCCTGAACAACTTTCTTTGGGCGCGCAGTGAGCACGAAGGCCTCTGGTATCCCCAGGTGTCGGTAGGCGAAACCGTAGAGGCCGGGCAGGTGCTCGGACAGGTTAAGGATTGGGAAGGCAACATCCTGCAAACCGGCGTCAGCCCTGGCAAAGGCACTGTCCTTTTCATCGTCTCGGCGTTGGCGATCCATCAGAACGATCCACTCTTTGCCGTCGGCGCCTGACGCGCCTCCGCGGAAGCGCGTCATGACCTTAAAGACCAACTCACAACACAGACAAAGCAGTTCGATCCATTGACATCGATAGCGCCAAAGCCGTCCGTTGGGGCAATGCCGGGCCGAGAGGGCGGTGAGATCGCATAGCGCCCGGTTTACCCGTCATCGTCGAACCCCATGCCGGCGCGGGTACGACCACGCAAGCGAATCGAAATCCGGAAAGCCGTCCGGGACAGGTGCACTCCAGGGTCTGGATCTAACCCCAAGGTCTGGCTCGGTTTCCGCGCTACGAAGGCCCTGTTTCCTCGATCTGCACCTCTGTGCGCGTGACCGTTGCGTGCGTAAGGCCGCATTTCGGGCAGGAGCGCCCCTTGCGATGGAGAACCTGCGAAACCAGGAAAACCTTGCCGCAGGAAAAGCAGCAGATCGCAGCGTTGTTGCCATACCAGTCTTCCTGGAGCGGGAGATGGTTCTTGTCGAGGAACCGCATCTTGCCATCGTAACCAAACGCATTGCAGTCTTGCCGCACCTCCAGCGAAGCGCCCGGGCAGTGGGCACTCGTGGAGTGCGCTTTTAGGAGCAAAAACAGACACGTCAGCGTCTACGTCGTTTTTCATAGTTTTGACCTTGTTCAAAAAAGCATTGACATCGACCGTTGTCGAGGACAGTATTTGACCATGGTCAAAAGTGAACTCGCAACCGACAAAGGCGAGCAAACCCGTAAACAGATCTTTGCCAGTGCCCTTACTCTTTTCAGGCAGAACGGCTTCGACCAAACAACCATGCAGGCCATCGCTGCCCATGCCGGGGTTGTGAAGAGCGCTGCCTACTACTACTTTCCCGGCAAGGAAGCCTTCATCCAGGCCTACTACGAAAGCGTGCAGACCGAGCAGGAACGTCTGTGCGCTGAACTCTTCGCCACCACCAGGGATCTGAAAACCCGCTTGCAGACCGCGCTCCACTCAAAATTCGACCTGACCCGGAAGGATCGCAACCTGCTCGGCGTTGTGTTTCGCTACACCGGGGAGCCCCATCATCCACTTTCCTGCCTGGGGTCGGGGACCGCTGAGATTCGCCAGCGCAGCACTCGCGTCTTCAGGGACGCCATCGCGGAGGAGAAGCTGCCTGGAGACCTTCGCGTTCTGCTGCCGGTGGCACTTTGGGCCCTGCAGATGGGCCTCCTTGTCATGTTCCTCTACGACACCTCCCCGCGCCAGCAAAGAACACGCCGCATGGCGGATGGCGCTCTCAACCTGACATTGAAGCTACTTAGCCTCGCCAAACTCGCCATCCTCAAGCCCATCCGAACCTCCATCCTGCAGCTGCTGCAGGAAGCGGAGCTACTTTCAGGAAGCGATCTATGATTCGAATTGAAGAAACCACCTTGATCCACGCGCCACTGCAGCGCTGCTTCGACCTCGCCCGCAGTGTCGAAGTCCATCTCCTAGCGAACGTCCACTCCGGGGAACAGGCCATCGCTCTCGGTGGTGTCACTTCCGGTCTCGTGGGTCTATCTCAGCAAGTCACCTGGCGAGCAAAACACTTCGGCGTCTGGCAAACCCTCACGAGCGAAACAACTGCCCTCGACGCGCCCCGGTACTTTCAGGTAACGATGGTGCGCGGCATCTTTCGCTCCATGCAAGCCGATCACCTCTTCCGCACAACGGAAGCTGGCCTCACCGAGATGAAGGACGTCTTCCGGATCGCTGCCCC
>CAZZWG010000132.1:6777-9074 GCA_964657685.1 Verrucomicrobia bacterium Tous-C9LFEB | reverse complement strand
TTCGCAAAATACTCAGCCTTCAACCCATGCTGCCCCTTCGCCGCCGACGTAAACAACTCCGACGAAGGCACAGCATTCACCACGTCCCCAATCAAAGAAGTCCCCTGCACATACCGCACCCGCGCCCCCGGAAACCGCTTCTTCAACCCAGCCAGGATCGTCACCGGCGCCGACGGCGTCCCGTTATAGTTCCCCTCCAGCGCGTCCAGGGAATCTGCATCCGGCCCAATCACCGCAATCGACTTCGGCGCCGCCTTCAACGGCAACAGCCCACCCTCGTTCTTCAACAGCACCAGCGACTCCCGCGCCGCCTGCAACGCCAAAGCCCGGTGCTCTGGCGTGTCATTATCCTTGGCCCCCAGCTTCGACCACGGCACCATCGCCGACGGATCGAACATCCCCAACCGGAACCGCGCCGTCATGTCCCGCGTAATCGCCCGGTCAATGTCCGCCTCACTCAAAAGCCCTTGCGCTACCGCATCCAGCGCCGCCTTCCGCTCCAGCGCCACCCGCGCCTGCACAGGCTCGCCACAGATCAAATCCATGCCCGCCTTAATCGCAACCGCCACCCCCTCCGGCTGCGTCGTCTTGTACTTATGGTGCGCCGCAATGTCCTCCGCCGCCGCGCAATCACTCACCACATACCCCTTAAATCCCCACGCCCCCCGCAAATACTTCCCCAGCAGCATGTCATTCGCGCAAGCCGGCTGCCCATCAATCGCGTTATACGCGCACATCACAGAGTCCGCATGCGCATCCACAATCGTCGTCCGAAACGCCGGCAGATACGTGTCATTCAAGTCATGCGCGCTCACATCGACATTCACCTCATGCCGCGTAGCCTCAGGCCCCGAGTGCACCGCATAGTGCTTGCTCGTCGCCACCGTCTCTAAATACTTTGGATCATCCCCCTGCAACCCCGTAATAAACGCATCCCCCATCCGCCCCGTCAGGTAAGGATCCTCCCCATACGTCTCCTGCCCCCGACCCCACCGCGGATCCCGAAAGATATTGATGTTCGGCGACCAAACCGTCAGCCCCTTGTACTGCACCGTCGATCCATCCGGCCCCTTCGCAGCGTTATATTTTGCCCGAAACTCCGTAGCAATCACCTGAGCCTCGCGATGCAGCAGCTTGTCATCGAACGTAGCCGCCAACCCAATCGCCTGCGGAAACACCGTCGCCACGCCCGCCCGCGCCACCCCATGCAACCCCTCATTCCACCAGTTGTATTCAGGCACCCCCAGTCGCGGAATCCCATCCGCCGTATGCCCCAGTTGCGAGACTTTCTCCCCCAACGTCATCGCATGCACCAACAACCCAGCCCGCTCCTCAAAGCTCTTCGATGTATCCATCCAGGGCTTCTCCGCCAGAGCCGCTGCCCCCTGCGCCACCGCACTTATTCCAACCCCCGCCAAAACACCAGGAAGCAGAAAAGACCCAAACATCCGAACAGCAAAAGTCAGTTGGCGCAAGGGAATCACCTCATCCCACGCACGCGGCTCCCTTTGCTTCAACACGAAACAAAACGCACGAACACGGTGGGCCGCCAGTGTAAAGGTTCACTCCCACCCTCGGCAAAAGGCCTTGATTACCCGCTCCGCTCAGCCTCACAGCTCACGAGTCGGCTGCATCGCCGACGTCTGCGCCCGCTGCCAGTACCGCGAGAAGCGCTTCAGCTCAAAGGCACGCGTCTCGTCAACGAACGCCGGCGGATCGTACCAAACCACCGGCATGAGCTGCTTGACAGCCTGCGCCGCCGCCAGCAATCGGGGGTCCGGCGTCCGCTGCGCCAGCACGTAATCCGCCCCACTCGCCCGCGCCGCCGCCAGCAACTCTTCCCCCGGATCCCCGATCCGCAATTCCACCTCCACCGGCATCTCGCGAAGGCACTCAGCCAGGAACACCAGCCGCTTCAGCGTGATCCCGCCCCCGGTGATCCATCCAAGATCCCATACAAACACGGCCGGGCTCTCCGGATGCTCCAGCAACATCGGCGACGCCGGGTTCAGTGCATCCGTATGGATCCACAGCAGCGGCTTACCGCCTACCTGCGGTGAGGACGCGCGTCCCTTCACCGCCGCAAAAGGCCGTGGTGGTGTAGGCATCGCACCCGCATCCGCAGAGGCGTGCAGCCGCGGAAACAAAGTTTGTTCCAAATCCTCGTACTCACCCTCAAACGGGCAGGTACGCGCCTGCGCATGGGGACATACCGCGCAGTAGCGATTCGCCGTATACCGTTGCAGGTTCTCGCGATTGAAGAAGTAAGGCTTGCTCGCAAACGTCGACGCCACCCA
>CAZZWG010000132.1:5478-6677 GCA_964657685.1 Verrucomicrobia bacterium Tous-C9LFEB | reverse complement strand
CGATCCTCCCAGATCCCCTCGCCTATCTGCGTATACAGCCGCTGCCAGTAATCGCGCCAGGCAAGCTCATTGACCAGCTTGCCCGCTTGCTCCGGAGTCTTCACGCTCGCAAGCACGTGATCGCGTACCTCTGCCAGCGTAAGCACCCCATGGCGCAGGTAAGCCGAAAGCCGTGTCACATCCCCGTCCAGAAAATTTCGGTTGCGCGCATACCCCTCCGGCTTCACCCCGGCAAGCACACCCAACGCCGCGGCACGCCCGCCCAGCGTCGGGCTCAGCGCAACGTCTTCAGACGAAAGGTGCGGAAACTGGTCGCGTAGTGCAGAAACCACTTCTTCGCGTGTAGACAGCCGGCGTAAGTCCTCATGGGTCACAAATCCAGCCTAGCCGACGCAAGCCCGCCCAACCCCAGCCTTCAACACACCTGACGTGTTCGGCGTGAAAACTCTCTTCACCGCCTCAACAGTTCCCGACGCTACTGAAGCCCGGACATACCGCTACCGAACCTGCGGCGAAACCACCACCTTGGGATGAACCGCCGCATACAAAGTCACCGCCACCAGCACAGCCATCATTGCCGCCCCAGCCTTCACCAAACCCGATGTGTTCGGCGTATTACCTCCTCCACCAGGTTAAGACCGGACACAACCGACGCCTGCCTTACTTGCCCTTCGCCGCGATCACTTCAATCTCCAGCAACGCCCACGGCGCCGCCAGAGCCGCCACCTGAAACGCCGACCGCGCCGGCTTGTTCGGCTGAGTCGCCGTCCCAAAGTACTTCACGTACTCGCTCTGCATCCCCGCGAAATCCAGCTTCCCCGTCTTCGGATCCGGCCCCAGAAACACCGTCATCTTCACCACATCCTTCATATCCAGCCCCTGCGCCTGCAACGCCTTCTGGATCTTCGCAAAGACACTCGCCGCCTGCGTCTTCGTATCGGTCGGATACACCGCAGCCGTCCCCTTTGCCGCATCGGCAGGCGTCGTCGGATCCGCCAACTGCCCGCTCAGGTAGTACGTATCCCCCACCCACACGCCCGTGGCAATCGGCGACTTCTCCGTCTGCACATGCCGCACCTCCGTCTGCGCCCCTGCCGCGCCCACAAGCTTCGCCGCGCCCAGTATCCCGATCAATCCAAGCTTCGCAAAACGCATACCACCTCCGGAAGAACCCTTACCCAACAACCACTCCAACACCA
>CAZZWG010000132.1:0-5378 GCA_964657685.1 Verrucomicrobia bacterium Tous-C9LFEB | reverse complement strand
CATCCCACCCTGCGTGTACGTCACCTCCACGCCCTTCGCGGTCTTGTGCATCCCCGTCACCGGCGCGTCATACACCACGATGTCCCCCAGCGATTTCGCAAACGCATACGGAATCTTGTCCATCCCGCCCACAGGCTGAAACATGGTCGCCTGCATATCGAACTGCTCATCGAACAGCATCCCCTGCCAGAACTCCGCAGCCAGAAGCGTATGCAGATCGATAGGCTCGGCTAATACCCCAGCCTCATCCCCCGCACCCGCCATCTTCGAGTACCCCGCTCGGTCGCTCCCGGTATACTTCCCCGCCTCATCCAGCGGGCCATACATTCGCAGAAAGTCCAGCATCTTCCCCCGGTCATCGCCCGTGACCTCCGCATCCAGCGCGCCCTGGTTCATGCACTTCATCAGCAGCTCGCTCACATGCCCGCGCGTGTCATTCACCACCTGCCGCATCACCGCCGGCTTGCCGCCCATCGCGTTGTCGTTCTGCAGGTGAGCCGACCGGCTCATGTTCACCTCCACCTGCAGCTCCACTCCCAGCTTCTTGCAATACCCCAGCACATTCGGATGAATGGAAGGCAGCCGTGCCGGCCCAAAATTCTGATAATGTCCAGGCTCCCAGGTACATCGCTGCGTGCTCCCATCCATCAGCGCAACTTGGTCGCCGCCCCGCACCGTGTAATTCCGTCCACCCGGCCGCTTGCGCGCCTCCAGCAATGTCACTTGGTAGCCGAGCGCGCGTAGTTCATACGCCGATACCAGCCCCGCGATTCCCCCGCCCAGCACCACGACCCGCACACCCCGGCCAGAACCCGCGGCGGCCTGCACTGTTTCCGCCCTCGCCGGCGCTGCGTCCATCAACTCCAACCCCTGTAACGCAAGGAAAGCCGCGGAATACCCGCCGGCCTGCCCCACCCGTGTCAAAAACTGCCGTCTGCTGAGACTCATCGACCCTCGCATGGTGCAATGGAATGAAGAAACAGGCCCGCCTTGCCCTTTCTGCCCGAAAAGCAGATGCGAAGACGCCGAAGTTCAGTTGAAGGCTCGAGAAAAGCCTCTTTGGAGTGATTGCTTTCACTCTACCCCACGGCAACCACCGCTCCCAAGAACTTTGTTAGGGAAACTTCAAACAAAAAGAAAGGCCCGAACCGCTCGCAGCGGCCCGGGCCTTCTTCTCTTACAGCAAACGGCCTATTGGATGGTGACGCTAAGACTCGCCGAAGAGGTAATGGAGGACGTGATCGTATCCGTCCCTACCAGCGATAGCGCGAAGGTCTGCGACGTTCCGCCGCCACCCCCGGTCGTGACCACAGGCGCACCGGATCCACCGCATCCACTCAAACCCAGCCCCGTGACCAGCGAGAGACCCGCGAGCACCACCAGTGAGGGCAAACGGCCCATCTTCCTGCGCCGCAGCACCAGCCCGAGGGCCAGCACCCCGGCCGCCATCAGCGTCTCCGGCTTGCCCTTCCATGGTTGCGTTGGAGCCGTGTTCGTCGCCTTGCCCGCGGCCGGATTCCCCTGAACGGTCAACGTCTGGTTGCCCACGCGAACCGCCGCGCCGGAGGTGCACTGGGTTCCGTTGCCGATCGCCAGGGTAAGCTGCGTCACACCGCTCACCGCGGGGTACGTCCCTTCCAGAAGGCAATCCGCCGCCGGTAACGAAGGCACGGACAGGTTCAGCAGGCCGTTGTATCCGCCGGCCGGCGTAACCGTTGCCGTGAAGACGGTGTAGTTGTTGGCAGCCACCGTGATCGACGTCGGATTCAGCACCATCGTGAACGTACCGCTGGGCGTAAGCGAGTTCGCCAGCGTTAACGCGACCGCCCCCGTCGATGCGGCATGCGTCGTGTCCCCGGTGTACGTCGCCGTGATGACCTGTGTTCCGCCGATGGTCGTTCCCGGGTACGTATACGTCGCCGTTCCCGTTGCGCTCAGCGGCACCGTAGCCACGACGGTACCCGCGGGCGTCGGGGAGAGATTCGCATTCAGAGTGGGGCCAGCTTCACTTGCCAGATACACCTGCACCGACCCGGTCGGCGTTCCACCGCCCGCCGCGCTCACCGTGATGGTGATGACGTCCGTAGCCCCGGATGCCGGCAAAGTCGTCGCTGCAGCGAGTGTTGTCGTCGTCCCATTCAGCGCGCTTGCCGTACTCGCGGGCCACGCCGTAAGCAGGTTTCCGAAATCGACAGAGCCCAACCCGCTTGCCTCGTCGAATCCCGTTCCTGCCTGGTACTGCGAAAGGCCGGCCGAGCAGTCTGCCGCGATCAGCGCGCAGTCGTTATTGCCGGTGGTGATGTCGTGGAACACCGAGGCGTAGGTTGCGCTGTTCGCCGCCAGACCATACAGCGTCGGGTTCACTGAGCCCTGCCCCGTGCCGTGTTTCACCTGGTTCAGCACCGCCATCAGCCCTGCGAAGATCGGCGCTCCGAAACTGGTTCCGCCCGCACTCGTCACGAACCTGCCGGACGAGTCATAAACGCCAACAGCGCAACTGGAAGTCTGTCCCGTCGCAAACGACGACGGATCGCTGCTGCACGCGAGGTACCCCGGACTGGCTACAGAAGCCTGAAACGAGATGTCCGGATTGAGGCGGAATGCGTTCGTGGATGGAATGCCCGCCACGCCCTGCTGCCATGTCGGCGCAGCGAAGAGTCCGCTGGTACCGCCGCCGCCCGACGCAAACCCGTAGGTTGCCGAGTCCTCATTCCAGATTGTCTCCGGCACATACGACAGAAGCGAACTCAACACAGGCGAACTCCCGGCGCTGGCCCAATACTGTGATGTCCCCGCGCCAAAGGTACCTGCCTGCATCTGCGTGCCGCCGATCGCGGTCACGTACGGGCTGTCCGCCGGGTAATTGATGGCCAGCGCCTCCTGCTGCGCGGTCGAAGTCGAGTACCCAAAGCACTCCGTCGATCCCGAATCCCCCGCCGACGCAATCAGTGTCTGCCCCTGCGCAGCCGCCTGTTGAAACAGCGCATTGCCTGCCTGGGCCGCCGCTGTGCCGTAAAGCGGCTCGCAAGATCCATAGCTGATGCTCACCACCGGTGCCAGATTCTCCTCAATCGCGTAATCAAACGCGTCGAAGACACCAAAGTTCGGACTATCGCCCGTGTACACCAGCAGCACGTTCGCTCCCGGCGCCATGCCCGTCGCATACTCCACATCAATATCCGACTCAAACTCGTCGCCTTGGTAGATCGCCGATCCGCCCGTATTCGGCTCCAGCACCAGCGTCGGTAAGTTGGCCGGCAGCCCCGTCGCCGTCTCAAAATTCGTCACATCGGCCAACGAGATAAATGTCTGCCCGGCGATCGCCACCGTCTGCCCCGTCCCCGTGAAACCGGCATTGTAGGTCGGGTTCACGTCATACATGGTCGCCACATCCTTGGGCGTCAGAAAATGCTGCGCATTGTTCGCCAGGGTATATTCCGGAGAAGCTCCCGTCGGCGCACGCCTCACCATCGCATGCGGCTTAAAGGTGCTGGTGTGCAAAACCGCCGTCACCATGGGCGCCAGCGCCGCGGGAAGCGCAAGATCCGCCGACGGCGCGTACTCCATCTTCGCCCCGTTCTGATACCGGTGCAGGGACGCCCCAAAGGCCGCGTTCAACTGCCCTGCCGTGCCCGAAAACGTGATCCGGTCACGCGCCGGCGATATCCCCGTCACGCTGAAGCCCTGCCCCGTCAACCAACTCTGCACCGCCGCCAGGTCCGCCTCGGCAACACCAAACTGCGCACCAAACTGCACCGGCGTCAGCCACTGGTGATACTGCGGCGAAGCCGGATTCTGCTGCGCCGCCAGCAGCGTCTGCAGTGCCGCCTCCTGCGCCGCCGACCGGTTCAAAACCAGCGTCAGCCCATTGATCGCCGTCGTCGCCGGAAGCTCGCCCAGATCGTTCGCCGCCATGGCACGCCCCGGCTTCGATCCCTGCAACACCACCTGCGGCCCACCGCTGATCGGCCCCGAAAGACGCGCCGCCCGCTGCGCCAGCCCGGGCAAACTCATGGAAAAGAAGACCGCCGCAGAAGACACTGCGCCCAACGCTCGAAAAATCTGCTTCATATCCAGGAAACTCTCTTCCACGGCAGCCTTAACCCACAAGGCGGAATGTTGACGGAAACGTCAGTCCCATAGACGCGGGTTCGGGAACCAAAGTTCCGGCCCCGGGCCGCCACCTTTCCATTCGGTCATCTGGCGCCACCGCCGTCCCACCCGAGCTTCCTGCAGAACGTCCTATCCTGCCCGGGCGCAGACGCCTCTATGCTTCCCGGCCCCGCAGCATGCCCGCCAACCCCGCACGCCCTACCTTACGCTGCTCCCCTGTCGCGAACGTCTTCACCGTCGCCACCCCATCCCGCACCTCATCCTCGCCCAGGATGACAATGTGCCGCGCCACCCGGTCCGCCACCTCAAAACTCTTCCGCAGCTTGAACCCGCCATCCCCCACCTCCACCCCCAACCCAGCCCGTCGCAACTCCCGCGCCAGCGCCAGCGCCGCCGCATTCTGCCCCGCCCCCAGCGGCGCGATAAACGCATCCAGCTTCGGAGCCTGCAGCGAAACCGCATCCAGCTCCGCCTGCGCCTGCAGCGTCAAAATCAACCGGTCCTCCCCAATCGCAAACCCGATCCCCGGCGCCCGAGGCCCCCCCAAAATCTCGCTCAACCCGTCATACCGCCCCCCACCCAACAGGGCATTCTGCGTCCCCAGCCCCGTCGTTACCGTGAACTCAAACGTCGTCCGCGTGTAGTAATCCAGCCCCCGCACCAGCCGCGGGTTCACGTGGTACTCCACTCCGCAGGCATCCAGCGCCGCCAGAACAGCCGCAAAATGCTCCCGCGACTCCTCCCCCAGGTACTCCGCGATCTTCGGCAGCCCGTCAATAATCTCCTGGTCGCCCTCATCCTTGGAATCCAACACCCGCAACGGATTCGTCTCTGCCCGCCGCTGATTATCCGGACTCAACCGCTCCTTCACCGGCCCCAGGGCCTCCCGCAGCGCCACGTTATACCGCGCCCGGTCCTCCGCATTCCCCACAGAATTCAGCTCCAGCCGCCACCCCCGCACCCCCAACTCATCCAGCAGCGACGCCAGCATCTCCAGCACCTCGGCATCCCGCAAAGGGCTCTCCGCCCCCGAACTCGCCGGCCCAATCACCTCCGCGCCAATCTGCCAGAACTGCCGGTACCGCCCCCGCTGCGGCCGCTCCCGCCGAAACTGCGGCCCAATGTAATACAGCTTCTGCAGCCCCCCACCATCCCCCAGCTTGTGCTCGATGTAAGCCCGCACCACCCCCGCCGTAGACTCCGGCCGCAGCGTCAGACTCTGCCCCTTCTCCGACTCAGCCCGCGCCCGGTCTTCCCGTCGGGGT
>CAZZWG010000131.1:3689-9456 GCA_964657685.1 Verrucomicrobia bacterium Tous-C9LFEB | reverse complement strand
GCGCGGTGGGGGTGCCTTCGTCGCCAGGCGCTCAGAACGCATCTCAGCCGCGAGGAGTAAAAGCATCATGATTAAAGCTTTTGGATACGCCGCCAACCACAGTTTTACGAGTTTGAAACCGCTCGCTTTTGAACGTGACGAGCCGAAGCCGAACGAGATCGAGATTGACGTTTTGTATTGCGGGGTGTGCCACTCGGATGTGCACCAGGTGAAGAATGAGTGGGGCAATACCGTGTACCCGTGCATGCCGGGGCATGAGATTGTCGGGCGGGTGAAGACGGCCGGAAGCGGCGTGACGCGGCATAAGGTCGGCGACCTTGTGGGTGTGGGCTGCATGATCGATAGCTGCCGGCAATGCGAGGCCTGCAAGGCGGGTGAGGAGAACTACTGCGAGGGGCCGAATAGTTGGCTCGCGACCTATAACGGGCCGATGGTTCCGACGAAGAAGGCGCCTACCGGCACGAATATGTACGGGCGGGACAACACGTTTGGGGGCTACTCGACGAATGTGGTGGTGCCGGAGGATTTCGTGCTGAAGATCCCGGCGTCGCTGCCGGTGGAGAAGGTGGCGCCGATCCTTTGTGCCGGGGTGACGACGTTTTCCCCGATGCGGCACTGGGGTGTGAAGGCGGGCAGCAAGGTGGGCATCCTGGGCTTTGGCGGGCTGGGCGATATGGCGGCCAAACTGGCGAAGGCGATGGGTGCCGAGGTCGTTGTGTTTACGCGCACCAAAGAGAAGGTGGAGGAGGCGTCGCGGCTGGGTGTAAAAGCTGTGCTGGAGAGCGACAAGGACGCGGTGAAGGAGCACAAGGCGAGCTTTGACTTTATTCTGAGCACGATTCCGGAGAAGAGCGAGCTCAGTCCGTTTGTGCCGCTGCTGAAGCGCAATGCTTCGCTGATTATTGTGGGGGCGCTCGAGAAGCTTGAGCCTTTCAACAATATGGAGATGGCGGCGCACCGGAACACGGTCGGCGGCTCCTTGATTGGAAGCATTGCGGAGACGCAGGAGGTTCTGGACTTCTGCGCGGAGCACGGGATCACGCCGGATGTGCAGATGATTCCGATCCAGGAGATCAATGACGCTTACAAGAAGGTCGAGGACGGGGAGGTTCGGTTCCGGTATGTGATTGACATGCAGTCGTTGAAGGGGGAAGCGGCTTCCGCGTAGGTTGAAGTTTCGCGGCCGCCCCGGTTTTCTCCGAGGCGGCCGTTCTGTTTAGGAAAGGCGGTGGTGGGCGCGGAGGCCGCAGAGGATTTCGTAGGGGATGGTGTTGCACCAGGCGGCGTGGTCGTGGGCGGTGACGCCGGGGCCGAGGAGGGTGACTTCCTCACCGATTTCCGGTGGCGCGATGTGGTTTGTGATGTCGACTACGGTGAGGTTCATGCTGACGCGGCCGACGACGGGGGCTTTGTGGTTGTTCACCATGACCCAGCCATTGCCGAGGCCGGAGGAGGCTTCGCGGCGGAAGCCGTCGGCGTAACCGATGGGGAGAAGGGCGGTGCGCATGGGGTGCGGGGCGGTGAAAGTGGCGCCGTAGCCTACGGTGTCGCCGGGGTTGAGGTCGCGGAGGCCGGTGATGCGGGTTTTCCACGTGGCTACGGGATGGAGGTGGGGGGTGAGGCGGGGCTCGGGCTCCGGGGTGCCGGTGAGGGGGAGGGTGTAGCCGTAGAGGGCGAGGCCGGGGCGGATGAGGGGGGTGGCACTGATTTCGTTGAGGCCGAAGTCGCGGACCCAGGCGAGGGTGGAGCCTTCGTCGATGGCGGAGCTGTTACCGAGGTGGAGGTAGTCGGGGAAGAGCTGGCCATTTTCGGTGGTTTCGAAGGCTTGCTCGAGGGCTACGCCGAAGCGGCTGATTTGCTTGACGGTTTCGATGGAGTGGACGACTTCCGAGGAGCTTAGGTGGCTGAAGATGCCTTCGGCGCGGAGGTGTTTGGCAGCGCGGAGGCTGCCCAGCAGGGCGCTGAGGGCGGGGCCGGGGGTAACGCCCTGGCGGGCCATGCCGGTGTCGAGTTCGAGGTGGACGGGGACGCGGTAGTGGAGGCCGGCGGCGGCTCCCTCGAGGGCGTGGATGTGTTCGGCGGACCAGAGGACGGGGGTGAGTTCGTGCTCGAGGAGGCTGGAGGCGTCTTCCGGTTCGAAGCCGCACATGACGAGGATGCGGGTTTGGTTGCCGGAGAGGCTGGCGTCGTCGAGGGCGTGGCGGACGCGGATGCCTTCTTCGAGATCGGCGACACCGAGCCAGCGGGCGCCGGCGTCGACAAGGACGGGGGCGCAGAGGGCGGCGCTGTGGCCGTAGGCGTTGGCTTTCAGGACGCAGAGGATCTCGAAGTCGGGGCCGGCGGCTGCCCCGAGGGCGTGGAAGTTGGCGCGGAGGTGGTTGGCGGAGATTTCGATCCAGCTCTTCAAGGTGAAGTGGTTCCTGAGGCTATTATCGTTGGGGGCTGGGGCGCCCCTCAGCGGCTGAAGCCGCGGGGTGAGCGGGGCTTTATGGCACGGCTGAAGCTGTGCCCCTTCGTTCCTCGCTGAGACAAAAGATTAGAACGAGGACTGGGTTAGCGGACGTAGGTGTAGGTGCCGCAGAGGTTTGTGGCGTTGGCGAGGGCGTCGGGGGTGAGGGTGGGCATGGGGGTGCCGGAGAAGAGGGCCATCTGGAGGGTTTTATGGCTGACCCAGGTAGCGACCCATTGCGTGTCTTCGGAGCCGCAGAGGGTGTTTTTGTGGAGGAAGCGCTTGTCGCCGGGGATGTCCGTGCGGAAGAGATTGCCGGTGGCTTTCTCGTCCGGGGCGGTGTTGAAGAGGGCGGCGATTTCGGCGGGGGTGAGGGTGCGGATCTGGGCGAGGGTGTAGCCGTAGAAGTTGAAGACGATCTTGGTGTCGGTGAACGCTACGTCGCCGGTGATGGATTTGGAGGTGGTGCTGGCGGCGCGCCATTGGCCGCCTTCCTGGGCTGCACCGAGGCTGGAGAGGGCGGTCAGCGTCAGGAGCAGGGCGCCGCCCTTGAAGGGTGTCATGTATTGATGATGGCAGCTTGACCGGTTCCGGGCAAAGATGCGCGGGTCTGGCTTGGCGTGGCTCTTCGGGGCAGACAGTTTGAAGAGCTAGGCGGAGCGGCGTTTGAGGGTCCCTGCCAGGCCAATGCCGAAGATGCCGGTGCCGAGAAGGGCCAGGCTCGAGGGCTCGGGGGTGGCGGCGACGGCTGGGGTGTAGGTGAAGGTGAAGGTGTCGGTAACCGGTCCGGTGGAGGAGAGGACGCCTCCGGTGATGGCGAGGTCGAAGGGTTCGATGACGTACTGCTGGCCGAATTGGTCGGTCAGCTCTTCCAGGGTTGGGCCGGAGGTGACGCTGATATTGAGGTTTTGACTGCCCGTGAAGGTCAGCAGGGTGGTGATGGGGGTTTCGGGGCCATTGACGTTGAAGGTGTAGGAGGCGGAGGCGGAGGTCGGGGTAAACAAGATTTCGCCGGCCAGGGTTTGCGTTACGGAGGTAAGCGTGCCCAGGGCGGGGTCGAAGAGGGCGATGCCGCCGGTATCTTCCACTGTGCTTGAGACGCCGGAGTAGGTTTGTTGGAGCGTCTGGGTGAGCGTGTCGGCGTGGCCCACTGCGGTTAACGAAAAGGCGAGGGCCGTAGAAGCGAGGCCGGGGAGACGGAAACGCATGGGGATCTCCTGAGTGTGCATGGCAACGGTACAGGAATCCCGCGCATGCGATGGGCGATGTCGGCTATAGCCTACCGTGTTGGCTGTTTGAGTGAGGCGTTGGAGGGCGCCTGGCTGGAGATCCAGCGGGTTACGCGGGCGTCGAGGAGGTCGAGGGGCATGGCGCCGCCATCGAGGATCTGGTCGTGGAAGGTTTTGATGTCGAAGTGGGGGCCTAATTGAGACTTGGCTTTCTCGCGGAGTTCGCGGATTTTGAGCTGGCCCATTTTGTAGGCGAGGGCCTGACCGGGCCAGGCGATGTAGCGGTCGGTTTCGGTTTGGGCGAGGGCGTCGTTGACGTCGTTCTGGTGCATGTAGTCGATGACCTGTTGACGGGACCAGTTTTGATCGTGGATGCCGGTGTCGACGACTAAGCGGACGGCGCGGAAGAGCTCTGAGTTGAGGCGGCCGTAGTCCGAGATGGGGTTTTGGTAGAAGCCGATTTCCTTGCCGAGTTGTTCGGCGTAGAGGGCCCAGCCCTCGGTGTAGGCGGAGTAGAAGCCGCGGAGGCGGAACTTGGGGAGGCCTTTGAGTTGCTGGGCTACGGAGATCTGGTCGTGGTGGCCGGGGACGCCTTCGTGGTAGGCGACGGCTTCATCGAGGACGAGGGTGCGGCTGGTGGGGTCGGCTACGGCTACGACTACGCGGCCGGGGCGCTTGCCGTCGGGAGAGCCTGGGACGTAGTGGGTGGCTTCGGCTTTGGCGAAGTCGGGGATGGGCTCTACGGTGACGGGGGACTTGGGAAGGAGGGTGAAGAGGTCGGGGAGTTTCGGCTCCATCTGGTGGATGTATTTCGCGAAGTCATCGACGATTTGTTGTTCAGAGGCGGGCTTCCATTTGGGGTCGGCGTTGACGGCGGCGCGGAAGGCCGGGAGGTCTTTGTAGCCGTTGGCCTGGGCGAGTTTGGTCATCTCGGCGGTGATGCGGGCGACTTCCGAGAGACCGACGGCGTGGACCTGCGCGGGGGTGACGTTGAGGGTGGTCATCATGCGCACGGCAAGGGCGTAGCGGCGCTTGCCATCAGGGAGTGACTCGATGGAGAGGTCAGTGCGGCCGTGGGGCGCGTAGTCGGTTTGAACGAAGGCGGCGAACTTGCGGTAGGCGGGGAAGACTTCGTCGTTGAGTGTTTTGGTAATTTCGGCGGTGAGGCGCTGCTGATCAGCTGCGGAGATGCTGGCGGGGTACTTTTTGGTGGGGGGGAGAAAGGGGTCGGCGGCGATGATGCCCTGGCATTGGCCGGGGATCTTTTCCATGATGAATTTGACGGGCATGAGGCCGTCTTTCTCGCCGGCGCGCATGACCTCGATGGTCTGGTCGAGGACGAGCGGGATTTTATGGAGGCGGGCGATGTAGTCCTCATAGTGCTTGACGGAGTCGAAGGGCATGCCTTGCGGGAGGTCGGCGAGGCCGGTGTGGATGCCGTTCTGCTGGTTGACGGGCATTTCGTAGTTTTTGAGGGCGTAGGACTCGTCGGCGGTGGAGAAGGAGCGTTCAAGGAGCTCGTGGCTGAGGCGGTCTTTGTCGTCCATGCCGTCGGTGGAAATGGCCTTGAGGCGCGCGAGATAGGCGTCGGCTTCGGCGTGCTCGCGGGCGATGGCGGCGAGGGAGACGTCAGAGAGGCGATCGTTGTAGCGGAAGTCGCCGACGGAGGTGGCCTGCTCGGGGTGATTGCGGAGGTTGTTCTGGTAATAGTCCTCGAAGAGGGCGTTTTGCGCGGCGATGCGGGCACTGAGGTCGCCGCTGGTCGGGGCGGTGGCGGGGAGTGTCTGGGCGGCGGCGAAGGTGAGGGGAGCGAGCGAAGCCAGCAGGAGACCGGGGAGGAGGCGGAGATGGCGCATGTGAACGCAGGGTAACAGAGGTGTTGGCCGGGAGCTTCCTTTACGCGGCGGTTGCCGCAGGGCGGCGGGCGTGGATGGGAGCTTTACGACGGAAGCTCCCCGCGTCAGCCATGCTCCAGGCGCGCCTTGATGTCGGTGTATGCCTGACGGATAAGACCGCTGAGCGAAGCGGCATCGACGATCGTTCCGGGAACCAGCTTCACATGGCGCATGCGCTTGCCGGTTCCCCCCAG
>CAZZWG010000131.1:0-3589 GCA_964657685.1 Verrucomicrobia bacterium Tous-C9LFEB | reverse complement strand
CCCCCAGACAGGCGACCGGGCAGCCGTCGTGAAAGAGTTCCAGGACTTCGTCGCCGGACGCGCGCATTTCTTCAAACCACCGATGGGCGAGCGCGCCTAACTGTCCTTTCTGGCCTGCTATCCAGCGGTCGATGGAGGGATCGCGTTTGACGGCACCATTGAAGCGCAAAAGTTGCGAGTTCATCGTCGCTTGTCCCCTGCGGTAAAAGGATACGAGCCGGCCGGAAACTCCCGCATACGCGAGCGGTGCGGCTAAGTGAGCCGATGGCGCCAGGGAAGATCCACGCGCCCACCACGGCCGGTGGCGGAGTTCAGCGCAAGTTCCTCCACCACGCGGAAAGTGTCGTAATTGTGCCAGCCCGGTGAGCAGATACCGCGGAAGGGCTTTGCTTGGCACCGTCTTCCGGACTTGGCGGGGGAAAGAGCAGAGCTTCCCTCGGCGGCACAAAGTGGGTCGGGCGCAAAACGAGGATGTAGAATCCGTCCTGCCTGAGCGTAGGGAAAGAGGACGACGGTTGCCAGTCACGATTGATGCGGAACACCGGTTGGGAGCGCCGCGACGGAGTCGCCGTGCGTTGATTCTTTTGGCTGTCGCTCTTGTGGTGGCCTTGTCCTTTGCGCGAACGCTGCTGACGGATTGGGTGGACCTGCTGTGGTTCGGGTCGTTGGGGTACAGCGCGGTTTTCTGGACGACGACGGTGTGGGAGGTTGGGCTTTTCGTTGGCTTCGGCGTGCTGACGTTCGGGCTGGTGTACGGAGCAATTGCCGGGCTGAAGCGGGCGCATCACTTTGATCTGCCGGAGACGCAGAGCCTGGTGATCGGCGGGCAGACGGTGCGGCTGCCGGTAGAGCCGGTGGTGCGGTGGGCTGGGTTGGCACTGGCGGTGGTGGTGGGGTTCTTCAGTGCGGGGTCGATGGCTTCCGGGTGGTCGACGTTTGCGCTGGCGGTGCATGCGCCGGGGGGTGCGGGCGAGGTGACTGACCCGATCTTTGGGCGGTCGTTGAGCTTCTATCTGTTCAGGCTGCCGGCATTGCAGCTTACGGTGGAGTGGCTGCTGACGTTGTGCTTTGTGCTCGGTGCGGTGGCTGTGCTGTTTCTGGCGCTCACGGCGGGTGCGCGGGCTATGCGGAAGGAGTTCCCGGGCGTGGGGCCTTCGCCATGGC
Source organism: Verrucomicrobia bacterium Tous-C9LFEB (assembly GCA_964657685.1). Taxonomy (GTDB): domain Bacteria; phylum Acidobacteriota; class Terriglobia; order Terriglobales; family Acidobacteriaceae; genus Granulicella. The sequence continues at coordinate 2,425 of CAZZWG010000131.1, read as the reverse complement.
GGGGATTGTCCCTGGTGGTGGCGTTTGCGCTGGTGGTGCTGGCGGTGAATGTGTACCTGGACCGGTTTGACCGGCTGGTGGAGCACCATACGATCTTCGACGGCGTGACGTACACGGACGCGCATGTGATGCTGGGCGGGTTGCTGGTGGTGTGCGCGGCGCTGGTGCTGGGGGCTGTCATCGCGGCGGTCGGATTTGTGCAGAACAGGGGTGGGATGCAGTTGGTGCTGGCAATTGCGCCGGCGGTGGTGTGCTACCTGCTGGTGAGCCTGGTGGCCTGGTACGTGAGCGGGTTTGTGGTGAAGCCGAATGAGCTGGTGCGCGAAACGCCCTATATTGCGCACAATATCGCGGGGACCCGGGCTGCGTTTGGGCTGGACAAGTTTACGCAGCAGGAGTTCCCCGCCGATACGACCATTGCTTCCGCAGACGCGGCGAACAATCAGCCGACGCTGCAGAATATCCGGCTGTGGGACTGGCATGCGCTGCAGGACACGCTACGGCAGGTGCAGGAGATCCGGACGTACTATGACTTTCCGGACATCGATATCGACCGCTACCAGATCAACGGGCAAGAGCGTGAAGTGATGCTGGCCGCGCGGGAGCTGAACGTGGAGAAGCTGCCGGTGAGCAGCCGGAACTGGATCAACGAGAAGCTGATTTACACGCACGGCTATGGCGTGACGATGAATACGGTGAACGGCTTTACGGGGGAGGGTTTGCCGACGTTTCTGCTGAGCAATATGCCGGTGCAGAGCACGCAGGCGGGCGTGAGCGTAAGCCGGCCGGAGGTGTACTTCGGGCAGCTTACGGATACCGATGTGTATGTGAAGACGCGGCAGCAGGAGTTTGATTATCCGCAGGGACAGACGAATAACCTGACGACGTATGCGGGGGATGGCGGGATCGCTCTGGGTGGGTTTCTGCGGCGGGCGTTGCTGGCGCTGGATCGCGGGGATCTGGGGAAGGTGCCGTTCAGCGATGACATTGGGACGGAGAGCCGGTTGCTGATGCGGCGCAATATTCGCGAGCGGGTGACGACGCTGGCGCCGTTCCTGACGATGGACCAGGATCCCTATATTGTGGTGGGCGATGATGGGCGGTTGATGTGGATGCTGGATGCGTTTACGACGTCGGACAGCTATCCCTACTCGACGCACTACCAGCTTGGCGATGGGTCTGTGAACTACATGCGGAACAGCGTCAAGATTGCGATCGATGCGTACAACGGGTCGGTGACGTTTTATGTGTTCGATGATGCGGACCCGGTGCTGGCGGCGTACCGGCGGTTGTTGCCTACGCTGTTCAGGGATGGGTCGACGATGCCGGCGGGGTTGCGGGCGCATGTGCGCTATCCGGAGGTGCTGTTCAAGGTGCAGTCGGCGGTGTATGGGCTTTATCACATGACGGAGCCTTCGGTGTTCTTCAACCGGGAGGACCTCTGGACGGTGGCTACGGAGTCAAATGGGACCGACAACCAGGGGAACCAAACGGCGCTGCCGATGGAACCGAATTATGTGTTGATGAAGCTGCCCGGGGGGACAAAGGAGGAGTTTGTGGAGATCCTGCCGTTTACGCCGGCGAACCGGAATAACCTGATCGGCTGGGTGGCGGGGCGGTGCGATGGGGCGGATTACGGCAAGGCGCTGGTGTATGACTTTCCGAAGTCGCGGCTGGTGGATGGGCCGCAGCAGATTGAGGCGCGCATCGACCAGAATGCGCAGTTGTCGGGGCAGTTGACGCTTTGGAATCAGCAGGGATCGCATGTGCTGCGAGGGAGTTTGCTGGTGATTCCGACGGGTCGCGCGTTGCTGTATGCGGAGCCGATCTACCTGCAGGCGCAGCAGAGTCCTATGCCGGAGTTGCGGCTGGTGGTGCTGGCGCTGCAGGACAAGCTGGCGTATGGGCCGACGTTTGGGGCGGCGTTGGCGTCGTTGTTTGGTGGAGAAGGATCGTCGTTGACGGCAAACGAGGCGCCTGGGCCGGCTGTGAATGCGCCGAGTGGAACCGCGGCGGTGGTGGCTGGGCCAACGGATGTGCATGGGTTGATCGGCCAGGCGAGCCAGGCGTTCGACGACTACCAGCGGCTTACGGCGCAAGGGAAACTGGGGGAGGCCGGGCAGAAGCTGGAGGAGTTGAAGAAGGTGCTGGGTGAGTTGAGTGCCCGGGGTAAGTAGGCCGCGGCGGTTGAAGTTGTGGTGCGGTGAAGATCTGTAGGTTGGTTCTTCAGGCCTCCCTGATCATTTCCTACGCCTTTCTAAGGCGTTGCCCTAGGCTGGTTTCGAACACGTCGTTGGCGCTTGTTCGGGGGTTGACGTCCGCTGTTTAGCGTTGAGGGTGAAAGCACGAAAGGCGCGAGCTGAAGCCCGCGCCTTTCGTAGTTCTGCAGGAAGGTTTATTCGCCGCGGCCGCCGAAGCTCCATTG
>CAZZWG010000130.1:0-9478 GCA_964657685.1 Verrucomicrobia bacterium Tous-C9LFEB | reverse complement strand
CAACGTCACCGTCCCTCCGTTGATCCGCGGCTCCAGCCCATGCTTGATGCTGTTCTCAATCAAAGGCTGCAACAGCATGCTCGGCACCTCCAAACTCATCGCCTCCTCGGCAATCTCCTTCACCACCCGCAACTTCTCACCAAACCGGATCACCTCAATATCCAGGTAATCATCCGTAAACAGCAGCTCTTCCTCCAGCGCCACAAACGCATCCCGCTCCCGCAACAGCGCCCGCAGAATCCGCCCGAGCTTCACGATCATCTCCCGCGCCAGCTCCGGCTCACTTCGAATCAACGACGCAATCGAGTTCAACGTATTGAACAAAAAATGCGGGTTGATCTGCCGCTGCAGCGCATCCAGCCGCGCCTCCAGCAGCAGCCGGCTCTGCTCCTCCAGCTTCCGCTCAATCCGCACCGCGTTCCATATCTTCAACGGAATGCCCACCACCACCGGCGTCGTTGCACACACCAGCAGCTCCACCCACCACTTCCGCGAGTACAACTCGAAATACAACCGAGGCTCCTCAGCCCCCAGCAAACTCGCCCCCAGCTGCGTCATCGTTAACAGCACCAGCAACAGGATCTGCCGGTCCAGATGTGGCCGTCGCAACGTCCGCCGTACCCACCGGTACACACTCAAATCAATCAGCGGCGAGAACTCCCATACCGCCTCTTCATCCACAAAACGCCGGTACGTCCCAAACAGCACAGCCACGCCCACATTCACCGGCAGCGCCAGCCACTCATGATGCCCCAACGCCGGCAGCGCCAGAAACGCCGCACCCAACGCCGCTGGCCGCGATCCCAGCAACAACCCCAGCAGCGCCGCAGCCTCCAACGCCAGGTCCGCCGCCAGAAAGTTCGGAACCCGCACCCGGATATACACCCCCAGCATCAGCGGAACGCAGATCCACGCCAGCAGCCGCAGCGTCTCCACACGGTTCCGTTCCCCCATCAAGAGCAACCGCTTGAACCGCTGCGACCGCGCCAGTGAACTCGCTACCGCCGCAGCCACCCCCAGCTCCACCAGCAGCGAAATCAGTACCAGCCTGGAATCAATCACGTGCACAAACCCACTCTACGCGCCGTCCACACTCCGCACAGCCCACTCCTTAACACCGCAGCCACCGCCATAGCCTCCATCCCCGCCCACCCGCAAAAGAAATCTCTGCTACCGCGCCGCCTCCAACACCGTTCTCTGCTCCAGCAACGCCACCAACATCAACTCCTCCTGCCGCAGCGCATGCTCGTGCTCTGCGATCTCCTCTTCCAACTCTTCCTTCGCCGTCTCCGCGCTGATCTTCCCGCTCAGGTAAGCCTCCAGCACTGCCGGATGCACATACGCCTTCTTACAAACCGCAGGCGTATTTCCCAATTCCTTCGCGACAGCCTTGATCGCCTCGACAACATTCTTCTTTGCCTGCGCCGCACTCTCATACGGCCCGATCTTCTGCAACATCTCACTCGCCAGCAAAGTCCCCGCCCACGTCCGGAAATCCTTCGCCGTAAAGTGATCGCCCGCAATCTCCTGCAGGTATTCATTCACATCAGCCGAGTCAATCGCATGATGATTCCCGTCATGATCCAGAAACTGAAACAACTCATACCCCGGGATCTCTTCACAGGCCTTGATAATTCGCGCCAATCGCCGGTCATGCAGGCTGATCGTGTGGTGCACCCGGCTCTTACCCTGGAACGTAAACGTCACATCCGCCCCATGCACCTCCACATGCTTGTTGCGCATGGTCGTCAGCCCGTAGCTCTTGTTCTCCTTCGCATACTCCTGGTTCCCCACCCGGATGTGCGTCAACTCCATCAAACTCACCAGCGTAGCCAGCACCTTGTTCCGCGGCAGCCCCGGCAGCTTCAAATCATGGTCCACCCGTTGCCGAATCTTTGGCAGCGCCGCCGCAAACTGCACCATCCGCTCGTACTTCGTCACATCCCGCACCTCCCGCCACTTCGGGTGATACCGGCTCTGCTTCCGTCCGCGCACATCCCGCCCCGTAGCCTGCAAATGCCCATTCGCCTGCTTGCAGATCCACACATCCGTCCACGCCGGCGGAATCACCAACGACCGTATCCGCTTCAACACATCCTCATCCGTCACCGCATCCCCATGCGGATCCTCGCTGTACTCAAACTCCTTCCCACTCTCCCCCACCGCGTGCCGCCGGATCCCCGGCTTCCGGTCCGTCACATACCGCAGCCCCGCCGCCTTCGCCGACGCAGCCGGATCCGCCGGCTCCATCCCCTCGTCAGCTCCCGCCGCTTCGCTTGCCTTCTTCGAAACCGCAGCCACAATCGGCTCCACCAGCGTCTTCGCCCGAACAATCCGCTTCTTTTTTTCTTCCACAGCCAGCATCCCTGCTCAGATGCCCCGCAGCCTCACCACAGCACCATCCGCAGTGCGTTCCTCAAACGAAACGGCCACGCTTTCCACAACCCCAACACCAACTCCACCCAGAAACCCCGAAATCAACCCACAAAAACCCGAACTTTAGAGGAACTCTCTACCACAAACAGGGTACGAAACCCGCCTGTGGATGAGTTTTCCACGTTACTTCCATCACGTTACCGCTACGCTATCCCCATGACGACTAATAACAAGAAGGGCACACCCCTCACCACCACCTTCCGTCAGCAGGTCATCGTCAACTACTGCCGCACAGTCCTCCGCACCAACGACGACCTCCTCCAGCACGCCATCAGCCAATACCAGCAATCCCTCCGCCTCCCCCAAAGCCGCTAACCCAGAGCCCAGCGGCCCAACCCCCACACACCCCGCCCCCCAACTCTCCCCCGCGAAGATTCCCTTGTTTTGTCATTTCCGCAGGGAATCTGCGTTTGCACTTGCGCCCCTCAAACACGCAAGATAAGCCCTGTGCGCGCACAAACATCGCGTGTCAGCGCTCCCCACTCCACACCCAAGGTCAAAGACGCCTTCATGCTCCCAGACAAGGAAAGGCAACTCGGTCCCCAGGCAATCTCGCCCGGAGCCAATGCCGTGGCAAAGCGCAATGACACTCTGAAGCCAACAACATTCCTGCAGGGCCTCGCGTTCTACGTGCTGCTCCTCGCCGCTTTGTTCGCGGTGCCTATCTTAATCCTCATCGCAGGCCGTTACCGCGTGACGCGACACCTCACCGGCACGTGGTCAGGCGAACTCCGTTCTGAGAAGCCCAGTGACTCTCCGCCCACCGTCGACTCCTTCTGGTCAGACAGCACAAAGCGGGCGGAGACAGCCCGTTGGCAGGCTCAGAAGCAGGCGTACCTGGCAGATGCAAGAATCGTGCGGATCGAGGTGCACTCAAATTATTGGCACTTCGCCGGTGTCGCACTCACCGGCAACGTGATTCTGTGCGATGCACAGGGCCATCGAGAAGACCAGGCTTTCAGCACAACCAACCTCGGAGACGACTTCTTCTATGTCAAGCTTCCAGCCACAAACACGAACGCGCCCACGCGCAATGTAAGCGCAAGCCTGCGTGATGGCGGACTGCATCTGGATCTTGACGGCGAGCACGCCACGGTACAGGGCAACCTGAGTCATAGCGCCGCATCGCCTCAAACGTACTGCGGGGCATTCTGATGCCCTACGGTCTAACCTCGAGTCCGCTCATCTACGCACCCTTTACCCAACTGTCTCCCCCGTGATTTACCCTCGCAAAGGACACGCCCCACCGGAGAGGAACCCCCATGCCCACCCCCGAGACCACCACGACCCCCCTCACCGACCGCCAATCCTGGAAAGACCTCGCCGCCCACGCCGCCGAGCTCAAATCTACAACCCTGAAAGAACTCTTCGCCCAGGACCCCCGCCGCGGCCCCAAATACACCCTCGAAGCCGAGGGCCTCCTCCTCGACTACAGCAAAAACCGCATCACCGACCAAACCCTCAAACTCCTCTTCGCCGTAGCCGAAGAAGCCGGCCTCAAAGCCCGCACCGAAGCCATGTTCACCGGCGAAAAGATCAACATCACCGAGAACCGCGCCGTCCTCCACACCGCCCTCCGCGCCCCCAAAGACGCAGTCATCAACGTCGACGGCAAGAACGTCGTTCCCGAAGTCCACGAAGTCCTCGACAAGATGGCCGCCTTCGCGAACAAGATCCGCTCCGGCGAGTGGAAAGGCTACACCGGCAAGCCCATCAAAAACATCGTCAACGTAGGCATCGGCGGCTCCGACCTCGGCCCCGTCATGGCCTACGAAGCCCTCCGCCACTACTCCGCCCGCAACCTCACCTTCCGCTTCGTCTCGAACGTAGACTCCACCGACTTCGTAGAAGCCACCCTCGACCTCCACCCCGAAGAAACCCTCTTCCTCATCGCCTCCAAGACCTTCACCACCTTAGAAACCATGACCAACGCGCAATCCGCCCGCGAATGGTTCCTGAAATCCGGCGCCCCCGAATCCGCCATCGCCAAACACTTCGCCGCCATGTCCACCAACGCCGCAGCCGTCACAAAATTCGGCATCGACACCGCGAACATGTTCCCCTTCTCTGACTGGGTAGGCGGCCGCTACAGCATGGACTCCGCCATCGGCCTCTCCACGGTGATCGCCATCGGCCCCGACAACTTCACAGCCATGCTCGCAGGCTTCCACAGCATGGACGAACACTTCCGCACCACTCCCCTGGAAAAAAACCTCCCCGCCCTCCTCGGCCTCCTCACCGTCTGGTACACCGACTTCTTCGACGCCCAGACCGTCGCCATCCTCCCCTACGAGCAATACCTCAAGCGCTTCCCCGCCTACCTCCAGCAGCTCACCATGGAGTCCAACGGCAAGCACGTCACCCTCACCGGCACCCACGTCACCTACGAGACCGGCCCCGTCTACTGGGGCGAACCCGGCACCAACGGCCAGCACAGCTTCTACCAGCTCATTCACCAGGGCACCCGCCTCATCCCCGCCGACTTCATCGGCTTCTTCAAGACCCTCAACCCCCTCGGCCAACACCACGACATCCTCATGGCCAACGTCTTCGCCCAGACCGAAGCCCTAGCCTTCGGCAAAACCGCCGAACAGGTCCGCGCCGAAGGCACCGCCGAAGCCTTAATCCCCCACCGCGTCTTCGAAGGCAACCGCCCCAGCAACACCCTCCTCGCGCAAGAACTCACCCCGGAAATCCTAGGCAAATTAGTAGCCCTCTACGAGCACTCCGTCTTCACCCAGGGCGTCATCTGGAACATCGACAGCTTCGACCAATGGGGCGTAGAACTCGGCAAACAACTCGCGCAAAAGATCGCAGCAGAACTAGACTCCACAGCCGACCTAACCCACGACAGCAGCACCAACAACCTCATCCAGCGTTACCGCACCTCAAAGTAGTTTGCAAAGGTCCAGGCATCCGTCGCTGGACCCTCTATTTTCCGATCACCAAGGTCATTAAGCCCCTCAACCCTGTCCCATGCCGCCGGTCGTAGTTTCAAGGTTGGCGATCCAACCGAGGCGGCTGGGAGAAGGCAAACCACACCAGCATCAATGCGACTACTGCCAAGGCAATCTCCAGGATCCAGAGCCAGACAGAAAAGGGCGTCACGCCATGCATGCCACCTGCAGAAACTAGATGATGAGGCAGGTCAAAGATCGCATAGGCATCCACACTAAGACAGACCAGGGCCAGACCAAGCGCTATCCACGTTGCCTTCGCGAAGCAATTGATCAACGCCAAATGGCGGTTCTCGATAGCCGCTCGCTTCTGCAAAGAAGCCGTTCTACTTTCCATTGGGGTACCTGCTCCATCTCTCCTCTACGTTCGCCCGATCTGTCAACATTCGCTGAGCAATCCGATACACGGTGGCCGCCCTTACGCGGGGACAATTCACAGCAAACGCTGATCGGGGACGAGACTTCACCGCCCCCTACAGCCGCAATGCCCCAATCAAAGCCGCCAACGCCCCCGCCTGGTTCCGCCGGCTTGGGTAATACAAAAAATACCCCGGAAACACCGGACACCACTCCCGCAACACCTGCACCAGCCGCCCCTCCCCAATCATCCCCGCCAACGGCGCCTCCAACGAAGTCCCAATCCCCAAACCCTCCAGCACCGCCCCAATCACCAACTCCGGATCATCAAAACTCACCGGCCCCCGCGGATTCACCGTCAGCGCCCTCCGCCCCTTCTCAAACTCCCACCGGTACACCCCACTCCGAAACCGGAAACCGATACATGCATGATCCTTCAGATCCCGCGGCGTCCGCGGCACGCCATGCGCCTCAAAGTACCCCGGCGACCCCACCACCGCCAGCCGCAAATCCCCACTCACCCGCACCGCAATCATGTCCCGCTGAATGAACTCCCCAATCTGGATCCCCGCGTCATACCCACCCGCCACCAGGTCCACCGGATCATTCGACGACGTCACCTCCAACTCAACCTCCGGAAACCGCCGCGCAAACTCCGTCAGCTTCGGCAACAACACCAACCGCGCCGCCGTGCCCGGCACCACCAGCCGGATCCGCCCCGCAGGCCGCTCCCGCAACTGCCGAGCCTCCGCCAGCGCCCCCTCAATCCTCTCCAGCGCAGGCCCCAACTCCGCCAGCAACGCACTCCCCGCCGCCGTCGGCGCCACACTCCGCGTCGTCCGCGCCAGCAACTGCAGCCCCATCCTCTTCTCCAGTCCCCGCATGGCGTGGCTAAGCGCCGACTGCGACACCCCCAACCGCCCCGCCGCCCGCGTAAAACTCCTCTCCTCTGCCACGACCGAAAAAGCCGCCAGATCGCCCAGATCCGCTCTCACCATCTATGAATCTCACTCATGACTGCATCCTACCCCAACCCTCTAGTCGCATAAGCCGCACAGGCCTAAACTCAACTCCAGCAGCAAGAAAAGGACTCGCACAATGCAAAAACGCACACTGGGAACAAACGGCCTCGAGGTCTCCGCCCTCGGCCTCGGCTGCATGGGCATGAGCTTCAGCTACGGCGCCGTCCACGACGAAACCGAAATGATCCACCTCATGCACAAAGCCGTCGACCTCGGCGTCACCTTCTTCGACACCGCCGAAGTCTACGGCCCTTTCACCAACGAGACCCTCGTCGGCAAAGCCCTCTCCCCGATCCGTCAAAAAGTCGTCATCGCCACCAAGTTCGGCTTCAACTGCGTCCCTAATGGCAAGCCCGGCACCCAAACCCTAAACAGCCATCCCGACCACATCAAGCAGGTCGCCGACGCCTCCCTCAAGCGCCTCAACATCGACTCCATCGACCTCCTCTACCAGCACCGCGTAGACCCCGAAGTCCCCATCGAAGACGTAGCCGGCGCCGTCAAAGACCTCATCGCCGCCGGCAAGGTCAAACACTTCGGCCTCTCCGAAGCCGGCGCCGAAACCATCCGCCGCGCCCACGCCGTCCAGCCCGTAGCCGCCCTCCAAAGCGAATACTCCCTCTGGTGGCGCAAACCAGAACAGGAAATCATCCCGCTCCTCGAAGAACTAGGCATCGGCCTCGTCCCCTACAGCCCCCTCGGCAAAGGCTTCCTCACCGGCGCCATGACCAAGGACACGAGCTTTGCCGCGAACGACTTCCGCAGCCATCTCCCCCGCTTCCAACCCGAAGCCATGAAGGCCAACACCGCCTTCGTCGACCTCCTCACCGAAATCGCCGCGGAAAAGAAAGCCACCCCCGCCCAGATCGCCCTCGCCTGGATCCTCGCTCAAAAACCCTGGATGGCCCCCATCCCCGGCACCACCAAACTCCACCGCCTCGAAGAAAACCTCGGCGCCCTCAACATCGACCTCACCCCGTCAGACCTCCACACCATCGACGAAGCCTCCGCCGCCATCACCCCCGAAGGCAACCGCTACCCCGAGCACCTCGAAGCCATGACAGGCCGCTAACCCACAACACTAAGCTCATCAGCAAACGTCGGAATCGCCGGCTTCGCGCCTTCGGACGCGACCGGCTTTTCGACTGCATGTCTCTCAACCGGGTACGATACCTGGCGATATGGCGAAGCGGTTGAATCTCTTCCTTACGGCGTTGGCTGTTGTCGGCCCACCCGTTGCTGGTTCCGTCCTGCTCCTGGGAACGGACCGGCCCTGCCTAAGCGCGCCATCAGTTGCAGACCCTTGCCGCAGCTTGGAACAAGCAGCACATGCAGCTCACAAAGCAGATCAATTCGTCGAGGAGATTCGTTTGCGTACGGAAATCTCCAGGTTGGCTTGGGCCGCGTACAAGCTTGATCCGAAAAGCGAATCATCCGGGCAGTATCGCTACTGGATCATCTTCGACAATGACTTGAGACTGGGACTTCTGCTTGCGGGTACTCGCCGCTGGGATGAGGCGGAAGCGATTCTGCGTCACAATCAAACGGAACTCGCAGAGGAGCGCCTCGCAGGAAACGACATCAAGTCTGAGAACGAACTCCTTCTCGCTCATCTGCTGACGAAAGAAGGCAAAGTGTCCGAAGCCGGTGACCTATGCAAACACTGGAAGGGCCGTGTGCAACACCTTGCCGATGGAATGCTCTGGGCCGCGAAACACAACGTGCCAAGCCCCCCAATCTATGACACACGAGAGGTTGAGGAGGCGAAGTGGGAGCTTGCTTGCGGGCAGCCATCCGATGGACGCGCTTTGCTCTCACAGCAGATCGCCCTTCACCCTCACATGTTGGCGGCATACGAAGCGCTTACAAACTTCTACTACATCGAAGGAGATTTCGATTTGGCGAGAAAAGCCGAGATGGATGGATCGCAAGCCGTCAGCACCGAGCGCTGATGCGACTACCCGTCCCGTGCTCACCGGCACCTCCAGCCGGGTGCGCCACACCTCGAAGTTTCCAGCAACTTTGCCGCCCCCAGCTCCTGCTGGGACTCTTGCCTGTTCGGAGGCTCAGGCAAAACGCCGCTTCACCGCCCCAGCCAGTCCCAACAAGCCTGTGCCCAGCAGGACGAAACTGCCCGGCTCCGGCGTCGCAGCCGCAACATAAGAAAGGTTGTCAAGCGCGTTGTACGCAGGGGAATCAGGCAAAGTGAACGTGATCGAAGTCAGAGGACTCGTCGACGTAATTCCTAGGAAGTCCAGCGAGTTCGTCCCCTCAATCGAATCAAGCGTCGAAAATGTCGTCGTAAATCCGTCCGAAAGCGTGACCGAGAACGGCGTGGTAGCGCCAAGAAGCCCGCCATAGTTGAAGCTCACCGCTTCTACGGACGGTAAAGACACCGTCAGCGAGTCGGTCGGCGTCGTGTAATCAACCGACAGGAAGCCCCCACCGGCATACGTCGAGGCGTAAAGACCGGGATCGATGACAAAGGCCGAGGACCCGGCCGAAAACGTGAACGTAGAACCCGATAAAACAAAGGGATTGCTTTCTGTCAGGAAGGAATTGCTGGCGGCAACGCCGTTGAAGGTGATGGTGTTTGTGGGCGAACCCGCGGCCGCCGCGTACGCGGAAGCACTGTTGTAAACCGCGTCTGCATGGGCGTTCACGCTCGCAAACAACACGACCGCTACAGCAGCAATAAGCTTCACT
>CAZZWG010000129.1:0-9617 GCA_964657685.1 Verrucomicrobia bacterium Tous-C9LFEB | reverse complement strand
CCATGGCTTTGGCGGTGTTGCGGCCGAGGTGCTGGTCGGGGAAGAAGAGGACGCGTCCGCCGCGCTCGAAGGCCCAGCGGAGGACGGTGGAGGCATTGGAGGAGGTGCAGACGATGCCGCCGTGCTCGCCGCAGAAGCCTTTGAGGGCGGCGGAGGAGTTCATGTAGGTGACGGGGATGATGGGTTGGCGGCCATCGGGGCCGGGCTGGTCGAGGTCGCCGAAGATGTCGGTGAGGTCGTCCCAGGCGGCCTGCACGGAGTCGAGATCGGCCATGTCTGCCATGGAGCAGCCGGCGGCGAGGTTGGGGAGGATGACGGCCTGGTCGGGGCGGGAGAGCATGTCGGCGGTTTCGGCCATGAAGTGGACGCCGCAGAAGACGATGGCTTCGGCGGCGGGGCGGGTCATGGCGGCGTTGGCGAGCTGGAAGCTGTCGCCTACGAAGTCGGCGTACTGGATGACTTCGTCGCGCTGGTAGAAGTGGCCGAGGAGGACGACGCGGTCGCCGAGGCTGGCTTTGGCGGCGCGGATGCGGAGGTCGAGCTCGGCTGGGGTGGCGTTGCGGTATTCGGCGGGGAGGATGCCCTGGCGGGGGGCGTCCGCGGCGATGTGGTCGAGTGCGGAGGCGCCGGGGCCGTAGGTGGGAGGCAGCGCGTCGATGGTCCAGGGTGCGTCTGAAGCGATTGAGAGGCCGGGGTCGCAGGTGGTGGTGGCGGGGGTTTGCAGGACGGGGAGCAAGGGGGCCGGTGGTGCGATGGTCGACATGCGTTCCTTTGGCGTGGCGGCCGTCCGGTGGAGGTCCGCTCGCGCGACTTCTGGCTATAGGATACGGGGTTGCGGGTGGGGGATGCGGGTGGGAGTGGGCGCGTTGAAGTGAGGTTGGAACAGTTGCGGGAGGGTTTACCCCCTGGCGGGCCCGGTACCGTCTGTGTTTCTGAAGTGAGGAGGGGGATGGTGGGGGCGGTAGGTGAGGTAGCCGAGGCCTACGCGCATGTTGTGGGTGGTGCTGTTGGGGAGGGTGCAACTGACGGCGATGCCGAGGATGGCGTGGCTGAGGGCAAGGGGGTAGAGGTTGGCGTAGCGAACGAACCAGGTGGTGGCCGCTAGTCCCCAGATGAGGGTGAAGACGGTGAGGATGGGGCTGGGGACGTGGGCGAAGGCGAAGATGCCGGCGGCGCAGAGGATGGCGCGGGTGGGGTGGGTGGGGAGGAGGCGGCGGAAGCGGAGGAGAAAGAAGTCCTGGAGGAGGAATTGCTGGGCGAAGGACCAGAGGATATAGCCCCAGTAGCGTCCGAGGAAGGCTTTGGGCGTTGGGGGGAGGTGGAGGGTGTTGACGTGGGCGGCGAGGGCGAGTGCGGCGGCCGCGAGGAGGGTGACGGGGAGGAGGATGAGGGAGGATGGGGTGAGGTTTTGGGTGGTGAAGCCGAGGGTGCGGCTGTTTGCGCGGGGGCGGAGGCTGGCGGCGAGGAGGATGGCGGCGGCGACGAGGTAGAGGCGGCGCTGGAAGGGGGGTGGGGTCCAGAGTACGAGGAGGATGGCGGTGTAGCCGATGAGGAGTTCGAGGAGGTCGCGGCGGTTTGGGGTGGGGTGGGGTAGGGGCTCGGCGAGGAGGGCCGGGGAGTTGGCGGTGGACTGCATGTTGGGTGAGACGGGGGTGGGTGGCGGTTGGGACTAGAGGGAGTGGCGAGAGTGTTTCCAAGACGCAAATGGAACTGCAGAGGCGAAGGCAGATCTCTGCGGGGATGACAAACAAAAAGGGCAAGTGCAACCGCAAACTGTAATTGCAGACGCAGATTCCCCGCGGGGATGACCACCCAAGAAGGGCAAACGGAAGAGGGAATGACGGCGCTTCTGGCTAGTGGATGTGGAAGGCGAGGGTGACGATGTCGTTGGGCTGGGGGCCGGCGGGGAGGAGGGTGAAGAGGGTGGGATTGCCGTTGTTGGTGCGGATGACGGCGATGTCGGCGGAGCCGGAGTCGATGGCGAGGAGGAGGTGGTCGTCGGCGGAGAGGGCGAGGGCGTCGGGGTGGGAGCCGGTGCGGATGCTGGCGGCGATGTGGCCGTCGTCGATGGAGTAGAGGCTGACGGCATCGGAGCCGAAGTCGGTGATCCAAAGCGAGGCGTTGTCGCGGCCGACGACGGCGCGGGAGGGCTGCATGACGCCGGGGTAGGTGTTTTCGACCTCGTTGGTCCAGGCCGAGATTTCGGAGAGGCTATTGGAGTCGAAGTTGGTGGAGAAGACTTCGCCGCCATCGGGTTTGAGGGCGAGGAAGGTGGGCGTTTTGCCGACGTCGAGGAGGGTGAGGAGGTGGTCCTGCTGGAGGGTGGCGTCCTGTTTGCCGCGCCAGGAGTCAGGGGCGGCGGCGAGCCAGAGGGCCATGACCTGGTGGGTGCCGGAGCAGGCGATGAAGGCTTTGGAGGAGTCGGGGAGGATGGCGATGTCGGTGGCGCCGGGGCAGCCGGGGAAGGCGGCGCGGAGGTGGAGGGGGTGTTTCTCGTCGGTGGGGCTTACGGCGAAGAGGGAGACGCTGCCGGCTACGCGGTTGCTGACGACGACGGTGCGGTTGTCGGGGGAGACTTTGGCGAGGCCGGGGCCAACGCCCGCGCCGGCTACGGCGATTTCGCGGCGGGTTTCGAGGTCGAGTACGGAGACGGAGTTGGAGGCGGAGTTGGCGACGTAGGCGCGGCGGCCGGCGGGGTCGACGCTGACGGCGTAGGGGGTGTGGTGGACGCCGATGGTGGCGACGACTTTGTTCTGGGTGGCGTCGATGACGGAGAGGGAGTCGCTGCCGGTGTTGACGGCGTAGACCTCGTTGCGCCTGGGATTGACGGCGAGGCCGGAGGGGCGGCGGCCCACCTGGAGGGTGCGGTCGAGGCGCATGTTGACGAGGTCGAGGACGGTGACGGTTCCGGAGGCGCCGTCGGTGACGTAGGCGTACTCGCGGTAATCGGCGGGAAAGCTGGGGAAGTGATTGCGGTGGCAGCCGGTGAGGAGAAGAAGGGCCGAGGCGGCGGCTTGGGCGGTGTTGCGGAGGCTGCGGCGGAGTGTGTTCTGGAGCGGGGAGCGGGGTGACACTGCTTTTGAGTGTATGGGTGCGGAGGATGGGTCGCAATGCGAAAAAGAAGGGGGAGGGAGCGCAACCTTGGGAAGGGGGGTGGGTTTAGGGAGATGACTCGCATGCTCTACCGGGCAGACGGGTCAGGCATGACTCCTCGGAACAACGGAGTCCAGGGTAGTATCGGGCTCCGTTGCTTTTTTGATCTATCGAATTAGAGGAGATGGCGGGTGCGGCGCCAGGCGGCGAAGAGCCAGCCGGCGTAGCCGAACTGCAGCAGCCAGACGGCACAGTAGGCGAAGACGAGATGGCGTTCGGCGAGGGTATGGAACGGTATATGGGGCATCAGCCTACCTCGGTGTGGAGGGGGATGGGCGTGGAAGAGACGTCGGCGCTGAGGAAGGCGAGGGCCTTGGCGGCGGCGATGTGCTGGCGGCGGCGTTCAAGGGCGTAGCGGAAGCCGAGGAGAAAGAAGCCCCACATGGCCCAGGCGATGACGTTCCAGAGGACGGCGGTTTGCATGGAAGGGTCGATTCCGGAGTCGGCGCCGCCGCCGAAGACGGGGGCGGGGTGCTGGGTGCGCCACCAGCGGATGGACATGAAGCAGATGGGTATGTCGATGGCGGCGAAGACGCCGAGGACGGCGGAGATGAGGCCCGGCTGGCCGCCGCCGGGGAGCGCGGCGCCGCCACCGGCGAAGCCACGGACGAGAAGGTAGCTGACGTAGAGGAGCCAGAGGAGGAGGTAGGTGGTGAGGCGGGCGTCCCAGGTCCACCAGATGCCCCAGGCGGCGCGTCCCCAGAGGATGCCGGTGGCGAGACCGACGCTGGCGTAGAGAACGGTGATTTCTGCCGAGGCGAGGGCGAAGGCGTCGGCGATCATGGCGCGGGGCGGATTGCGGTTGCGCCAGTAGAGATAGGCGAAACAGGCGATCGTGTTCAGGTACGGAAAGACGAAGCTGAGGATGGTGTGGGGCAGGTGGTAGAAGAAGACGCGGTAGAGATTGCCCATGGTGGCTTCGGTCGGGGCGGTCATGGCTTGGTAGAAGCCGTATCCGAGCGCGGCGACGGTGAAGATGAACCAGGTGAGGCCGAGCAGGGGTGTTTTGGCGCGGGTTTGAGCGGTCTGGGTCACACTTAGATTCTACGCGGGGTGGACGAAGAGAATGGCGGAGGAATGGCGAAACGCGCATGGCTATTGAGGTGGCGATAAAAGAAAGGCGGGGCTTCTATCAGGATTGCGGTTGTTTGGGCCCCGAGGTCTCAGAAGCGAGACCTGGAGGCCCGGATTTTGGGGTGTCCGGGGAGGTTTGTGGCGCTTTGCGAACCCAGGTCTCAAAGGCGAGACCTGGGGCACCCGAACTATAGCTACTCGGCGTAGAGGATGACGCCGAAGAGGAGGACGGAGGCGGTGGTGAAGAGAATGTCGTAGGCGAGGAGGACGCGGATCCAGAGGCCGGGGTCGAATTCGCCGGTGAGGACATTGGTGGTGGCCTGGATGGAGGCGAGCAGGGCGGGCATGGCGATGGGGCAAAGGATGAGCGGGAGGAGGAGTTCGCGGTTGCGGGTGCGGAGGCTGAGCGCGGCGAAGAAGGTGCCGTTGCAGACGAGCGCCCAGGTGCCGAGGGGGAGGATGAGGAGCAGAAGCGGGGTGTCGCCGAGGGGGTGGAGGTTGTAGAAGAGGGTGAAGACGGGGGCGAGGATGATTTCCACAACGGTGACGAAGCTAAAGTTTGCGAGCGCTTTGCCGATAAAGAGAGCGGAGGCTGGCGCGGGGGAGAGACGGTGGGCGTCGAGGACGCCGTTGCGGAGCTCGCGGGACCAGGAGCCGTTGAGGGCGGTGATGGAGGCGAAGAGGATGCCGACCCAGAGGAGGCCGCCGGAGATCTGGCGGGCGATGGTGGGGAAGGCTGTGGGATCGAAGGCGAGGGAGAAGACGACGACGATGAGGAGCGCGAAGAAGAGCATGCCGTTGATGCCTTCGCGGTTGCGCCACTCGAGTTGGAGGTCTTTGCGGAGATGGGCGAGGAGGTGGCGGAGGTAGGTCATGCGCGGGGGGCCGGCGGTTTGGTGAGGTCGGCGACCTGGGCTTTGGCGGCGCGAAGGTAGTCTGCGGGCGAGAGGATGAGTTGAAGGCCGCGCTGGCCTGCGGAGACGGAGATGAGGTCGAAGAGTTCTACCGTTTCGTCGGCGAAGGCGGGGAAGGGCTTTTTGGCGGCGAGGACGGTGACGCCGCCGCGGATGTAGCCGGTGAGGGGCTCGACGTCTTTGAGGGCGGCGAGTTCGGCTTTGCGGACGGCGGCGGTGGAGGCGAGTCTCTTGAGGTCGAGTTCGGTGTCGCCGGGGATGACGGCGAAGAGGTGCGTGTTGTCTGAGGTGCGGGTGAGGAGGGTTTTGAAGACCTGCTCCAGGGGCATGTTGATCTTTTTTGCGACGGAAATGGCGGTGAGGTCTTCGGGGTCGACGGTGTAGGCGCGGAGTTCGTAGGGGATGCCCAGGGAGTCAAGGAGGCGGGCGGCGTTGGTTTTGTGGGTTTGAGGGGCGTGGCTCATGCGCTTGCGGCCGCCGTGGGTGAGATTGCCCCAGTGGCTTCGACGGTGGGTGGTGAGTGGGTCTCGCCGATGCGGCTTTCGATGCGGCCTTCCTGGAGCACGAGGGTTTGCTGGGCGAGGGGGCGGGCGAGTTCGGCCTGATGGGTGGTGAGGAGAAGGGTGCGTGGGTGTTGGCCAGCGGAGGTGGGCTGGGCGCGGTACCGCTGCAGACGAGCGAGCATGGCGGCGATAGAGGCGGTGTCGAGGTTGGAGAAGGGTTCGTCAAGGAGGAGGAGGTCGGGGTCAGTGAGCAGGACGCGGGCGAGGGAGGCGCGTTGACGCATGCCCTGGGAGTATTCGGCGAGACGGCGGGGGTTTGCAGGGTCGAGGCTGACTTCGGTGAGGGCGTCCGCCGTGTGCTGCCTGCGTTGCGCGGGCGTGAGTTCGGGGCGTTGAAGGCCGAGGAAGTAGTCGAGGTTTTCTGGGCCGGTGAGTTCGTCGTAGAGCATGGTCTGGTGGCCCATGTAGGCGATACGGCCGCGCAGATGGGAGGGAGGCTGGCCGAAGATGCGGATATTGCCGTAGCTGGGGCTGGTGAGGCCGGCGAGGAGTTTGAGAAGCGTGGATTTGCCTGCGCCGTTAGGGCCGAGCAGAACGACGCTGGTGCCTGCCTGAAGGGTAAGGGAGAGGTCGCGCAGGGCGACGAAGCTGCCGTAGAGCTTGGAGACGTGTTCGACGATGATTGCGGGGCTAAGAGGATTCCCTTGCCCGGCGGCGTGGCTGGAGGTCATAGGAGAGGGAGCCTTCAAGGTCCCCATGCGAGTATAGAAGCGAGAATCAGCCAAAGGCGGACAGACATTGATGAGACTGAAGGCGTTGCAGCGGAGCGCGGGTGCGGTGATGTGTGCGGTTTGTCTAGGTGGCGTTGGATCGGCGCAGGGGCTGTCGGCGGGGGACCGGCAGCTGGCGCGTGATGTTTTTCAGGAGCTGATTACAACGGATACGACGCACTCGAGCGGAAGCACGCGGATGGCGGCGGAAGCGATGCGGGACCGGTTGCTGAAGGCGGGGTTTCCGGCGGGCGATATGGAGGTGGTCGGGCCGCGCGATCAACGGCTGAACCTAGTGGTGCGGTATCGGGCGGCAAAGGGCGCGACGTTGAAGCCAGTGATGTTCATCTGCCACCTGGATGTAGTGGAAGCAAAGCGGTCGGACTGGACGCTGGATCCGTTTCAGCTGACGGAGAAGGATGGCTTCTTCTACGGGCGTGGGACGCAGGATGTGAAGGATGGGGATGCGGCGCTGGTGACGAGCCTGATCCTGTTGAAGCGGGCTGGGTTTGTGCCGAAGCGGGACCTGATTGTGGCGCTGACGGCAGATGAGGAGGGAGGCGCGGATAACGGGGTGGATTGGTTGCTGAAGAACCGGCCGGAGCTGGTGAACGCAGGGGTGGTGATGAATCCGGATGCGGGTGGTGTGGTGTTGAAGGAAGGGAAGGCTGCGGAGCTGGATTTCGAGGCTACGGAGAAGCTGTACGCGGACTTTCAACTGGTGGCGACGAGCGCGGGCGGGCATAGCTCGCTGCCGCGTCCGGACAACCCGATTTACGAGATTGGGGATGCCCTGGCGAAGTTGGAGAAGGAGCCGTTCCCGGCGGAGTTGAATGATGTGACACGCGGATACCTGCGCAATGAGGAGAAGGCGGCTGATCCAGCGAAGCGGGCGCTGCTGGAGAAGGTGTTGGCAACGCCGATGGACGCTGGCGCGGCAGAGGAGTTGAGCAAGGATCCGCGGATGAATGCGACGCTGCGGACGACGTGTGTGGCGACGATGATTTCGGGCGGACATGCACCGAATGCCTTGCCTGGCTCGGCGACGGCTAATGTGAACTGCAGGATCTTGCCGGGCCATCCGCCGGAGGAGGTAAGGCATCGGCTGATTGGGGTATTTGGGGATTCGAAGCTGGTGGTGAACTATGTCGACAACGGGGGAGCTGTGTTTCCGTCGGCGCCGACCAAAGGGGCGATGGCGCCGCCGCCGATGCGGGAGGATGTGATGCGGCCGTTGAAGCGGGTGGCGGAGGAGGAATTTGGGAAGGTGCCGATCCTGGCGACGATGGAGACGGGCGCGAGTGACTCGATTTATACGTTGGCGGCGGGTGTGCCGAGTTACGGCATTTCAGGGATGGGCATTGATGAGGGTGACGACCGGGCTCATGGGCGGGATGAGCGACTTCGGGTGGAGGCGTTTTACAAAGGGGTGGAGTTTGAGTGGCGGTTGATGCGGGCGCTTGGCGAGGAATAGGAGCGTGCCTAGACTTTTTTGACGGCGCTTTTTTTGGCTAGGAACAGCGCTCCGGCGACGATGCCGGTGCCGAGGAGGAGTAGGCTGCCGGGCTCTGGCGCGGGTTTCATGGTGGAGTGCGGTTCTACGGAACAGTTGGTCAGAGTGGAAGCATCGGCTACGTCGTCAGGAGCGTTGAATAGAGCGTCGAGTGAGGTTTGCGATGCGGCCTGGCAGGTGTTCTCCGTGAACAGCACAGAATAGGGCGGGATGCTTGTGGCTTGGCCGGTAGCTTCCTTGCCGCTCCTGGATGGGTTGATGGTTCCGGCGAATGCCGCTCGTAAAGGAATGAACAGGAAAAGGGCGAGGACAAGGGCAGCCGAAGCCTTTGCGCGTGGGGCAGTGCGATCTATGGAGTGCGAGGGCGCCGGTTTCGGGGTGGCAGCGGTGAGATCAAGGCCACGAGGCCTGCGACTGTGAAAGAAGCCGCCACCCGCGAGGCCGAAGGCTACGAAGATCCAGCTAGCGGGTTCCATGGCAAGGGTGACGGTGTGGTGGCTTGTCTGTTGGGGATTCGCTGCCGCCAGGATTGCGAAGGTGAAAAGGGTAAGAGCAGGGAAGGCGAGCTTGCGCAGCAGTGTCATGGTGTTGTCCCGTCGGTCGTTGAACTCGCTTCAAGGAGTAACCCGGAGCGTGATGCTCTCTTCGGCAGGACGTGAGGGTTTCTTCATAGCACCAAAGTCGCAGGGTGAGGACGCAGGCGGGGTCGTTTGCCTCTCGTGAGTGTCTTTCCGGGACACAATTTTGAGCTTTTGGGCTGGTGCCGTAGCGGATGGGGGATGTTCTTTTCGCTCAAGGAGGAGCGCGGCCTAGGGTGTGAGGGCGGCTCGGGTGGGTAGGGGTACTGTGTTGCCGGTTGGGGTCTGGCCGGGCTTGGCGGGGGCGTACTTGCTGGCGCACTTGGCCTGGAGCTGGGTGGCGTGGAAGACGTTGTCTCGGCCGTAGGTGCCGATGGCGAGGGCCTGGGCGTCGTCCTTGAAGGTGTCAGGTGGTGGTTCGGCGCCCTGGTAGTCAACCTGGATGGTTTTGCCGAGTTCGACCAGGGTAAAGCGGGCGGCGGGGCCGGAGCGCTGGATTGAGCCGGGCTGGACGTTGCCGGCGACGCGGAGGTTGCGGGTGTAGGCCTTCGGGCCGAGCGCTTCCAGTTCGGTGATTGTGACGTAGTAGCTCTTGGTGCGGCTGGCGCCGGTGATGGCGAGCCAGGCTACGGTGCCGACCACGATGATTGCCGCGATCAGGAACTTGAGGTGTGTCTTGGGGCGTCCCGTGGGGGTCGTTGGCGTGGTCGGCATCCCTTACAGTTTACTGCCCATGGCCGGGGCGTTGTTCTTCACCCGGGGAATGGCGGGCTCACCATTGCAATTCCTGCTAGTGCCATCGATGCAGTCACAATTCAGGCAGTCTTCGTCGGGGAGGGTTGCTCTTGGACGGTCCTCGATCGCGTAGCGGTGGTTGGGCGAGCGCGGTTGCTGTCCGGCTGGTGTGCCGTGGTGGCGCGCTTGGGATCAATTGCCATGGGTGGGTGCAGGGAGGCTGCTTCGGAAGTCGGCACGAAGCTGAAAGTCTTTAGAGGGGCCAACCAGCAGATGGCTTCTCCTGCAGAAGGGGGAGCGCTGGCCTGGATCAAACGTAGATCCTGAGATTGGTTGCGGGGGTAGGATTTGAAAGATTGGTTGCGGGGGTAGGATTT
>CAZZWG010000128.1:0-9662 GCA_964657685.1 Verrucomicrobia bacterium Tous-C9LFEB | reverse complement strand
GAACTGTACCAGGCGCCGATGTTGAGGTGGTGGATGCCTGCGGCGGAGGCGACGATGTCGACGATGGCGTCCACGGCGCCTACTTCGTGGAAGTGGATTTCCTCTACGGGAACGTTGTGGATTTTGGCTTCGGAATGGCCCAGAAGCTCGAAGGCGCGGATGGCCAGCGCTTTGACGGGGGCTTCCAGCGGGGCTGCCTGGATTATGGCGCGGATGGTGGTGAGGGAGCGGCCGTGGGTGTGTTCTTGGGTGTGGGGTTCGTGGTCGTGCGTGTGGTCGTGAGAATGCGTGTGAGGGTGACCGGTCTTGTGTTGGTGCTGGGTTTTTAGCTGGGGGGTTAAGGGTTCGCTGTCATGGGTGTTCTGTTCCAGCGGGTGATCGTGGTCGTGATTGTGGGTGTGAGTGAGGGGGTCGATGTGGGAGTGGGAGAGGCGTTGGGCTTCTTCGGCGAGGTTGCCGTTTTCGAGGACGTGGACTTTGGTGCAGGAGATGCCGCTGCGGTCTACGGTTTCGATCTTCAGGCTGGCGTTGATGTTGAGGGCTGCCGTGGCGTCACGGAGGATTTTCTCGGGGACGCCTGCGTGCAGGAGGGCGCCGAGGAACATGTCGCCGGCGATGCCGGCGAAGCAGTCTAGATAGGCGATACGCATTCTTGGTTCTCAGTCCTAATGGTCAGTTCTCAATTGCGGCTGGTAGGTGTTTTTAGGCTTGCGGACAGAACGCTGTCTCTCCACTATGCGGACGACTGCATCGTCCGGTCCGGTCGAGGTGAGAGTGGAGGCGCGCTTTGTTCCGGTGAGGATGACAGAGTTTTTGACGGATCGAAAGGCTCAGAGAGGCCAGAGGGGGCGCTGGTGATGGCTGTGATGGGGAGGACGTCGTTCATGGAGCCGGTGCGGTAGCCCTGGGTGTCGAGGGTGATGTATTTGAAGCCGAGGGCCTTGAGGGCGGGGGTGATTTGGTCGAGGAGGTCGAGGTTGAGGGCGCGGGGGAGGTCGGGGCGGGCAATTTCTATGCGGGCGAGGTCGCCGTGGTGGCGGACGCGAACCTGGGGGAAGCCGAGGCTGTGAAGGACGTCTTCAGCGCGCTCTACCTGGGAGAGGTTTTCGGCGGTGACGGGACGGCCGTACTCGATGCGGGAGGAGAGGCAGGCGCTGGCGGGTTTGTCGGCTAAGACCAGGCCGGCGTTGCGGGCGAGGGTGCGGATTTCTGGTTTGGTGAGTTGGGCTGTGACGAGGGGAGCCTGGGCGTGATGGAGAGCGGCGGCTTGCTGGCCGGGGCGGAATTCGCCCTGGTCGTCGAGGTTCATGCCGTAGGCGATGGCGGTGAAGCCGAGGGCAGCGCGTTTGGTTTCCATTTGGGCGAAGAGTTCGTCTTTGCAATGGAAGCAGCGTTGGGCGTCGTTGCGGGCGTAATCAGGGTTGGCGAGTTCGGCGGTTTGGAGGATCTGGAGGGGGATGTTGTGTTGTTCGGCAAAGGAGATCGCAGCGGCGAGTTCTTTGCGGGGGAGGGAGGCGGAGTCGGCGATGCAGGCGAGCATTTGGGGGCCGAGGGCCTGATGGGCGGCGTAGGCGAGGAAAGCGGAGTCGGTGCCGCCGGAGTAGGCGACGAGGACGGAGCCGAGGTCCTGGAGGGTTTGGTGGAGGAGGGCGGATTTTTGGTCGAGGTCCACGGAGGTGATTGTAGTCACTGTGGGGTTGGATGCGGGTTGGGTGGTGGGGTTGGTGGGAGTGGGGTTGGTGGTTTTCAGGGGAGAATGGCTCCCTTGGGCTCTAAAGGAGGGACCCCTGGGCTTTGGTGGAGGGACCCCGCCCTTTGCTTTGCAAAGAACGGGGCACCCGGTTCTGTGGGGTAGCCGGTGTGGCTGGCCGGGAGCTTTTGTGGAGGGACCCCACCGTTTCGCGAGCGAAAGGAGGGGCCACCCGATCCGTTGGTGCCCGCGTTGGGCTAGCGGACGAGGGCGGGGAGGCGGTCGCTCAGGCCGAAGAGGAAGATGGTGCCGATGGCGAGGGAGTAGGCAGCGGTGAGGGAGGTGACGGCGGCCTGCAGGCGGGGGCGCGTGGTGGAGGTGGCGAAGATGCCGCTGGCGCTGGCGGTCATGAGGGTGTTCATGACGAGCAGGCCGGCGATGAAGGCGAGTAGACCGATCAGGCCCCGGCTGGTGCCGCCGAGGTTCGCGGCGAACAGGAAGAGGAGGAGCTGGGAGGGGGTTTCGGCGCCGAGGCCGTGGATGATGCCGACGGTGAAGACGGAGCCCTGGTCGTAGCGAAAGGCGAAGGGGTCGGGCTTGGGGAGGGTGGGGTCGGCGAGGACTCGGAGGCGCCACCAGGCGTAGCGCGCGGCGCTGATCACAAGCGCGATGCGGCTGCGGTTGAGGTGTGTGTGGCCGGGGTTGGTGAGTTGGTTGCGATGACGCCACAGGGAAGCGAAGACGTAGACGGCAAGGGCGATGAGGGTAGCGCCGACGAGGCGTTCGCCGATGGCATCGAGGTGTTGAGGAAGGGAAAGGTGGAGGAAGATGACGGCGATGCCGAGGACAGCGACGGTGAGGGCGTGGCCGAGGGCGTAGAGGAGGCCGAGACGCATGCCCTCGCGCCAGCCTCGCTGGACGCTGGTGATGTCGGTGATAGCGGCGAGGTGGTCGTAGTCAAAGCCGTGACGAAAGCCCAGCAGGAGGCAGGAGAAGAGTGCGAGCTGGAGCGTGGTGGACATCCGCTTTTGATCAGGGTAACGCAGGCAGGGCGGATCGCGCTGGCCGGGGCGGGATGGGCTGGAGCGCGGCTTAGCGCGCGGACAGGATCGTGCAGGGGATCGAGGAAAGGGCAACGCGAAGGGTGCAGCGCGGCTCCAACGGGCAGGTTCGTGCGCGGGTACGGACAAACGGTTACAGGAGAGTGAAGAATGCGGATTGTTTATGGCTTAGGGAGAGCGATTCTGGGTGGGTTTTACCTGTACAACGGGGTGAACCACCTGACGCAGACAGAAGCGCTGAAGGGCTATGCAGAGGCCAAGCAGGTGCCCAATGCAGAGCTGAGTGTGAAGGTGACCGGCGCGGTGCTGGCGCTCTCCGGGGTGAGCCTGCTGCTGGGGTGGAAGCCGCGGCTAGGGGCGTTGGCGACGCTGGGGTTCCTGGGGGCGGCTTCGCCGGTGTTCCATGATTTCTGGAATGTTGATGATCCGCAGCAGAAGCAATCGGACCTGATTCAGTTTGCCAAGAATGTGGCGCTGATGGGCGCGGCGCTCGCGGTAGTGGGGGCGGAGGGGGACCGGTAAACACGGCGCGCTTAGGGTGGTTCGAAGAGCGCAAAGACGAAGATTTACGGTGGTATGTGCGTGGAAAGGTGCTTCCTCGTTTTGGAGGGGAAGCACCTTTTCTGCATCGTGAAGGGGGTGGAGCGAATCTTTCGATAGGACAAGCAGATATTGCAATCCCACGAAAGTAGTGGAAGGGTGTCGAGTGAAATATTGTAAGGACCTGGCTAAGCGCTCCGTTGCGCTCCGAACGTGGGCAGGGACAATCGTACTTCTGGCCGCTGCGGGATGCACGGGTAAAAAGCCGGATGCGGCCGCCGGTGCGGGTGCAGCGGCGATGGGCCCGATGCCGGTATCGGTGCTTCCCGTGCAGCAGGCCGACGTGGCGCTGGACGGTGAATGGGTGGGCACGCTGGACGGGTATGTGAACGCCCAGATACAGCCACAGGTGAATGGTTATCTGGTGAAGCAGACCTACAAGGAAGGCTCCGCGGTAGCGAAGGGGCAGGTTTTGTTTCAGATTGATCCGCGGCCTTTTCAGGCGGCGCTGGAGCAGGCGCAGGGACAGGTTGGGCAGGCGCAGGGACAGCTAGGACAGGCGCAGGCGCAGCTTGGATTGACACAGATCAATGTGAACCGCGACACGCCGCTTGCGGAGCAGCATGCGATTGCGACCAGCCAACTGGATAACGACAAGCAGCAGGCTTTGCAGGCGGAAGCGGCGGTGCGGCAGGCGCAGGCGCAGATCGCAGCGGCCCAGGCAAGTGTGGCAACGGCGCGGTTGAACCTTGGATTCACGCAGGTGCGGTCGTTGATCTCGGGCGTGGCGGGTCAGGCGACGGTGCAGGTGGGGAACCTGGTGAGCCAGCAGTCGGTGCTTACGTCGGTGTCGCAGCTGGATCCGATCAAGGTGTATTTCTCGATCAGCGATACGGAGTACCTGGGATTGGTGAAGCGGGCGCAGGCGGGGAATGGCGACCTGTTGAAAGGATCGGCGCGGCTTCCGTTGACTTTGACTTTGTCGAACGGGACGGCGTATCCGCATACCGGGCGGGTGGTGTTTGTGGACCGGCAGGTGAATCAGCAGACCGGCTCGATCCGCATAGCCGCGGCGTTCCCGAATCCGGGCAATGTACTAAGGCCGGGGCAATTTGGGCGTGTGCGGGCGAACACGGATGTGCTGCATAACGCGCTGCTGGTGCCGCAGGCCGCGGTGCAGGAGTTGCAGGGTGAGGAGCAGGTGTACCTGGCCGGCCCGGACAACAAGGTGCATGTGGTGAATGTGAAGCTTGGACCGCAGTATGGCAAAGACTGGGTGATTGCGAGTGGTCTGCAGGCGGGCGAACGGGTGATTGTAGACAACCTGCAGAAGCTGCGCGATGGTGCGCCGGTGAGTCCGCATGCGGCTCCGGCGGATACGCAAGCGACAGCTTCCACGAGCAACGACGCGACGGGACGGTAGCCGATGTCAAAGTTCTTTATTCGCAGGCCCATTGTGGCCATTGTGATTGCGATTGTGACGGTGATCGTCGGCCTGGTTTCGATGCTGAGCCTGCCGACGTCGCAGTATCCGGACATTGTGCCGCCTGAAGTCCAGGTGCAGGCGACGTACCCGGGCGCGGACGCGAAGACGCTGGAGCAGGCGGTAGCGACGCCGATTGAAGAGCAGATGAATGGTGTGGACAACGCCATTTACATGTACTCGCAGAATGCGAACAACGGGCAGTCCACGCTGTATGTGGACTTCGATGTAAAGACCGATCCGAACATCGACCAGGTGTTGGCGCAGTTGCGTGTGTCGCAGGCGCAGTCGCAGTTGCCGACACAGGTGAACACGGCGGGCGTGACGGTGCAGAAGGCGCAGACGTCGCCGATGATGATCGTGACGATCAACTCGCCGAGCAATAAGTATGACGCGGAGTTCCTGACCAACTACGCGATTATCAACGTGCAGGACGAGCTTACCCGCGTGAAGGGCGTAGGTAAGGTGCAGGTGTTTGGCGGGCAGTATGCGATGCGCGTCTGGGTGCAGCCCGACAAGATGGCACAGCTGGGCGTGACGGCGAATGACGTCATCAATGCGCTCTCGACGCAGAACAATGTGTACCCGGCGGGACGCATCGGCGGCGAGCCGGTGCCGTCGGGACAGCAACTGACCTACACCGTGCGCACCCAGGGCCGGTTGGTGCAGCCGGAAGAGTTCGAGAACATCATTCTGCGATCGAATCCGGATGGATCGGTGCTGCACCTTCGCGACGTGGCACGTGTGCAGTTGGGGTCGCAGAACTATGATCTGTCGGCTCGCTATAACGGCGCGCCGGCGGGCATTATGGGCGTGTACCAGTTGCCTGGATCGAACGCTGTTGAGACGGCCGCGGCGGTGCGGGCGCGGCTGGCGCAGCTCTCCCAACGCTTCCCGGCGGGACTGCAATATGCGATTACGCTGGACACGACCAAGGCCGTAACGGCAGGCATCCACGACATCACGGTGACGCTGGTGATTGCGCTGGCGCTCGTGATCCTGGTGACGTATCTGTTTCTGCAGGGGTGGCGAGCGACGCTGATTCCACTGCTGGCGGTGCCGGTCTCGTTGATCGGCACGTTCGTTCTGTTTCCGCTGCTGGGCTTCTCGATCAATACGCTGTCCCTGTTTGGACTTGTGCTGGCGATCGGGCTGGTGGTGGATGACGCCATCATCGTTGTGGAGGCGGTCGAGCACCACATTGATGAGGGGATGTCGCCAAGGAACGCTACCGAGAAGGCGATGGAGGAGGTTGGCGGTCCGGTGGTGGCGATCGCGCTGATCCTGGCGGCGGTGTTTATTCCGACGGCGTTTATTCCGGGCATCACCGGGCGGCTGTATCAGCAGTTTGCGGTGACGATTGCGGTATCGGTTTTGATCTCCGCGTTCAATGCGCTGACACTGAGCCCGGCGCTTGCGTCGTTGCTGCTCAAGCCGAAGGATGGGGATCGTAAACCCGGGCCTTTGCAAAGGTTTTTCAACTGGTTCAACCGTCTGTTCAAGCGCACGACCGAGAGCTATGTTTCCACCTCGAACGTGCTGATTCACAAGTCCGGCTTGACGATGATCGTGCTGGGTGGCGTTGCGCTGCTGGCATTCTTTCTCGGGGCGCGGCTGCCGACGGGGTTCATTCCGACTGAAGACCAGGGCTACATGTTTGTGGCGCTGCAGTTGCCGGATTCAGCGAGCCTGGAGCGGACGGACAATGCCGGGTTGAAGGTGACGAAAGCCCTCCTGGACACGCCGGGGATTAGCGGTGTGATGCAGGTGAATGGCTTCAGTCTTCTGACGTTGACCGAGAGTACGAACACGGCGTTCTTTTTCGTGGCGCTCAAGCCGTGGGATCAACGCAAGACTGCCGACCAGCAGCTGGCGAGCATTTCACAGAGCGTGCAGGGCAAGCTGGGTGGGATGCAGGATGGTCTCGCATTTAACTTTCCTCCACCGGCGATTCCGGGCATTGGCACCTCTGGCGGCGTGACGATGATTCTTGAGGATCGTTCGGGATCAGCTGACCCTCAGTTCTTGACGAAGAACATCTATGCGTTTCTGGGTGCAGCGGCGAAACGGCCGGAGATCGCCGCGGCCATTCCGTCGTATCTCCCTGCTGTGCCGCAGCTGTTTGCGGATGTGGATCGCGAGAAAGCGAGTCAACAGCAGGTGGACTTGAACAATGTTTATACGACGATGCAGACCTTTCTGGGCGGATACCTGGTGAACTACTTCAACCGGTTTGGGCGGCAGTGGCAGACCTATGTGGAGGCGGAGGGGTCTTCCAGGACAAACATCGCGAACATAGGCCAGTTCTATGTGCGCAGCGCGAATGGCGGACAGGTACCGCTTTCTGCGCTGGTGCATACGCGGCAGATTACAGGGCCGGAGTTCACGACACGCTTCAACGAGTACCCAGCGGCGCAGATCAACATATCCGGCAAGCCAGGGTACAGTTCGGGGCAGGTCCGGGCAGCGCTTGAGGATGTGTATAAGCAGTCGATGCCCGCGGGCATGGGCTTTGACTACTCGGGGATCACTTACCAGGAGCAACGCGCGGCGCAGGGCGTTCCAGCGTCAGCGGTGTTCGGGCTCTCGCTGCTGTTTGTGTTTCTGATTCTGGCGGCCCTGTATGAGAGCTGGAGTCTGCCGTTCAGTGTGCTGCTCTCGACGCCGGTGGCGATTTTGGGAGCGTACATCGCGTTGAGTATCCGATCTTTCGAGAACGATATCTTTGCGACGATCGGGATGATCATGTTGATCGGGCTATCGGCGAAGAACGCGATTCTGATTGTGGAGTTCGCGGTATCGAACTACAAGGGTGGGCAGTCGATTGCGGAGGCCGCGCTGAACGCTGCACGGTTGCGTTTCCGGCCGATTGTGATGACGGCGCTGGCGTTCATTTTTGGATGCTTGCCGTTGTGGGTAGCTACAGGCGCGGGTGCGGCATCGCGGCGCATTCTGGGCACGGTGGTGGTGGGCGGCATGCTGGTGGCGACGCTGTTCGGGTTGATCTTCATTCCCGTGACGTTCTCGGTGGTGGAGTATCTGAGCCATCGCTTCTCGCGGGGCGGTGGAGGGACAACGATGGACAGCTCGCATGACCTGGATCCGAAGGAGATGGGCAAGCGAGCGGCGCTCGAGGCTGAGCGGAAGGGAGAGCACGTTTGATGAGTACCTTTCGTCATGGTGTGTCCTTGAATGCGGTGCTGGTGAGCGGTGTTTTGCTGGCGAGTATTGGGTGCAATGTGGGGCCGAAGTATACGCGGCCGCAGACGGTGGTTCCGCCGGCGTTTCGCGGGGCTGACAACGCGGATGTGTCGAGCGATGCGAAGACGTCGATCGGCGATGAGAAGTGGTCGGAGGTGTTTCGCGAGCCCGAGTTGCAGGAGCTGATCAAGACGGCCCTGGTAAACAACTTCGATCTGCGGGTAGCGGCGGAGCGGGTGCTGGAGCAGCAGGCGCAGGTACGGATTACGCGGTCGCAGGAGTACCCGCAGGTGAGTGTGGGAGGCTTTGGGGTTGGGGCGCGGATTCCCAATTCCGTTGTGAATTCGAATACGAGTTCTTCCGGGGCCAATTCGTCCTCTTCGTCATCGTCTGCGTTTCCGGATCCGTTTGTTGAGGGATCTCTGAGTGTGTCGGCTTCGTGGACTCCTGATTTTTGGGGGCTCTATCGAAGCCAGACGAAGGTGCAGCAGGAGACCCTGCTGGCGCAGGAGTGGGCGCAGCGGGCGGTGCGATTGAGCCTGGTGCAGCAGGTGGCTACCACGTATTTCCAAATTCGGGCGCTGGATGCGCAGTTGGCAATTGCGAAGCAGACGCTGGCTACGCGGCAGCAGTCGGTGAATCTTACGCAGACGCTGGAGACGGGTGGCGCGGCGCCTTTGAGCGATGTGCGGCAGGCGGAGCAGTTGTTGTATACGGCGTCTAACCAGATTCCTTTGCTGGAGCAGCAGATTCAGCAGAATGAGAATGGATTGCGACTGTTGCTGGGGCAGAACCCCGGTCCTGTGTCGCATACGGACCCGCAGGCGTTGGCGCCGCCACCGCAGGAACTACCGACAGGTTTGCCGTCGCAGTTGCTGGAGCGGCGGCCTGACATCCAGCAGGCAGAGGCGCAGTTGCGGGCGGCGAATGCGCAGATTGGTGTGGCGAAGGCGCAGTTCTATCCGCAGTTTCCGATCAGTGCGTCGGGTGGTTTTGGCGGCAATACCTTTAGCAGCTTCTTCGATCCTGGGGGCGCTACGGTGTATGGACTTGGTCAGCTGACGCAATTCATTTTTACCGGCGGCAAGTTGAAGGGGCAGTTGGAGCTTACCCAACGGCAGAAGCAGGAGATGGTGCTGGACTACCAGAAGGCCATTGCCACCGGGATGCATGATGTGTCGAATGCGCTGATCGCGGTAAATAAGCAGCGGGCGGCGCGGGTGGAGCAGGAGAAGCTGGTGGCTGCGGCGCAGGATGCGGTGCGGTTGGCGCGCGTGCGCTACCAGGGTGGGGCTACGAGCTACCTGGAGGTGCTGACGACGGATACGAATCTGTTTTCGGCGCAGTTGAACCTGGCGAGTGCGCAGCAGAGTGAGGCTGTGACGCTGGTGCAGTTGTATAGCGCGCTGGGTGGTGGGTGGCAGTGAGGAAGTAGTTGGTAGTTGGTAGCCGGAGGTGGTAGCTGGTGAAGGGTAGCGCTCACCAGGTGCTGCGGCTGCTGGCTACCTACAACTGGCTGCTGGCTACTGATTGACTGCGCTGGCGAGGAAGCCTCCGTCTACGGGGATGATCTGGTGGCGGAGGTGGCTTCGGGGGAGCGAGAGGTGGCGATGACGTCTACGCCTGCTTCGGCGAGGCCGAGGGTTTTGCCTATGCCGGATGTGCCGCCGAGGACGAGGGCAAATAA
>CAZZWG010000127.1:0-9685 GCA_964657685.1 Verrucomicrobia bacterium Tous-C9LFEB | reverse complement strand
GTGACGCGGACGTTGGCCTCCGCGGTCCCGCCATCGCCTTTCGCAAGGAGGTGAAAGTTGGTGGAATTTGCCGGCGAAACCGTCTGCGTTCCATTCACCTGCACGTCGCCGATGCCGTCGATGGAGACGCTGGTGGCATTGGAGGTGCGCCAGTTCAGAACAACAGACTGGCCGAGGTCGATCGCAAGTGGATCAGCGGTGAGGGTGGCCGTGGGCGCGGGCGCGCTGGTCGCCGGTGGCAGCGCATTGGTTGCCACGGGGGCGGTCTTCTTATGGCAACCGGCAGTGGCTAGCACAGCCAGGCTGAGAACGCAGGCAAACCGGCGTAGCGGACTTGTAAATCGAGAGTGCACCATCAACAATCGGCTTTCGTTCATATTCGATCCTCTTTCAGCTTCATTCAATCCTGTGGGGTTCCGATCGGGAGGAAAACGCAACATCCAGTATCGGACGCGCATTCGCGTGCTACCGGAAGCTCCAGTTGGGCATATCGCTTCCGGCGTTGCTGAGTGCCTTCTTCTCCGTCCCGTCAG
This sequence comes from Verrucomicrobia bacterium Tous-C9LFEB, assembly GCA_964657685.1. Classification (GTDB taxonomy): domain Bacteria; phylum Acidobacteriota; class Terriglobia; order Terriglobales; family Acidobacteriaceae; genus Granulicella. Next base: position 9,152 of record CAZZWG010000127.1, on the reverse strand, counting down.
AAAGCATGGTCATGATGCGAGTGTGATCGGCGCGGCCGTCCGGGGAGTTCGCGAAGACAATATGACGTCCATCCGGAGACCATGACGGGAAGTCACAGCGGCCGATGTCGTGCGTGAGCTGAATCCAGCGCTTCGTCGCGATTTCCATGACGTAGATGTCCTGTCCACCCGGTGCGCCGGGGCCGTATTTGCGATCCCAGGCATACACCAGAAATTGCCCATTGGGTGACCAGGAGGGCGAGGTGGCATAGCCGCCATCGGTCATGCGCTGCACGCCGGAGCCGTCGGCGTCCATGATGTAGAGCTGCGGAAGGCCGGTGCGGCCGCTGATCCAGGCGATCTGAGCGCCGGTTTTGGGGTTCCAGGTGGGCGAAACATCCGGTCCCCGTACGCTGGTGATCTTGCGCGCGGAGGCGCCCTGCGGATCGGAGACCCAGATCTCCGGATCGCCCGAACGCGAGGAGGAGTAGGCAAGCTGCTGGCCGTTGGGTGCCCAGGCCGGGGAGAGATTGGTGCCGCCAGGAGAGTTGAAGGACACGGGACGGTTCAGCAGCAGGGAGTACATCTTGAGTTGGAAGCCGTTGCGGTCCAGGGCGGAGAAGGCGACCCGCGAGTTGTCGGGCGAGACGCGAGGCGAAAGCGCGATCTCTCCGAGATGGGTGAGGGCGTGCGCGTTGGCGCCGTCGTAGTCCATCTGCCAGATCTCTTTGTTGCCGTCGCCGCTGAAGTGGACGTAGAAGATCTTGGTTTCAGCGATGCCCTGGATACCCCCGCCGAGGCGAAAGATGATCTCGTCCGCGAACTTATGGGCGATCTGACGGGCGTTTTCTTCGCTGGCGGCATCGTCATACCGCTTGGCGAAGACTTGCGGAAATTGCGTGTTGCGGACGTCGTCGAGAAAGCCGTTTACCGTGACGCGGCCGCCCGCAACGCCGAGGTTTCCAAAGGCGACCATGCCCGCGCTCGCCGGGGCGGCGGCCCACTGGCCGAGGTTGATCTCCGCGGGCGTGCCGGGGCGGCTGTCCGGCTCCATGCTCTTGGAGACCACATCAAAGATGCCGGCATTGGCAAGATCGTTGAACAACGTGGCATCGAAGGTGTGAACCAGGGTGGACGAAGTCGGATCGGCCGCACCCGGCTTGAAATTGGCGGCCGCGAGCCGCAGACGATCAGCGCCGGTGCTGGTCTCGAGGTGAAAGGGATCCTGCGCGCGCGCGGAGGCGGCAAAGCTCAGCCCCGCGAGCAGAACCGCGGCGCATCGCAGCGCCCGACGTTGCGTGATGATCGTGGTGATTCCTTGCATTCCCATCCACTGTAGACGCCCGGAGGCGGTGATTGTTGGAAGCTGTGAGGGCCGTACCGTCCGTGGTGCACGGTGCAGGTTTACGGCTGTTTGTAGTCGAAGGCGAATTCGATCGTGATCTTGTCGCCAGAGGGCAGGGGGCCGAAGCCGTCCACGCGCTGCACCGCACGCAGGGCCGATTCGTCCAGCGTCGGGGAGCCGCTGCGATTCTCAATGCGGATATTTTGTGGAGCGCCGTCACGGTCGATATCGAAGAGCAGCATTACACGTTTGCCCTGCGAACTGCGCGGGTCGACTTCGCCGGAGAACCAGTTTTGCGAGACCCGCTGGCTAACCGCACGAAGGTAGTAAGCATAATGGGCGCCAAAGGTGCGGTCTTCAATGGTCGCCGTCGCGGTGCCGTTTTTGGCTTGCGAGATGGCTTCCGGCAGCTGGGTCGCGGTGGTCTCGCCGGTGCGGGCCTTGGGCGTATCGGGGGTGGGTTGCGGATGCTTGACCGGCGGAGCCTCGGTAGGCGGAGCCTTCGCATCCGGCTTGGTCGGCGCAGTGCTCTTCACCGGCGCGGGCGGTGCGGGCCTGGTCTTGTCTTTGATGAGGATGTCGGTTGGCCTGGGGGGCGGCTGGGTGGTGGCCTTGGGTGGCGGCAGCGGGGCGGCGTTCTCGTCTTCCGAGGCGAGGACCTGCTTCTCTACCGGCTTGTTGTGCGAAGGAAGGGGCAGGGCGGAGACCATGGACGCCTGTATGGCGCCGACGCTCGCAGAGTTTTCCCCCCACCGGTCATGCTTGCTGAGGTTCAGGTACGCCGCGCCGATGACCACAGCGGCAAGCACGGCATGGAGCGCGACCGCACCGGCCATGCCGCCGCCGAGACGATCGTAATCATGGAGTTCGTCGGGGTGCGGATGCGGAACGGAGGTCATGGTCAGTACGTGGGATTGTTAGCGGTCGAAGGGTTGGGTAATGATGCTGATATTGGAGATACCAGCCTGCTTCACGGCGTCCATCACCGAGGCGAAAGCGCCGAAGGGGGCGCGCTGGTCGGCGCGGATGTAAACGGTTTGTTTGGCATTGGGACTATTTGCCAGGATGGAGGGCAGGTCGTGCACGTTGACCGGCTTGTCGTCTAGAAAGACGTTCTGGTTCCTGTCGAGAGTAAGGACGCGGCGTTGCTCGACGGTCTGGTTCACCGTGCGGGTTTGCGGAACGGCAACCTCAATGCCGCTCTGCAGCACAGGCGCGGTCACCATGAAGATCAGAAGGAGCACGAGAACCACATCGACCAGCGGGGTGATGTTGATGTCGGCAAGTACAGTTTGCGTGCGACCGCGGGCAGAGAAGGCCATGAGTTTAGAAGGTCCTCCGCCGCTCTTCACCGCTGTAGGCCGCGGCAGGCGTTTGCGGTGGCTGCTGCTGTGCCGGCGTGACCAGGGCGGCGTTCTCGATTGCATTCAAGAGCTCACGGCCGAAGTCGTCCATGCGGGCGCCGAAGTCGCGGAGCCGTGCGGTCAGCTGGTTGTAGCCCACCAGCGCTGGGATCGCGACGACCAGGCCAGCCGCCGTGGTGATCAGGGCTTCCGAAATACCCGGTGCGACGGCCCGCAGGGTGGCCGCACCGGCGGTGCCGAGGCCGTGAAAGGCATCGATGATGCCCATCACCGTGCCAAACAGGCCGATGAACGGAGCGGCCTGGGCGATGGTGGCGAGCCAGGTCATGCGGCTCTCCATCATGGTCAAGCTTTCGCTCGCAGCCGTTTGCGCTGCGCGTTCTAGCGCCTGCGGATTGGGCGGCGTCCCGCGCCCGCCGGCCTGGCGCTGGTACTCGTCATAGATCTCATTGAAGACGGCCACCAGCGGACTGGGGCGAAACTGCTCGGCAACAGCAGCCACCTCACTCAGCCGCCCCGATTTGCGAAAGGCGCGGACGAAGCGGCGATTCTGGAGATCGGCATCACGAAAGGCGCGCCATTTCGCGATCATGATCGTCCACGAAAAGATGCTGGCCAGCAGCAAAAGGACGAGCACGGTGAGCGCGATGGGACCGCTGTTGTGCACCATGTCCGCCAGCGCGCTGGTATGGCCGGGGGAGGCGAGTGGGCCTGCGGTGGTGGTTGCGGAGGGGTCCTGAAGGAGAGCAGCGAAAGCGATCATGTCTTCGTCTTCCAGTGTAAGGCTCAGCCCCGCTCGGAAACCGCGATTGGTTCGCGCAAACCGGAACAGGGCACGGTAGGCGAACCTGCTTTGGTGCAAGATAAGGGCAACGCCCCGTGCTACGCTGGCGAGGCGAAGCCGTGGCGAAGGTGCCGGAAGCATGCTGTTGGAACTACGTGTTGAGAATTACGCGGTCATTGATCACACCGTGGCGGATTTCGGTCCGGGGCTGAATCTACTTACGGGGGAGACCGGTGCCGGCAAGTCGATCCTGATTGATGCGCTGGTGCTCCTGCTGGGCGGCAAGGCATCCAGCGATACCGTTCGCTTTGGGGCGGAAAAGGCGGTGGTGGGCTGCGTATTTGAGACGACACCGGGTGCCGAAAGAGTCCTGGAGGACAACGGAATCGACGCCGCCGGCGACGAGATCCTGCTACGCCGCGAGATTGGCTCGAGCGGCAAGGGACGCGTTTTCGTCAACAATCAGCCCGCGACGGTGGGGGTTCTGCGGCAACTGGCGCCGGAGCTGGCGCTGGTCCACGCGCAGTCGGAGACCCTGGTCGCCTTTGACGGGATGCAGCAAAGATTGTTGCTCGACCGCTCGGCGCAGATCGGGACTGAGCCGGTAGCTGCTGCGTACGGAAGCTGGCGCGGTCTGCAGAAGGAGCTGGAGGAGCTGCGCGGGGCCGAAGGCGACCGCTTGCGTCTGATCGATCTTTGGAGCTTCCAGGCAAAGGAGATTGAGGCCGCGGCAATCCTCGATGCCGAAGAAGACGCCCGGCTCGAAACGGAAAAGCGGTTTCTTACCAATGCGGAGCGCATCTTTGCGGGCGCGAGTGCGGCGTTGGACCTGCTTTATGAGGGCGAAATTTCGGCGGAGAGCCGGCTGGGCGGCGCGCTGCGTCACGTGGAGGAGATAGCTCGCTTCCAGGAAACCCTGGCGGAGGCGGTCCAGCAGTTGCGATCGGCGCAGGCGACCGTGGAGGATGTCGCGGCCACCCTGCGGGATTTTGCCGATGAGGCGACAGCCTCCCCCGACCGGCTGGCCGAGGTGGAAGACCGGCTCGCCCTGCTGGACAGGTTGAAGCGCAAATATGGGCCAGGGTTGGAGGCGGTGATCGCGTTCGGCGCGTCCGCTGCTCAAAAACTCGCCGATTTAGAAAACCGGGACGCCCGTCTCGGGGAGCTGCAGGCGCAGGTGGGTCTCGCGGAAGGGCGGTACCGCGAGGTTGCGCGCAAATTGTCCGAGGTGCGGCGAACGGCGGCGGCCCGGCTGTCCAAGACGGCCGAACGGCAAATCAATGAGCTCGCGATGCGGTCGCGTTTTGCCGTCGAGGTTAAGTCGTCCGAGGCGCAGGAGGACTGGGCAGCGGCCGGATGGGATACCGTCGAGTGTCGAATCTCCACCAACCCGGGGGAGCCGCTGAAGCCGCTCACCGAGATTGCCTCCGGAGGCGAGATGTCGCGGGTCATGCTGGCGCTAAAGACGGCCGTGGAAGAGCAGGCGGCCGCGTTCGCCAAGAAGCGTGGGGCGGTCCTGCCGCGAACCCTGGTCTTCGACGAGATCGACATCGGGATCGGCGGCCGGGCCGCGGAGGCGGTGGGCAGCAAGCTCAAGGAACTTTCTCGCGGTCAGCAGGTTATCTGCATTACGCATTTGCCTCAAATTGCGGCCTTCGCGGACCAGCATTTCCTGATTGAGAAAAGCGAAAGCGCTGGCCGAACGCGAACCGGTGTGCGCAGCATGGGCGAGGGCGAACGCATCGAGGAAGTCGCGCGGATGTTGTCCGGGGCGAGCCTTACCGAGGCGTCCAGGATGCACGCGCGGCAGATGATCGCAGCCAGCCGCTAGCGCGGGCAACGAAGGAAGGAATAGCTCTCGCCGACGGGAAGTTATCGGGAGGAAAGCTAGGGCTGACTGGAAGAAGAGTGCCCACCCCCTTGCAACCTGCACGGTAGCGGAAGGCAAGTGCTACTAGCAGGCCTGTGAGGACGCTGAAGGGACCGCTCCCTCCCCTGCGATTGCCTCAACACAAGTTGCGGCGGCCACCTTTGCAGCTCCCGGTGAGGGTGGATGGGCACCTTGCGTGAGGCCTGCCCCGGCATCCCTTCAGCTGGAAACGGGTATACTTAGCTTTGTGACCAACTCCGTTCTTGACCCCGTGGCAGTGCAGCAGAATGGACGATCGAACGCCACCAAGCGAGTTCTCCTCCTCAAGCCGCGCGGCTTCTGCGCGGGTGTCGTGAGGGCAATTGACATCGTTCGCATCGCCCTCGACACCTTTGGCGCTCCGATCTATGTGCGCAAAGAGATCGTCCATAACAGCTATGTCGTGAACGATTTGGCACAAAAAGGCGCGATCTTCGTCAATGAGCTCGACGAGGTGCCGGAAGGCGCGCGAGTGATCTACTCGGCGCACGGTGTGTCGCCGGCGGTGCGTGCGCGTGCGAAGGATCGCGGGTTGAAGGTGATCGACGCCACCTGCCCGCTGGTCACCAAGGTCCATGTCGAGGCCATCAAGTTTGCGAAACAGGGCTATTCGCTGGTGCTGGTTGGGCATCGCGACCATGAAGAAGTGGAAGGGACCCAGGGCGAGGCTCCGGATGTCACCCAGGTTGTGTCCACGCCGGAGGAGGTCGCCGCCCTGGTTGTGCCCGATCCCGATAAGGTGGCGTATCTGACGCAAACAACCTTGTCGCTGGACGAGGCGGGCACGATGATCGCCGCGCTGAAAGAGCGTTTCCCGAACATTGCGGGACCGCACGCGCAGGACATCTGCTACGCCACGGAGAACCGGCAGACGGCGGTCAAGAATGTGGCCCACGGTGCTGATCTGGTGCTGGTGGTCGGATCTCGGAATAGTTCCAACTCCAACCGCCTCGTTGAGGTCTCGCAGAATCTGGGAACCGGCTCTTACCTGATTGACAAGGCGGAAGATATCCGCCCTGAGTGGCTGGAATCCGTCGGCACCGTCGCAATTACCGCCGGCGCCTCCGCCCCGGAGATCCTGGTGCAGCAGGTTGTCGCGTTCCTGCAGGGCAAGGGCTTTTCTTCAGTCGAGGAGGTCGAAGTGATGCCGGAGAACGTACGGTTTGGTCTTCCCCCCGAGATCGTCCAGGCGATTGCCTCGGCCCCGCCGGTTCATCCAGCACCCTAGCTGTCGACGCCCCTCCGTCGATTTAACCGGAACAAACGAGAGTACATGAGCACATCGAATCTGAATCCGCAGGGAACCAAGCAGCCGCGGTTTGGCCGTCTTGATCTCGGGATCGATCAGGTCAGGCAGGCCATCCAGAAGTCCATCGACTGGACATTCGGCCAGCAGCACGAGCAAGGCTATTGGTGCGGCGAGTTAGAAGCTGACTCCATGCTGGAAGCCGACTATATCTTCATGCACACGCTGCTCGGCACCGGCGACCCGGGCCGCATGGAGCGTTGCATCAATGAGATCCTGCGCCATCAGAACGAGGACGGCGGATGGAGCCTTTACCCGGGCGGGCCCTCCAACGTCAGCTATGGCGTAAAGTGCTACCTGGCTCTCAAGCTCATGGGCTGGAAGACGGACCATCCCGTCCTGGTAAGAGCCCGCGAGAAGATCCTAGCGCTCGGTGGCGTGGTGGAGTGCAACACCTTCACCAAGATTTACCTGTGCGCGATGGGGCAGTACGAGTACGACGCTGTGCCGGCGATTCCGCCCGAGATCGTACTGTTTCCCAACTGGTTTTACTTCAACATCTATGAAATCAGTTCGTGGTCGCGGGGCATTCTGGTGCCGTTGTCGATCATTTACGCGAAGAAGCCCTTTAAAAAGCTGCCGCCGGAGCAAGGCATCGACGAGTTGTTTGTGGGCGGACGAGAGAACGCCAATCTGCACCTGCGCTGGGACAGCAAACACCCGATCTCCTGGCGGAACTTCTTTCTTTTCTGGGACCGGGTTGCTCATTTGGCGGAACGGGTGCACATCCGGCCGCTCCGCAAGCGGGCGCTGAAGAAGGCAGAAGAGTGGATGTTGGCCCGCTTTGAACGGTCAGACGGTCTTGGAGCGATCTATCCGGCCATGCTGAACGCGATCGTGGCGCTACGCTACCTGGGCTATTCACAGGACGATCCGCAGTTTATTCGTGCAATGGATGAGTTCGAAAAGCTGGGGATCGACAATCCCAATGGCGAGCCAGGCTATCCAACACCAACTTTCCGGATGCAACCCTGCTTTTCCCCGGTCTGGGATACGGCGCAGGTCCTCTCCACCCTGGGCGACGCTGGTGTAGCGAAGGATGATCCTCGTATGCTGCGGGCGGCGGACTGGTTGCTGTCCAAGGAAGTTCGCCATAAGGGCGATTGGGCGGAGAAGGTCAAGAATGTTGAGCCGGGTGGATGGTACTTCGAGTTCAACAACGAGTTTTACCCGGATGTTGATGATACGGCGGAAGTTTTGCTTGGGCTAAAGGCTGTGCAGAATCCGCGGGAGAGGTACCAGCATGAGGTAGAGCAGCGTGCCCTTCGGTGGGTGATGGCGATGCAGTGCAAGGAAGGTGGATGGGCTGCGTTTGACAAGGACAACACCAAGAGCATCTTCCAGTACATTCCGTTTGCCGATCACAACGCCATGCTCGATCCACCGACGGTGGACATCACGGGGCGCATTCTCGAGATGCTGGCCGCCTATGGCTACACCTCGCGAGACAAGCCGGTGCAGCGCGCCATTCAATTCATTCTGAAGCAGCAGGAGCCGGACGGATCGTGGTTCGGCCGCTGGGGCGTGAATTATCTGTATGGCACGTTTCTGGTTCTTCGTGGCCTGCAGGCGATGGACTATTCTTATCTCGAGCCGTCCGTTCAGCAGGCAGCGGAGTGGATCCGCATGGTGCAGAATGCCGACGGTGGCTGGGGCGAGACCTGCGGGACCTATGACGATCCTGCGACACGCGGGGTAGGTCCTTCGACTCCCTCGCAGACGGCGTGGGCGCTGCTGGGACTTCTGGCGGCGAACGATACAAGGTCGGATTCTGTGGCCAAAGGCGTTCGCTGGTTGACGGAGCGTCAACACGAGGACGGTTCGTGGGACGAGTTGATGCCGGGCCGGAATGGCGAGAGTTACTACACCGGAACGGGCTTTCCGCGCGTCTTTTACCTTGGCTATCATCTTTATAAGCAGTACTTTCCGTTGCTGGCGCTCTCGACCTACCAAACAGCGCTGGAGCGGGAGGCCAATGAAGCGTGAGCCTGGTCCGGCTCATCTGAAGCTCTTGAGATCACGTCGGTTGCCGTGCAGCCGAAGGAGTTTTCCCGAATGGCGGTTCCCGTATCGCAGGCGTTTACGGTCGCGACTTATGTTCTGAAGCAGAAGCTGAAGGGGCGCAAGCGCTATCCGCTGGTGCTGATGCTGGAGCCGCTGTTTCGCTGCAATCTGGCGTGTGCCGGTTGCGGAAAGATTCAGTATCCGGCGCACATCCTGAAGGCTGAGCTTACGCCGGAGGATTGCTTCAGGGCGGCCGAAGAGTGCGGAACGCCGATGGTGTCGATTCCGGGTGGCGAACCGTTGCTGCACCCGCAGATGCCGGAGATTGTGGCCGGGCTGGTCGCACGCAAGAAGTACGTGTACATGTGCACGAATGCACTGCTTCTGAAAGAGAAGCTCCACCTGTTCAAACCCAGCAAGTACCTCAGCTTTTCCGTCCACGTGGATGGCGAGCGTGAGCA
>CAZZWG010000126.1:4266-9775 GCA_964657685.1 Verrucomicrobia bacterium Tous-C9LFEB | reverse complement strand
CTGGCTACTGGCTACTACTTCGTCATGGGTGCGAGGATGTCGTCGAGATAATCCTTGCTGCCTTCCGCGCGTTCCAGTTGCGGGTAGCGTTCGCCGTCGTGGTATTCGACGCGGATGACCTTGTAGTAGCCGGTGTTGGCGACGATCAGGTCGATGGCGGGTCCGTGGCCTTTGGCGTCCTGGATGGCTGTGCGTAGAAGGCTGGTCTGGAAGGCACGGCCATTCACCGCGACGATGGTGAAGCCGGGCGCAAGGCCGGCCTTGTAGGCGGGACTGTCGAGGATCACGTCGCCGATGTTGCCGTTCGCCTGCGCCAGTAGACCGACGGAGTAACGGGCATCGAGGATGTTCTCTTCGGACTCGGACAACTGGGACCAGTAGTTGGGTTTGTCCGTGTAGTTGAGCTTGTAACCCGAGACGGTATTCAGACCGTTTGTTTCGGGAGCGAGCCGCCCGTTCGCATCAAGGCGAGTGTGGAGGAAGGCTGCCCAGTCGTTCGGCACCACGGTATTGAGCGCGGTGACAACGTCGTCGAAGGTGTAGGGCACGACCTTGGGACCGGTGGTGCCGCCCAGTCCGTGGAAGAGTGCGGTGAAGTCATTGATGCTTTTCTTGCCGCCGGTTTTCTGACGTATTGTGCAGTCGACTTCGAGCCATAGGAGCTCGCCTTCGTCGTAGTAGTCGGTGGCGCGCCGCCAGTTGTCATAGGGGCCGCCGGCGGAGTAGAGGATCTGGGCGGCGGTGGCGGTGTCCTGCAGGTTACGCCACTCGCGGCCCGGGCGAGCGTCGTTGAATTGGCCCCAGACGGTGGCGAGCCGGTCGCGGTAGATGGCGGGATTCCAGATGCCGGAGCGGGCGGCAAGGACGTCGCCAAGATATTCGGTGAGACCTTCGTACACCCAGAGGAGATCGCCCTTCATGGGCACCTGGTAGTTGGGTGTGGCGAGACCGGCGGGGCGGCGATATTTGCCGTTCCAGGAGTGTGTGAATTCGTGGGGAAGGAGAAGGCCGTTGGCGATGAAGGCGTTGTCGTCGACGAAGGTCTTTTCGTTGACGCGGTCGTCGGAACTTTGGTGATGTTCGAGACCGAAATGGGCTACCTGGTCGGAGAGGGTGACGAGGAAATGGTAGGCGTTGTAGTGGCGCGATTTGTACAGGGCACCGGTTTCGCGAACGAGTTTATTGAACTCGTCGATGTGCTCCTGCGAGAGGGCGATGTCTTCGGGGCCGTCGCCGGCGAGATCGAGGAAGTGTTTGGGCGTGATCTCCGGGGCGAGCGGAATCTCGCGGAACCAGCGGCCGGCGAGCACGGGTGAGTCTACGAGTTGTTCAAGGGAGACGGTTTTGAAGCTGGGCCTGTCGAGGGAGCCGTTGGTTGATTCGAGTGCGGAGCCGAAGTGCCAGCCCGCGGGTACGGTCAGGGATGGGGTGACCATGACTTTCGCGGCGTCCGTGCCGCCCGGATAGACGATGACCTCGTTCCAACTGAGCAGAGCGAGATTGGCGCTGGTGGAGGCGCCGGCGGAGAACCCTGCGGCGCCCGCGGTCGCGAGGAAGTCCATCCTGGCCGTGAGCGAGGAAGCGCCTGCCGGGATGGTGATGTGGTAGACGTACATGTCTACAAGGTCGCGCTCCCACTTCACGCGCACGCCAGTGTCCGTTGTCAGAACGAAGCCGGCCTGGTTGTCGATGGGGCCTGTGGGGCCGTGCTCACCGGGAATCCATTTGGGATATGCGAGGTCCATGGGGCCGGGCTGCACGGGGAGGATTTCGGTGGCGTGCAGCATGCGGCGGGGGGCGTCGGTAAGGTCGACCGCGAGGGTGATGGGCTGGCTGGCGGATTGCGCCTGGATGAGGGTGGGAGTGAAGAGAACAGCAAACGCAGCGAGGGCTGCGCGAGGTGCGAGGGACATCAACGGTGCTCCTTGAGCTTGTTGCTGTAGTGTACTGAGTTCGCCCGATCGCTTTCGCGGGGAAGGCTGCTCCGATGCGCGGATGGCGGGTCCGCTAGAATGGCCGGAACCGCATGCTCCTGTACGCCATCGTTCTTGGAACTATCGTAGTCACGTTGCTGAGTGTCTCGCTGGCTCGGCTGGGTTCAGTGAAGACCAAGGCCGACTACCTGGTCGCGGGTCGCAGCCTGGGCGCGTTTGTGCTGGTGTTTACGCTGCTTTCCAGCTGGATCGGCTCCGGTTCGCTGCTGGGTGGGGCGGAGAACGCCTACAAGCACGGGTTTTCTGCGCTATGGCAGGCCGGGGGCGGATGGGCAGGATTGCTGCTGATCTACTTTATTGCTCCGCGGGCTCGAAAGTTCGCGCAGTTCACGATCCCGGATCTGCTGGAGTCGCGCTATAACCAGACCGCGCGGGTGCTGGGCGTGGTGGCGGTGCTGTTTACCTACACCGCCATTACGAGCTACCAGTTCATTGGTGGCGGCGACATCTTGCACCTGATCTTTCCGCAGGTGTCGAGCGTGCAGGGGCAGTACATCCTTGCGGGCTTTGTGATTGTGTTTACGGCCATTGCCGGCATGAGCTCGGTGGCTTATATGGACGTGTTCATCGGGCTGCTGGCGACGGTGACGATGATCGTTTCGCTGCCCGTGCTGGTGCGTATGGCCGGAGGATGGACGTCCATTCGGGCTACCCTGCCGGCGACGCATTTTCAGGTTTTCGGGGATTTTTCGGGGATACGGGCTGCCGAGCTCTTTCTGCCGACGTGCCTGCTGATGCTGGGCAACCAGTCGATGTACCAGAAGTTCTTCTCAGCCAAGAGCGAGCAGGATGCGACGCGGGCGGTGAGCGGCTGGGTGGTCGGGACGGTGATCCTGGAAACGGTGATTGTGGCGATAGCGGTTGTGGGCTCGGCGCTCTACCGAACGGGCGAGGTGGCGGAGCGGCCGCGCGAGGTGCTGGCCTATACCGCGGTCCACGCTTTTGGAAGCTTTCAGAGTGGCGGAGCGCTCGGGTCGAAGGCTCTTAGTGTCCTGGGCGCGCTCCTGGTCGGCGCAATCTTTGCCAAGGTGGTCTCGACGGCGAACAACTACCTGTTTTCCCCCGCAACGAATCTGATCAACGACGTTTTCGTCCGCTACATCAGGCCGGACGCGCCGCAGGGGCAGATCCTGCTGGTTTCGCGCTTGCTGGTGGTTGCGCTGGGACTGTGGGCGTTATGGCAGTCGCTGGGGACCACGAGTGTTCTGCAGAAGAGCTTGTATGCCTACACGATTTACTCCGCGGCGTTGACGCCGGTGATCCTGGCAGCGTTCTTCTGGCGACGCGCGACGGCGGCCGGGGCTGTTGCATCCATTGCGGCGGGAACGCTGCTGACGTTGTGCTGGGACGTGCTGAAGGGGCACCTGCCGGTGTGGTTGAGCGACCGCGATCCGATTGTGCCGGCGCTGCTGATTTCGGTGGTGGCGCTGGTTGTCGTGAGCCTGTGTACGCCCAAGCCGGATTTGGCGCACCTTGCGGCGCTTGGAGAGGGGTGACGCGGGCCCCTTGCACGAAAGGGTCGTGCGCGTCGCCAAAGCATCCTATAATTGGGAGCCTAGACGCCGAAGACGGCGCGCCCCCCAGGAGTTCTGTCATGGCCAACCTTCTCGATCAGCTCAAGACAATGACCACCGTCGTCGCCGACAGCGGCGATATCAACTCGATCAAGCAGTTCAAGCCGACGGACTCCACGACGAATCCATCGTTGATTGCGGCAGCAGCGGGCATGCCCGAGTACCAGTCCATTGTGGACGATGTGCTGACGCAGGCGCGGGAATCCCTGGGCAATGAGGCCGATGACAAGGAAGTAGCCGCGGCAGCATTCAAGACGCTGGCCGTTGCCTTTGGGCGGAAGATTCTGGAGATCGTGCCGGGGCGTGTCTCCACCGAGGTAGACGCGCGGCTGAGCTACGACAAGGAAAAGACCAAGGAGCAGGCGCATGACATCATTCATCAGTATGACCAGGCCGGGATCGGCCGCGATCGTGTGCTGGTGAAAATTGCGTCCACCTGGGAAGGCATCCAGGCCGCGAAGGATCTTGAGGAAGAAGGTATTCACTGCAACCTGACCCTGCTGTTTGGCATTCACCAGGCGGCGGCGTGCGCTGAGGCCAAGGTCACCCTGGTCTCGCCCTTTGTAGGGCGCATTCTGGACTGGTACAAGCACAATACTGGCAAGGATTACTCGCCGAAGGAAGATCCGGGCGTCGAGTCTGTTACGGAGATCTACCACTATTTCAAGAAGTTCGGTTACAAGACGCAGATCATGGGCGCGAGCTTTCGCAACATGGGGGAAATCGAGGAGCTGGCCGGTTGCGATCTGCTGACCATTTCACCGAAGCTGTTGAAGGAGCTGCACGATACGGAAGGGACGCTGGAGCGCAAGCTCGATCCGGCGACCGCCGGTCAGGATGACATCGAGAAGATGCACATGGACCAGGCGACCTTTGAGAAGATGCACAACGAAAATCGTATGGCGCACGACAAGCTCAAGGAAGGCATTGAGGGCTTCTCGGAGGCGCTTGAGCAATTGGAAGAGCTTCTGGCGAAGCGTGTGGCCGAACTTGGCAAGCAGGTGCCTGTCGGAGCGAAATAAGCGTGGACGCAACAGAGCGTGGGGCCGGCGAGATGCCGGTCCCTTTTGTTTGCGGCTACCGGCATCCGCTGCGGTCGGTGAGGCTGTCCTGGAGGTCGGTGAGGCTGTTTGGGGCCACGACAGGGGTGCAGGGCAGCAGCGTGTAGAGGGGTTGGTCGAGCTCACCGGGAGCACCGCCACCGGGAGTGACCGCACGCAGGCGATACGCGCCACGGAAAGGTGGCTGTGTGAAGAGACCCTGCGGTTCGTAGGCGCCAGGTACGCGGTCGAGCACGACGGCTGTGAGTTGCCCGCTTGCTGTGAGTGCCTTGAACTCGTTGAGGGCTGGCTGGTACTTGCGCCCGAGTACGGCGTCGAGGGCGTCCATGTCGGCGTGCAGGGGTTTGCCGGCCAGGATTGCGTCATAGCTGTGATCGACAACCCAGACATCGCCCGGGGTGGCGCGGAGGGCGTTGAGAAAGAGCATACGAGCGGCGAGATTGCCGGTTTGCACCTCCGCCGGGCGATACAGGTGAGAGGCGAGTTGGATGGTAGCGAGCAACCAGAGCGTGGCGGGTAGAGCGGATGTCCACGGCGACAAGGAAGTGCTATCCGCCGAGAGATTGATCTGCCTCGATAGACGATCCAGCGCGATGCCGGCAAGAACCGCCAGCCATGCATACAAGGGGATGACGGCGTTCAGGTTTGCGCCCACGTGGGCACGCACGTAGCCGATCGCCAAGAGCAGCAGAAGGGTGATGACGGCGAAGTAGGTGCCTTCGCGCTCACGCCAACGCACGCCGGTGAAGAGCGCGGCGGATGCGATGAGGGCGCAGGCGATGGGAAGGGGCGCAAGAACGTCTGTGAAGGGAAACATCACGGCACTGTGAAAGGACCACTTGATCACGCCGCCGGTGCCGAAGGCGTAGTAGCGGAACCA
>CAZZWG010000126.1:0-4166 GCA_964657685.1 Verrucomicrobia bacterium Tous-C9LFEB | reverse complement strand
ACGTCGTACCAGGCGAGAACGAAAGGATAGAGGGCTGCAAAGAGGCCGGCTGCAAAGAGCGCGGGAGCATAGCGCTTTTCGGTCTCGGTATAGACGAGCGCGAAGATCAGGCTGAAGCTGCCGAGGGTTGCGGCGATGGAGACGAGACGAAGCGCGGCGTAGTTGATGCCTATGAGTTTTGTAGCGGCGGCGGAGACATAGAAGAAGAGGGGAGCGTAAAGGAACGGCGCCCAGGTGAGGCTGGGTGGCGAGTAGAGAGCAAAGCCATGCCGCAGGCGCCACACGGAGGTGAGCATCCCGCTCTCCATGCGATCTACCTCGAAGGGATAGTGCAGACGGCGCCATGCGATAAGCACGAAAAGAAGAAGAAAGAGAATGGAAAGAGTGACGGTAAGACCGCGGAGGAGGCCTTCGAGCCTGGCATGAGTCCTGCCCATCGGGCTACGCAACATGCGCCGATTCTACATGCGGCGCTCCCTTCGGACATGCGACTGCTTTACGGTGTCGGACGCAGGTTCTCGACTGCCTCCACGAGCTTCGCATCGACCGTACCCCCGAGCGGATAAGCGAAGAAGTTGCTTCCGCCGAGTTGGATCCAGCCTGGCGGTTTGCTCCCGGAGTTTGGAAAAAGACTGACGATGTAGCGCAGACCCATGCCCGCGAGCGGCTCGGTGACGGCGCGCTTCTCCGCGATGTTGTTCCACACGGTGAGGGGGTTGGCCTCGTCGGTGGTTTCGACTTCGCCGAGGATCTGTGCGCCGGCAAGCCGGGCCCAGTAGAAATCGGTGTAGCAGGCGAGATCGCCCATGCAGGCAAGCTTGTCGCCTGGCTTTACGCCGAGTTGCGTAAGGGCAGCGGCGGCTGTGTAGATCTGCGGGTCAAAGCCGGGATGGCGCTGCTCGGCGGGCGGTGTATGACGGCGACGGTCCGCGAGATAGGTGGCCGCCTGACTGAGGCTGATCCCGGCAAACAGGAGAACCAAGGCGCCGGCGACGGAGGTGGCTCCGGGATGGCGTTCAACGGATGCAGAAGGCTGGTGGAGAAGGGCGAAGAGAGGAAGCAGAATGAGCAAAAGAGGGCCGGTGAGATAACGGTCCTGAAGATCGATAGGCAAGTAGATGCCGAACATCAGCAAGCCCCAGGCGATCGGCACGATGGCCCATAGAACGCCCGGCCAGTGCCGATCTTGCGACTTTCGGGAAGGCAGGATTGCACCCCACGCGAGAAGCACGCCCAGGAGTACGAAGATCTCCGGGCGCCCCAGCAGATAACGGAAGAAGACAACGATGTTGCGCGCAAGGCGGAAGATGTGTCCCTGGAGCCACACGTGTGGTTTGAGTCCCTGTGTCCACCAGGCCGGATCGAACCACAACGGAAAGGTTCCAACGGGATGCGCGGCATAGCTGAACACCGGTGGTTGGGAGAGGAGAGCCGTTTCCGGATGTAGAAAAGTTCCGCCCGCGTGGCCGAGGTCATGGTGATACCACTCATGCCAACGGGGTGTCATATCGATAAAGAAGGCGTAGTTGAGGCGGGCCGAATCGCCGGTGGTGAGGTGGCCGAGTTGACGCGAGATCGCGAGGATGTAGGGTCCGGCGATGACGGCAAAGAGCAGGGCCGCGAGAGCCGTCCCGGCGATCCATCGGAGGCGAGGACGACCTATCTTGAAGAGGCCGAAAACACACGAGCCGGCCAGGAGAGCGAGGGTAGGAAGGAACGCGAAGGACTTGGTGAGGTAGGCACAACCGAGGGAAAGGCCAAGGAGAGCAAAGGCGAACAGGCCTGCGCCCGCGAGTAGACGCACGATGAGGCCGCCTGCCACAAGGAACCAAACCAGCAGAAGCGTGTCAGCACGAGGCGCGGCGATCGGAAGCTCACGGCCCATGCTTACCGTGAGGAGCGCCAGGCCGAGAAGATGAAGCGCTCCGTTGGAAAGGGATGGAATAGTCCTGGGTGTTGATAGACTGCGGGCGCGTGCGAGGCCCGTGGTGAAGAAGACACAGGCGGCCATCGCGCCGGCAAAGATGAGGACGTTGGTGTAGCGAACAACGACGACCTCGCGCCATAGCGACGGATGTGCCAAGTGCTCGGCGAGGGCGAGCAGGGCAGGGTAGCCCGGGTTCCAGTAGCCATTGATGGCGAGGGCGGCGTGGTGGGTGTTGAGGTCCTGCGCGATGTCGAGGAAGGCGGTACCGTCGCCATCCATCATGTAGAGGTCATAGCGCGCATAGCCTATGGCGGCGATGAGCATGAGGAGCGCGTAGGTCCACAGGAGTTTGCGACCGATTGTGCGATCCAAGTGCGGCTCCGGAGAGGGGTTGGGTTCAGTATAGCGAGGCGCGGCGGACCTTACGAAGCGTCCTCGAAGACAGCCCGTAGCAGATGTTCCGCGACGCGGTGCAGGGGGCGAAAGAGAGGCAACGCGGCGAGCTTCAGGGTGAGTAGAAGTAGCTTGAGCGTGCCTTCGAACAGGGCGTGGGTACGCCGTTGGTTCGGCGAATGGTCATAGACCCAGAAGAGCAGCAGACCCATCTGGTAAAGCCAAAGCAGGCGAGGGAGGTAGGGTTGGATTCCCGGCGGGAGTTTCACCCTGGAATCGGTTACGGCGCGTTCAAAGAAGGCGAGGTCCGCGTTACGGACGGGTGCTGTTTCCTTGCTGAAAGGGGAGAGTGGTTTTTCGGGGTCGGCGTGCGCTGAAAGAGCGCCCAGCAGCTTCCGGTTGGGCGCGAAGTATTCGAACTTCTTTGTGATGAGTGTGCGAAGACGGCACTCCAGCGTCTTGCAGCGCGCGAGCCCCTCGCCAAGCTCGGGAGCCATGTCTTCCTGCGCCTGTTGGTAAAAGGCGGAGACGATGGCATCTTTGGAATCGAAGTAGTAATAGGCCGCGCCGGTCGCCACTCCGGCGACGCCGGCGATCTCCCGCATGGTGGCCTTGTCGAAGCCATGCTCACGGAAGACCGCCAGCGCCGCAGAGAGAATGCGGGCCCGGGTCTCTTCACTCTTTTTTGTGGAACCCGAAGTTTGCTTCAGGGCTGCTGGGGTTGAAATAGTACGGACTCCTTTCGAGCCGCGGCGGGCGCATAGGCGGGCTCATTGCCCTTTCTTCTCATTTTCGCAAAGACCATGATGTTGAACACATGCATGATCCCCAAGATCAAGATCACGACGCCGATTTTGTGGCTTTCGGTCTCGATGATCTCCCGCAAAGTGATGAGGGCGTCAGTGGTCTTCAGGGCCAGCGTGATGTAGCCGATGTTGATCAGGTAGAACCCGACGACAAGGAGATGGTTGACGGCGTCGGCAAGCGGTTCGTTGCCGTGAAAAGCGTCAACGAGGAATAGACGGCCGTTGCTGTGGAGCGTACGAGCGACCCAGATGGTGAGGGCGATAGAGACTGCAAGATAGCTGAAGTAGATGGCGGCGATATTCATACAGAACCTCCTAATTGTGAACGCGTTCAAATATAGGATAGCCGAAGAGACAGGCGGGTTGTAGAAAAAATGAACACATTCAAAAATAAAGACCGGGGCGGGAATTTGGCCATCCCCGCTGCGGATGGGCCAGGGGCCATGGAGGGACTGCAGGATTACAGGATGTAGCGGCTGAGGTCCTGGTTCTGGACGATGGAGGCTACCTGCTTCTGCACGTAGTCCTTGTCGACGTTGAGGGTGAACTCGGGGCCTGTGCCGGTCGCGGCGCGTGGGATGAGGGCGGGTACACCTTCGCCGGGGGGCGCCTTCTCCCGGGCTGCTTTTACGAGATCGGGGGCCTGGAAGCTGATCTCGTCGAGCACGCGTTCCATGATGGTGTGTAGACGGCGAGCCCCGATGTTCTCCGTGGTTTCGTTCACTTCGAAGGCAAAGCGAGCCATCTCGGCGAGGGCTTCCGGGGTGAACTCGAGGGTGAGTCCTTCGGTTTCGAGCAGGGCTACGGATTGCTTGACGAGGGAGGCGCGGGGTTCGGTGAGGATGCGGAGAAAGTCGTCCACGGTGAGGGGTTTGAGCTCGACGCGGATGGGAAAGCGGCCCTGGAGTTCGGGGATGAGGTCGCTGGGCTTAGAGACGTGGAAGGCGCCCGCGGCGATGAAGAGGATGTGGTCTGTGGTGACGAAGCCGTACTTGGTGTTGACGGTGGTGCCTTCGACGATGGGAAGGATGTCGCGCTGC
>CAZZWG010000125.1:4837-9858 GCA_964657685.1 Verrucomicrobia bacterium Tous-C9LFEB | reverse complement strand
ACCGCTCCGCATCCAGCATCGAAATCCGAAACACCCCATGGCAACAAGGCGTACATCCCGGCCGGCACCCCAACCACGACCCCCCATCCGCCCGCCGCGCCCGGTCGCTCGCGCTCACCAGCGCCGCATCCACGATCTGCACCAACTCGTTATCGCGCACCGGCAACAAGGCCCACCTCCAGTTATCAACCATAGCCCCGCCCCACCATTCGCACCGCAAACACGCAATCTACTCCATCTGCCCGCCGGCCACAGTCTTCTTCACTGCCTTGCTCTTACCTTTCAGATTCAACGCGGCAGCCGCTCGAACCAGCTCCTGCAATGCCGCCCCATCGATCTCCTCACCCTCCCGCAGATCGATCGCCCGCCGCACGTTCCCCTCCAGGCTTGCATTGAACAAGCCCGCGGGATCCGGCAGTGACGCCCCTTTTGCAAACGTCAACTTGACGACCTGCTTATACGTTTCCCCCGTGCAGAGGATCCCCCCACGAGACCACGTCGGCACACCCCTCCACTTCCACTCCTCGGCAATCTCCGGATCGGCCTCGCGAATCAGCTGGCGCACCTTCGCCAACATCGCTCCCCGCCAATCACCCAGTTCCCGGATCCGCTTCTCAATCGACTCCGACGCTGTTACCTCCATGCCACCCCTCCCTGGTCAGTTCCTCTGCGCAGCCATTCTGACCCGCCGTCCCATCAACCGCAATCCCAAACCGCCATTCACTTTCTTCTTGACAGGCAGTATGGTGTGCTAGCAAAGTACAACAGTGCCACAAGCTGCCGCACAGCTTCTGGCAACTCGGGGAGCAGGATGACTCATGAGTGGAACGACAACCAGCCCATCTACCGCCAGCTGCATGACAGGCTGGTCGCGATGATCCTCGACGGTCTTCTCAAAGAAGGCGACCCACTACCCTCCGTCCGCACCGTCGCGGCGGAGTTCCGCGTCAACCCGCTCACCGTCCTCAAAAGCTACGGCCAACTCGTCGACGAACAACTCGTCGAAAAGCGCCGCGGTCTCGGCATGTTTGTCCGCCCTGACGCCCGCACTGCTCTCCTCCAGGCCGAGCGCACCCGCTTTCTCGCCGAAGAGTGGCCCCGCATCCACGCCACCATCCAGCGCCTCGGCCTCTCCCCGGAAGACCTGCTCGCCCACGCAAAGGAGGGCCGCTAATGCCCTGCATCGAAGCCCACGGCCTGCGTAAAACCTACGGCTCCAAGGTCGCCCTCGATAGCATCGACCTCCGCGTCGAAGAGGGCCGCATCCTCGGCCTCATCGGCCCCAACGGCGCCGGCAAAACCACCGTCCTCAACGCCATCCTCGGCCTCACCTCCTTCGACGGCACCCTCAACGTCCTCGGCCGCCATCCCTGGACGCAGCGCGACGACCTCATGCGCGACGTCTCCTTCATCGCCGACGTAGCCGTCCTCCCCCGCTGGCTCCGCGTCAACCAGGCCCTCGACTACATGGCCGGCATCCACCCCCGCTTCAGCCGCACCAAGGCCCTGGCCTTCCTCAGCCGCACGGACATCAAGCCCAAAAGCAAAATCCGCGAGCTCTCCAAGGGCATGGTCACCCAACTCCACCTCGCCCTCATCATGGCCATTGACGCACGCCTCCTCGTCCTCGACGAGCCCACCCTCGGCCTCGATCTCCTCTACCGCAAGCAGTTCTACGACTCACTCCTCAACGACTTCTTCGACAGCACCCGCACCATCCTCGTCACCACCCACCAGGTCGAAGAAATCGAAAACGTCCTCACCGACGTCACCTTCATCAAGGACGGCCGCATCGTCCTCTCCTCCACCATGGACGACCTCGAACGCGGCTACACCGAGCTCAGCGTCCACCCGGACCAAATCGCCGCCGCCCGCGCCCTCCGCCCCATCCACGAGCGCACCTCCCTCGGCCGCAGCATCCTGCTCTTCGCCAACACCGACCGGCAACAACTCGCCACCCTCGGCGACACACGAACCCCAAGCATCGCCGATCTCTTCGTAGCCACCATGAGCACCCCCACCACACAGACCCAGGACCTACAAGGAGCCGCACGATGAGCACCCAGGCCAACCTCCTCCACGACGCTCCTCTCCGCACCGAGATCACCGCCCCCGCCCCCATCTCGCCTCTGCAGATCTTCGCCTGGTCCGTCCGCCGCGAGCTCTGGGACAACCACTCCCTCTATCTCGCGCCCGCCATCGTCGCCGTCCTCATTCTTCTGGGCTCCGTCTTTGGCCCTCTCGGCGTTCAACACTCAACCTACGTGGGGACAGCACCGGGCTCACACGACCGCTTCACAGCTGACGTGCCCTACGATGTCGGCGCGGGCGTCATCGAGGCCACGGCCTGGCTCGTCAGCATCTTCTACGCCGCCGACGCCCTCTACGCCGAGCGCCGCGACCGCAGCATCCTGTTCTGGAAATCGCTCCCCGTCTCCGATCTCACCACCGTCCTGGCGAAGGCAAGCGTCCCCACGCTCCTGCTCCCACTCATCACGGTGGCAATCACGGTCGTAACCCATCTCACCATGGCCCTCGCCAGCAGCGTGGTTCTGCTGCGCCTGGGCGATCCCATTGCTCCGCTCTGGTCCCAACTCGCATTCCCGCACCAGTGGCTTTGGCTACTCGCGCATCTCTTCACTGTCGCTGCCCTTTGGTATGCGCCCTTCTACACCTGGCTTCTTCTAATCTCCGTCTGCGCCAATAGAGCACCTCTGCTGTGGGCCTTTCTCCCGCCCTTGGCTCTTGCCGTGCTCGAAAAGATCATCTTTCACACAGCGTATATAGGTCAGGCGCTCGCACACCGGGTAGCGCACGGCAACCTAAACACTGGGACCGCATCAAGCAGTTCCCATATCGACCCAAACTTCGGCGCGCTCATGCTTTCTCTCAACACCCCCGAACTCTGGCTAGGCCTCCTCGCCGCAGCCTGCTTCCTCACAGCCGCGATCCAGATCCGCCGCTACAAGGGCGCCCTCTAACAGACAAGCTCTGATCCCCTAAACCCTAGCGCGGATGCAAACTCGCAGGGTCATTCGGCCCTTTCGCATTCCCCGGCCCGCCCACAAGCTGCAGCGTCGGAATCCGCTCATCCACATCCGGCAGCGGAGGAAACGGCTGGTGCGGCTCCGCCTGGTACCAGTACGCCACCGAGTAGAAGTTATCCGAGCGGTGATTCGCATGACCATGCTCCATACTCGCCCGCATCGACTTCGTGAACGGAATCGGCGAGTCGAAGTGAAACCGGTACATGCTCTGCCGCTCGCCCGCAAGCTGCGCACCCACCACCGGTGCGCCATGCAGCAGGTAATCCTGCGGGCTCTCAAACGCCCACGAGCCTAGAAAGTAATCTTCACCGCCCGTGCCCACAATCGTCGGCTTATCGCCGTCAATCTGGAACATATCGTTGCCCTCACCCCACCACGCATCCTGGTTCTGTAACACGGACATCGTCACGCCAACATATTGCCCGTGCCCCTTCGCGGTGAACCACTCGTAGTTGTCCTTGCCATCCAGGTTGCGCTTGTAGTTCACAATGGAATCGCTGTTCTCATACCAGTTCGTAGTCCATCCATGGTTAGGCTGCGCCTGCCGGTATTCCGCATGGAAGTACAGCGTATCGGGCGGAAGCGGCTTCGAATCAACCCTGTAGTCGATGTTCCAGTAAAGGCTCTTGACGGCCTGCTTACCCTCATCGGTAATTGTTATCCGGGCATGCTTCGCATAGGGCATCGGAAAGTAGCTATTCAGCGCCTTATCAGAGCCCGCCGATAACATCAACGACTCCCAATGCACATAAGCACCTAAGCCCAGCCCAAAGAAGTCACCAAGCGGCGTCTCCACACTCGGCGTGCTCTCGCCATCCCAATACATCCGCAACACCACACGCTTCAGCGCATAGGTCTCCGGGGCATCCATCGTGAACCAGATATGCGACACCATCCCCGGCCCATCCACATCCAGCACTGTCAGCGTCTGCCCGGGAGTCACCGTCCGCGCATCCGCGTTCGCCCCCGTCTCCTCACGGCTCGACGAGCGATGCAGCGTATACGTCTGCTGCCGTGTCGGATCAGGCATCCAGCCCGAAGCCACGGCCCCGGTCGCACCCTGCCCCCAAACCGCCCCGGGACCCATACAAACAAGCGCTATCCCAAGCCAAGATCCGGCAATCATGCCAACGCGCATCTCGAATCCTTCCATGCAACCCACAGCGGGTCCAACAATCCAACCGAACCCACAATACAGAAGAGGACCCAACCCTGCCCTCGAGCTTCGGTCCCAGACAACCCTCCACGGCCCCAGCGCCAGGCACCAAGCCCCACCTACTCCACCCGGCACACCAAACACTTCAAATACCGTGTCTCCGGCAGCGTCACCACCTCGGGATGATCCGGCGCCGCCGCTCTTACCTCCAACACCTGCACCCACCGCCCCGCATCCGCCGCAGCCTCCGCCACCGCCCCCCAGAACGCCTCCAGCGGCACATGGTGCGAGCACGAACACGTCACCAGCGTCCCACCCGGCGCCAACAACCGCATAGCCCGCAGGTTCATCTCCTTGTATCCCCGCAACGCCCCATCCACCGCCCGCTTACTTTTCGCAAATGCCGGCGGATCCAGCACGGCCGCATCGAACGTCGCCGGCAACCCCATCCCCGCACCCTCACCCGCTTCCAGCGCCCGCAAAAAGGCAAACGCATCCGCCTCAATCCAGTCCACCTCACCCCGCAAACCCGGATTCAGCCCAAGATTCCGCTCCGCCCCCTCCAGCGCCGCGCGCGACTGATCCACCCCCGTGACCCGCTCACAAACTCGCGCCAGGTGCAGCGCAAATCCACCCTGGTACGTGCAGACATCCAACGCGTGCCCAGTCTTCCCGGACTTCTTCACCCAATCCGCGGCGGCCCGGTAATTCAGCCGCTGATCCAAAAATGCCCCCGTCTTCTGCCCCGCTCCCGCGTCGTACCCAAACCGCAATCCGTTCAGCAGAAACTCCGTGCGCACCGGCGGCTCACCCGCGCC
>CAZZWG010000125.1:0-4737 GCA_964657685.1 Verrucomicrobia bacterium Tous-C9LFEB | reverse complement strand
CGCGCCAAAGCCGCCCTCACCCGCCCCCGCAACGCCTCCAGGTAGCCCGCCCGCGTCAGCCCCGCCTCCCGCGAAACCATCCGCAACGCAATCTGCGACGCCCCCGAATACAGCCCCGCCCCAAGCGCGCGCCCCGCCGCATCCTCCACCGCCACCAGGGCCCCAGGCTCCAAACCCGCAGCCTCGGCCTCAGCCAGCAACTCCGTCCGGTAAACCCACAAATGCCCCGCCCGCAGCCGGTCGGCCGCCCGTCGCGAAATCCTTATCCCCATCCGAAAAGCCTACGCCAGCCGCGGCACCTCCACGCCCAGCACCTCGGCCAGCGCTGCGGCCACCAGGTTATGATCCTCCCGCTGCGGCAATCCGCTCAGCACCACCGTCCCCACCATGCCCGTCCCCTGCAGCACGATCGGAAACCCACCCCCATGCGCGGCGAAATCCACCTCATTCAACCCATGCCGCCCCAGCAGCGTCGCTCCCTCAAGCTCCAGCCTCCGCCCAATCGCATAGGTACACCGGGCAAAATGCCTCACCGTATTGCGTTTTCGCCGAATCCAGTTCGCCTGCCCCGGCGTCGCTCCGGCCGTCACACAGGAAAACAGCAAGTGGCCCGCCACCTCGATCTCGACTGATCCACCCGCCTTCAAAGCCTCCAGTTTCGCCCGCAGAAGCGACCCCAGCTTCCAGGCCACTTCCGCATCGAAAGCAGCAAACTGCAACCCGGCCTCCTGCAGATCCAGAACCGCCAGATCTTCCTCCACCCCCATCAATCTACCCTCCACCAGACGACCAATATCAACCTATCTCCTCCCACGCAAGCTCCACAAGACGGCTCGGTCCGCCACGGAAAAGCGTTTTACGCCGCCACACGATGCATCGTATTGCCCGCAATTTCACCGGAACCCGAAAGATGTCTTGCCCCGGGCGCCTCACTCAAGATAAGACTTTCACTTACCATGACTCCTCCCCACTCCCCGGACGAGCACCCCGGGCCGCGCCGGGCCGGAAAACGATCGTCCCCGACCCGCGCCCTCCGCGACCTCGCTCACGTAGAGGTCGCTTCTACCGAGCTCGCCCGCGAAATCAACCGAGACCTCATCCTGGAGCTCATCCGCGCGCACCAGCCCATCGCCCGCGTCGACCTCGTGCGCCACTCCAGCCTGCAAAACTCCACCGTCAGCTCCATCGTGGAACAACTCCTCGCCGAAGGCTGGATCTGCGAAGGTGAGGCTGTCAAAACTGCCCGCGGCCGCCGGCCCACCCAGATCTCCCTCAACAGCAAGCTCGCCATGCTCGTCGCCGACGCCCACCCCGGCCGCGCCACCCTCGCCGCCGTCGACCTCAACGGCGACATCCTCTCCCGCGAGACCGTCAACCTCCCGCAAACTCCCGAAGAAGGTGTTCCCGCCCTTGCCGACGCCCTGCTCGCCCTTCGCTGGCGTCACCCCGACCTCACCTTTGAGGGGGCCGGGATCTGCCTTCCCGGCCGCATCGACCCAGCCTCCCACCGCCTGCTCCTCGCCCCAAACCTGCGCTGGCACGATTTCGCCATCGGCGAGGTGCTCCACGATCGCCTCGGCATCCCGGTCGAGCTCGAAAATGACGCAAATGCCTGCCTCCTCTCCGAACTCTGGTTCGGCCATCTTGACGGCGTCCGCAACGCCGTACTCCTCGCCATCTCGGAGGGTCTTGGCGCAGCCCTCCTCGCCGACGGCCAGCTCATCAGCGGGCACCAGGGCATGGCCGGCGAGTTCGGACACATCTGCTACGACCCCCAGGGACCGATCTGCGGCTGCGGCCGTCGTGGCTGCTGGGAGGTCTTTGCTTCCTCCACCGCCGCACTCCGCACCTACGCCGACGTCACCGGCAACCCTGAGCCGCTGCGCTACGCCGACCTTTGCCTGCGCGCCCAAAACGGCGACACCATCGCTCTCGACGCCATCCACCAGCAGGCTCGCGCCATCGGCCGCGGCCTGCGCATGGTAACCGCCACGCTCTCGCCCGAAGTGATCAGCTTCGCCGGCGAGATCACCCTCGCGTGGCCCCTCATCGAAGCCATCCTCAACGAACAGTGCGTCAAAACCCTGCTCGCCGGCGAAGCCCCACGCCTCCTCTCCGCAGGCGATGGTGAAACCGCCCACCTGCTTGGCGCCGCCGCGGTCGTCCTCCAACGCCACTCCGGCTACTATCGCTCCCGCAGCGCACGGCCCGCCAAAGGCGCTGATCCCGCCCAGGCCCGCAGCGTGCGCCCACGACCCGCTCCAAAACCAGCCCTCACGCCTCCCCCGGTCCCCCGGCCCGCAGCCGAGGTCCACCCATGAAGTCCCGACTCCCCGCCCACCAACCGGAACGACGGGGCCGCAAACCGAAGGCGAACGGCCCGGCTGACAACGGCAGCGCCCCCGGCACGCGCGATCTCGCCTACGTCCAGGTCGCCTCCAGCGAGCTCACTCGCGACATCAACCGCGATCTCGTTCTCGAGCTCATCCGCTCCATGCAGCCCATCTCGCGGGTTGACCTCGCCCGCGCCTCCGGCCTGCAACCCTCCACCGTCAGCTCCATCGTCGAGCAGCTCCTCGGCGAACGCTGGATCCGCGAAGGCGCCATGGTCAAGACCGCCCGCGGCCGACGGCCCACCTTGCTCTTCCTCAACGACGACCTGGTCATCCTCGCCGCCGACGTCCATCCCACCCAGGCCGTCGTCGCCCTCCTTGACCTCAATGGCCGCTTCCTCGCTCGCCGTCTCCTCCCCCTCAGCTCCCATCCCGAAAAAGCCTTCGTCAGCATCGCCGACGCGATGGGCCAGCTTCGCGATCAGTTCCCCGGCAAAACCTTCGAGGGCGCCGGCCTGAGCCTCCCCGGCCGCGTCGACCCCACCACGAACAAGCTCCTTCTTGCCCCCAACCTCCCCTGGCGCGACTTCGACATCCAGGCCGCCGTCGCCCGTCATCTGGGCCTCGCTGTTCAGATCGAAAACGGCGCCAACTCCTCCCTGCTCTCTGAACTCTGGTTCGGCCGCATGGATGGCGTTCGCAACGCCGTGCTGGTCACCATCTCCGAGGGTGTCGGCACCGCCATCCTCGCCGAAGGCCGCCTCATCGCCGGCCAGCACGGCCTTGCCGGCGAGTTCGGTCACATCACCGTCGATCCCCAGGGTCCCCTCTGCAACTGCGGCGCGCGTGGCTGCTGGGAAGTCTTCGCCAGTTCCCGCGCTGCCCTTCGCTACTACAGCGATCTGGTCCCCGAGGCGCCCCGCCACACCATCGTCGAACTCGTCTCCCTCGCCATCGACGGCAACCCCGCCGCCGTCGAAGCCCTCGAACGCCAGGCCATCGCCATCGGCCAGGGTCTCCACATCCTCAACGCCGTCCTCTCCCCTGACGTCATCCTCTTCGCCGGCGACATCACCTCCATGTGGGAGATGTCCCGCGACATCATCGCCCGCGAGTGCAAAGCCGGCGTCATGGCCGGGGAAGGCCCCCGCCTCCAATCCATCGGCGACGGCGAACAGGCCCGTCTCCGCGGCGCCGCCGCCGTCGTCCTCCAACGCCACAGCGGCTACTACCGCGCCAACCACAAACGCCCCGAAACCCGCTAACCCCAACGGGCAGCGCCTCCAACCCCTTCAGCAAGAACCGAAGGGGCACGACTTCAGTCGTGCCATACCCTCCCCTCGCGATTCCGCGCCTTCAGGCGCTGAGTTCAGCCTCGACAAACCCACCCACCTGACCCCGGCCTACCCTAAAATCCTCGTCATGACCTCGGCCGAGCGCGCTACAACTGTCCTCCTGCTTCTCATCACACTCTCGCTCACCGCGCAAACCGCCCCACCGGCCTCGTCATACGGAGCCCAACAAGCAGCCCCCGAAACCCTCGACCTCAACATGTACTCCCGCATCCGCAACGAGGGCTTCAACCACTCGCACGTCATGGACTACGCCGGCGCCCTCTTCGACGACATAGGCCCCCGCCTCACCGGCTCCCCCGCCATGGCCCGCGCCAACGCCTGGACACGCGATCAACTCACCGCCATGGGCTGTGTCAACGCCCACCTCGAATCCTGGGGCGACTTCGGCATGGCGTGGACCCAGGGAAACGCCTCCCTCGCCCTCGTCAAAACCTCCCCTTCCGTCTTCCTCGCGCAAGCCACCCCCTGGTCGCCCGCCACCCCCGGCCCCGTCACCGCCGACGTCATCAAAGTGCCCGCCCTCGAGAGCGATGCCGACTACAACTCCTGGAGAGGCAAGCTCAAAGGCAAAGTCATCCTGCTCGGCGAGGGAGGTGAGGATCCGACAGTCAACCCCGACAAGGTACCCACCATGGAGCTCTACAAGCAGGGAAGCGCGCCCGTGCTCCAGTACGACATCACGAAATCAGACAGGCTGGCCGACAACGCACCCCATACCCTAATCCAGGGCAGCGCCTTCCGAGAGAAGATTGCAAACTTCCTCGCAGCCGAAGGAGCCGTCGCTCTCGTGATGCCCGCTGGCTCCGGAGGTCTCCTCCATGACGACTGGAACTACTCCATGGGATGGTTCGCCTATCTGCCCAGTCACAAGCAGCCCATTCCCGAAGAGGTCATCTCCGATGAGGCCTGGGACAGGATGGACAGACTGCTCGGGCACGGGGTACCCGTAAGCGTCACCATCGACATCAATACCCATTTCGGCACCGACCACGCACAGGGCTACAACACCGTCGCGGAGATCCCCGGCACAGATCCCAAACTCAAAGACC
>CAZZWG010000124.1:0-9907 GCA_964657685.1 Verrucomicrobia bacterium Tous-C9LFEB | reverse complement strand
GACTAAAGTCTTCATTTGAAGAGGTTTAGCTGGAGTAGCGCAACCTCCGACAAAGAAACTCGCTTAAGTCTATGTTAGTTGATCCGGGGCTAATTGTGCGCAACTCAGAGGGTGGGTTTTTTGGCCTCCGGCAGGCCGGCCTGCTGGCGTAGCTGGTGGAAGATCTCTTCTGTGCGGCGTTCCAGGGCTTCGGGGCCGGCTGTGTTGTCGATGAGGATGCAGCCGGCGAAGAAGATGGGTGGGATGCGCTGGGCGGCGAGACGGGCTTGGGCGTCGGCGCGGAGTTGGATTTCCTGTTCGGGGGTTGGGGAGGGATTGGTGCGGGCGAGGAAGCGGGCGATCTTGAGGTCGTCGGGGGCGGTGACGAGGAGGATGCGGTCGAACCGACTGCGCCAGGGCTGGTTCTCTCCGGCGTGTTTGGTGGTGAAGAGGAGGGCGGACTCGATGACGACGATGGCATTGGGATCCGACTCGGCAATGCAGGCGAGCAGGCGTTCCTGCTCGGCGAGTACGGCGGGGTGGATGATGGCGTTGAGTTCTTCGACGCGGGGATGTTCCGGGTTGAAGGCGAGGCGGGCTAGGGCGGGGCGGTCGAGTTCGCCGTTCGGGGAGAGGACGGAAGGACCGAACTGGCTGACGATCGCCGCGTAGACGGGATGGCCGGGCTGCATCATGACGCGGGCCATGTCGTCCGAGCTGAGGACGATGGCGCCGTGCGCGGCGAGGATGCGGGCGACGGTGGATTTGCCACTGCCGAGTTCGCCGGTGAGTCCTACACGGAGCATGGGCTAGATGCCGCGCCGGAAACGGGCTGCTTTGACGGTGTTGGACATGAGCATGGCGATGGTGAGGGCGCCGACGCCGCCGGGAACGGGGGTATACGCGCCTGCCATGGCGAAGGCGCGGGGGTCCACGTCGCCGATGACGGTGGAACCGCGTTTGCGGAAGCCTTCGATACGGAGGGCGTACTCAGGTGTGTCGGGTGGGAAGAACTTTTCGATCTCGGCTTCGCCGGTGAGGCGATTGATGCCCACGTCAATGACGGTGGCGCCAGGCATGATCATGTCCGCGGTGAAAAAGCCGGGGACGCCGATGGCGACGATGAGGATTTCGGCATCGCGGGTGTGACGGGGTAGGTCTTGTGTGAGTGAGTGACAGACGGTGACCGTGGCCTGCTCGTTCATGAGGAGAAGGCTCATGGGTTTGCCGACGATGTTGGATTTGCCGACCACCGTGGCGCGGGCGCCGGCGAGGGGGACCCCGCTGCGCTTGAGGATCTGGAGGATGCCGGCGGGGGTGCAGGGGGCGAGGACTTCGTCGATGGGCGCGCCGTGAAGAAGGCGGCCGCCGTTGAGTGGATGGAAGCCGTCAACGTCTTTGCGCGGGTCAACGGCTTCGAGGATCCTGTTGGTGTTGACGTGGGCGGGAAGGGGGAGTTGGACGAGGATGCCGTCGATCTCATCGCGGGCATTGAGATCGCGCACGATGGCCAGAAGATCTTCGGTGGTGATGGAGGTAGGGGGCGTGATTAGTTCGGAGTGGAGGCCGAGCTCGCCGCAGGTCTTGATCTTGCTGCGGACGTAGATCTGCGAGGGCGGATGCTCGCCGACGAGAACGACAGCGAGTCCGGGCTGGTGGCCCTGGAGGGTCATCTCGCGGACGGTCTGGGCGACCTCGGCCTTGATGTCACTGGCAACAGCTACGCCGTCGAGAACGCGCGGAGCTTGGACGACTTCGAGCATGGCTCAAGGATAACGTGGCGTGGGGGATGCCTGCGTTGCACATTTTGTTGCCCTGCGACGCATCCGACGATGCTTCTGCGGCGTATCACATTCACGGGATACCTGGCTATAGAAATAGGCAATAGCCGGAAAACTACCCAGCGCGATCTGCGCTCTAAACCCACAACCGCTGCCGCTTACGCGCACGGAAGAGGAGACCCAGGTGAGCGACGGACAGGATAGAAGTCTAGTTGAACGATTTACGCCGACGGACCTGCTTGCATTGCGAGGCGAGTTGTTACGGTCGGGCATTGACTCTTTTCAGGCTGCAGAGATTGTGTGTAGTTTTCTGAGTGGACGGGGTTACGGGATTTCGTCGCACGAGGCGCGTAGTGTGGCTTCGAAGATTGAGGTTCCCGGCGTAACGGCGGAGCACATCCAGGCTGAACTGGAACGTGTAGCGCAGGTGATGTAGCTCTTTCGCACTCCCCTGGACGGCTTTGCAGTCTGCGACGCCGTCCAAGTCGAGATGCAAATACGCTTTTGTGTTTTATTGAGTTTGGCCACAGCCGTTGTCGCGAGTGGGCAGACCAAAAGTGCGAACACTTCGCACACGGCCCTGGTTCTCCATGATGTTCGCTTGATTGATGGAACGGGTGCTGCTTCCCGGGAGCACATCACGCTTGTGCTTCGGGATGGAAAGATCGGGCAGGTGTGCCAAGCGGGCCAGAGCTGCCCCATCCCTCCGGGGGCCCTGGATGCGCCTGTGCCACGGGATTCCAGCGTGATGCCGGGGCTCATTGCGGGCCATGCCCACCTTGCCTTGTTGAATGACCAGGGGCAGTTTGACGCAGGGCAATACACCGAAGGCAACGTTGTCGCGCAGCTACATCAGTACCAGCGTTATGGGGTGACGACTGTGGTTTCGCTGGGCGCGAACCGGGACCTGGTGTGGTCGATACGGGATCGTCAGCGAGCTGGTGAGTTGGGCGGGGCGACGCTGCTGACGGTTGGACGGGGGATTGGTGTACCGGGCGGATTTCCGCCGTTTGCAGCAGCCCCGGACCAGCTGGACCGGCCCGCTACGCCGGACGAGGCGCGCGCGGATGTAGATCGCGCGGCGGAACACCATGCCGACCTGGTGAAGGTGTGGATGGACTCCAACCACGGCAAGCTGCCGGAGATGAGCGACGCGGTGGCGCAAGCGGTGATTGCGGAGGCGCATGCGAAAGGGCTGCGGGTGGCGGTGCATGTGTATGCGCTGGAGGATGCGCGGCGGCTGGTGAACGAGGGCGCGGATATCCTGGCGCACTCGGTGCGGGACAGGCCGGTGGATGCGGCGTTTGTGGCGCTGTTGAAGGCGAAAGGGACGTGGTACCTCCCGACGCTGGCGCTGGATGAGGCTTTCTTTGTGTATGCGGACCATCCGGAGTTGTTGAACGATCCGCTGGTGGTGGGGGCGCTGCCTGCGTCACAGTTGGCGATTCTGAAGAGTGCGGCTTACAGGGACAAGGTCGAGCAGGATCCGGGGACGGCGCAGCACCGTCACGATCTGGAGGTTGCTATGCAGAACGCTAAAACTTTGTACGACGCGGGGGTGCATGTGGGGTTTGGGACGGATTCGGGGGCGGCGCTGGGGCGAATTCCGGGGTATTCCGAGCATCGGGAGTTGCGTTTGCTGGTGCGGGCGGGGTTGACGCCTTTGCAGGCGATTGGGTGTGCGACGGGGCACAATGCGGCGATGCTGCGGTTGAATACGGGCGTGATCAAGGCTGGAGAGCGGGCGGATCTGCTGGTGGTGAGTGGGGATCCTTCGGTGGAGATTGGGGATGTGGATCGGGTGGTGGCGGTGTATGAGGGTGGGGTTCGTGTGGCGCAGTGAAGTGTGGGGAAGTGTGTAAAAGTCGCTGATCGCCGACGTGACTGTCCCTAAGGCGTCGCTATACTCCGGAGCAACACCGTGGAGGCGCTATGTCCGTTGTCAGTTCACGCCGGGAGTTTGTAGGATCTGCGATTGCCGGGGCTACCCTGTTCGCGCCCTGGGGGCGTGGGCAGACGCTTCCTACTCAGAGAACCGCTGTCGAGCAGCCGAACGTGTTCGGTCCGCGGCCGGGGTACAGTCCGCAGATAGGCACGTTTGTCTCGCAGCTTACGTGGATGCGAAGCGCGGTAGTTGGCCCGGTCAAGGGGATTGCGCAGGGTCAACTCGACTGGCTTTTCGACGCGAATGCGAACTCGATCGGCGCGCTCCTGCTGCACCTTGCAGCGACAGAGACGTACTACCAGATGAATACGTTTGGGGGTATGGCGTGGGACAGCTGGTCGAAGGAGGTGAAGGAGAAATGGGATCCGGCGATGGAGCTAGGGGATGCGGGGCGGAAGACGATCAAGGGGCATGAGCTGCCGTTCTACCTGACGCAGTTGCAGGAGGCGCGGGAGCGGACCCTGGCAGAGTTTAAGAAGCGCGACGATGCGTGGTTCATGGCGGTAGATGCGACCTGGCCATGGGGACCTACGAACAACTTTTGCAAGTGGTTCCATGTGTGCGAGCACGAGTCGCACCATGCGGGGCAGATCGACATGCTGATCAAGCGTGTGCCGGGGGCCAAGAGAGAGGCTGCTTAACGAGGGATGCCTGGAAACGGAAAGGCCCGGCTGGGTGCCGGGCCTGTTCAGCATAAGGAGAATGCAGGTTAGGACGTTGCGAGTGGGGTGCCCAGGCGGTCTTGCCAGGGGTCGATGACGATCTTGGTGACGCTGTCTTTCTTGTCGCGCCAGATCTTGTACATGTCGCCGGCCTCTTCAATCCCGATGCGGTGAGAGATGAGGAAGCTGGGGTCAATTTCCTTGTTCTCGATGCGCTGGAGCAAGGGGCGGAGGTACTTGTGCATGTGCGTCTGGCCCATGGCCATCTTGATGCCTTTGCCGAAGGCTGCGCCGAAGTTGACCTTGTCGAGCACGCCGCCGTAGACGCCGGGGATGGAGAGGGTGCCGCCTTTGCGGATGGCCTGAAAGGCCTGGCGCAGAACGAAGGGGCGGTCGGTTTCGAGCATGAGGGCTTGCTTGACCTTGTCGTACATGCCGACGAAGGTATTGGAGTGAGCTTCCATACCTACGGCGTCGATGCAGACGTCGGGGCCGATGCCGCCGGTGAGGTCGCGGAGGGCTTCGACGACGGTGACATCGTCTTCGGAGTAGTCGATGGTGGTGGCTCCGCAGTACTCGCGGGCTAGGCGGAGGCGTTCGGGGAAGCGGTCGATGACGATGACGTTGTTGGCGCCGAACATGTAGGCACTGGCTGCGGCGAAGAGACCGACCGGACCTGCGCCCCAGACGGCTACGTTGTCGCCGGGCTGGATGTTGCCGTTTTCTGCGCCCATGTAGCCGGTGGGAAAGATGTCGGTGAGGAAGAGGACCTTTTCGTCGGGGAGGTCGTTCTCGATTTTGAGACAGCCTACGTCGGCGTGGGGGACGCGGGCGTACTGGGCCTGGCCGCCGGCGTAGCCGCCGTAGATGTGCGAGTAGCCGAAGAGCGCGGAGCCGGTGTAGCCGTACATGGTCTCGGCGACCTGGGCGTTGGGGTTGGTGTTGTCGCAGAGGGACCAGAGGTCTTTCTTGCAGAAGAAGCAGTTGCCGCAGGCGATGGTGAAGGGGACGACGACGCGGTCGCCGCGCTTGAGTTTTTTGACTTCGGGGCCGACCTCTTCGACGATGCCCATGAACTCGTGGCCAAGAATGTCGCCCGGGACCATGGTGGGAATGTAGCCGTCGAAGAGATGGAGGTCAGAGCCGCAGATGGCGGTTTTCGTGACCTTGATGATGATGTCGTGGGGGTTGATGATTTTGGGGTCGGGGACGGTGAGCGTTTGGATGTTGCTTGTGCCCATCCAGCAGACTGCCTTCATGGTGGATCTCCGGTGATGTTGTGGCGGTTCTTTGTGTAAGAAGCAGGTTCCCCGCGCGGGGAATGAGAAGAAAGAGAGGAGCTAGGAGGGGGTGCTGGTAGCGGCTTCGGCGTGGCCTACGGTGCTGGTGCCTGGAGGTGTGGGGTTGTTCTCGCCGTAGAGGCGTAGCTTGAGGGAGCCGGAGAAGCCGCGAGGGCCGTGGGAGTTGCCGACAACAGAAGGGATTTCGCCAGACTCTGCGAGTTCTTTGAAATGGCGGAGATCTTCGATAACGATTTGCCGGGGCGTGCGGCGGGTGAGGGCTGCGGCAGCGATGGACAGACGGCCGCCGGGGGCTGACATGTTTTCGAGCAAGGTCACGATCGTGCCGCGGCCGTTGGGGGCGTCGCTGAAGTGGACTTCGCCATGCTCTTCGAAGCTGGTGTCGACGGAGCGCCAGGCGATCTTTTCACCGGGGATGTCCTCGTAGACTTCCGTGTCGTAGCTGAAGCGCTTGCCGTCGGTGTCTTCCGGGTCGCCGAAGGTCCAGGTGCTGCGGGTGGGCGAGACGGGGGTGACGCTGACGACGTACTCCTGGAATTTGGGGGCGTTGGTGACATCGCGCCAGAGCTTGTAGAGGGTTTGGCGGTCGGCGTTGATGGTTTGCAGCGTGTGGGCGCGAACTTTGCCGTCTTCCACGTCTTGCGGAAGGGGGCGGAAGTGCGCTCCTTTGCCCTGTCCGGCGGGGAAGGCAGGAAGCTGCGTTTGGTCGACGATCTGTGGCATGAATGGCCCTCCAAGGCGTCTTGCTGCTGCGCCGTGACGTGCCTGGCGAAGCTGTCAAGGCCTTGGGATGGCAGGAGGATGCGAGGCGATGCCCGGGGCCCGGTGTGCAGGGCGAGGTCGCTTGCTTACCACCGAAGCGGTTTTGAGCGCGTGAATGGCGGGGATGTCAGGAGGGGATGGCGGCGGCGGTTTGCGGCTCAGGCTTCTGGGCGAGGGTAGCTTCTATGGCCGGGTTGACCTCGTTGGAGGCGAACTCGGCGGCGACGCGGATGCCGTTCATGATGGCGCGCTCGTTGGAGGAGCCGTGGCCGACGATGCAGACGCCGCGGACGCCGAGGAGGGGGGCGCCGCCGTATTCGGAGTAGTCGAGGCGCTTCTTGAAGGCTTTGAAGGCCTGCTGGCTGAGGAGGGCGCCGACGGTGGAGGTGATGGTGGATTTGAGGCTCTCGCGGAGGGAGGTATTGACGAGCTTGACGAGGCCTTCGCTGGTCTTGAGGGCGACGTTGCCGATGAAGCCGTCGCAGATGACGACGTCGACTTTGCCGTTGAAGAGGTCGCGGCCTTCGACGTTGCCGACGAAGTTGAGGCCGTGCTGGGCGGCGAGATCGCGGAGGAGGGGGAGGGTTTCGCGGGTGAGGTGGTTGCCTTTGGATTCTTCTTCCCCGATGGAGAGGAGGCCGAGGCGGGGGTCGGGCATGTGCAGGACGTTTTTGGCGTAGAGGTGGCCCATGACGGCGAACTGGAGGAGGTTCTGGGGGTCGCAGTCGACGTTGGCGCCTACGTCGAGGAGGACGCAGGGGGTACGGGCGGTGGTGGGCAGGACGGCGGCGAGGGCGGGGCGGTCGACGCCGGAGAGGGAGCCGAGGACCATTTTGGCGGTGGCCATGGCGGCGCCGGTGTTGCCGGCAGTGACGAAGCCGCAGGCGTGGCCTTCGCGGACCATCTTGAGGCCGACGCGCATGGTGGAGTCTTTTTTGGAGCGGAGGGCCTGGGCGGGTTTGTCCTCCATGGTGATCCACTCGCTGGCCTGCTTGATGAAGACGGCGGGTTTATCGGAGGTGGAACCGGGGAAGGAGAGTCCCTGCTTGCGGTCGGCGGCTTTGAGGAACTCGCGAAGTTTGGGGCGGAGGATTTCTTCGGGGCCGACGAGATGGACGCGCACGTCGAGGGTGCGTGCGGCGAGGATGGCGCCGCGGATTTCCGGGTCGGGCGCCTTATCGGAGCCCATGGCATCGAGAACGATGTCGATTGGCATGCGGGAGTTCAGTGGCTCAGAGCGGCGTAGGAGTGAAGATCAACGCAGAGCAGGCCCAAGCGCAGGATACGCGAGGGCCTGTGACCGGTAAGTGAATTTCAGAGAAGTTATTGCGCGTCCTGCGCCTTGAGGTACTGACGGCCCTTGTACTGCCCGCACTTCTCGCAGACGCGGTGCGGCAGCATACGCTCGCCGCAGTTGGGGCAACCGGAGACACCGGTGGGGGTGAGGAAGTCGTGGGAGCGGCGCTTGGCGGTGCGCTGTTTGCTGTGACGCCGTTTTGGATTCGGCATGGTGAACCTCTCAAAAAGTCGAAATGGCCGTCCGGTTCGTAGGCCGGGGTCGGCTTATGCTGCGGAGT
Organism: Verrucomicrobia bacterium Tous-C9LFEB; assembly: GCA_964657685.1. Lineage (GTDB taxonomy): Bacteria > Acidobacteriota > Terriglobia > Terriglobales > Acidobacteriaceae > Granulicella. The sequence goes on along the minus strand of CAZZWG010000124.1, from coordinate 1,900 downwards.
TGCTGAGTTCCTGCGGAGCTCAGGGCTTGGTTGCAATGCCCGCTAAGGCACTCCAGCGAGAGTCTGCAACCCTGTTGTCACAGGCACATTCCATTGCGTTGCGATCGGCTCCGCAGTGTGGACAAAGCCCTTTGCAATCCTCCCGGCAGAGGGTTCGGCTGGGCAGGGTAAGCAGCACCTGCTCGCGCACGACGTCCTCCAGCGGCAGACCGCTCTTTTCATAATACCCGATTTCGGTCTCATCCTCGGTGATGGCGTGTTCGCCGGACTCGGCGTCGACGTCGGCGGGTCGGAAGATGAGGTCGAAATCGGCGGAAAGGGGGGTTTCTACACCGGCGAGGCAGCGGGCGCAAAGGAGTTCGAAGCTGCCTTTGAGGAGAGCCCGGATGCGGATGTCTTCGACGGTTTCTTTATGACCACGGTGCTCGATGAGCAGTTCTGCGCGCCCGGTGACTTCCAATGATCCGATCTGGCGGACGTCCGGAGCGTAGTCGACCTGACCCGGGGGAATTTCGAGATGGAGGGGAAGGGGCTCATCTACAAGCTGTGCGGGTTTGATCAACATCACAGGTCTATTTTCTCACGGGCCGGAAGTGTATCGGCTACACTCAGCCGTCGAGAACGCAGCCGTAGAAGTGGGCCCCAAATGGATCGTACGCAGAGAAGACTGAGGCGCATCGCCGGTGCTGTATTGGCTGGGAGCCTGGCGGTGAGTGGATGTTCGACCATTCGCGTTCCGTTGGACAGCCCTACGCCGGTGACGTCGCCGATGCCGGCCCCGGTGCCCTTACCCCCTTCCCCGGCGCCTCCGGCACCCGTACCTCCGGTGCCTGTACCTCCTTCCCCTCCGCCTCCGGTGCCGGTACCGCCCACCTCCAAGCTGAGTTTTGCGTATGTGGACAACGATTACAGCAATTCGATTTCGATGTTCACGGTGGGGGGAGACGGCGTCTGGACGCCGACGAGTCCGGCGACGATCCCTGTGGGGAACCATCCGGAGAGCCTGGCGGTGCATCCGTCGGGACGCTTTGTGTATGTGCCTTCGATTGCAGACAACCTGATTTCGATGTTCAGCGTAGATCAGACGACGGGTCTGCTGACGCCGCTCTCGCCCGCAACCGTAGCGACGGGTCGGGAGCCGCAGTTTATTGCGATGGATCCCCTTGGACGCTTCGCGTACACCTCGGATACGAATGACAACGCGGTGTCGATGTACAAGGTTGAATCGCAGACGGGGGTGCTTCTGCCGACTTCCCCGGCAACCGTGAGTACAGGCTCTTCGCTCTCCGCGGAGGCTCCGGGTGGGCTGACCGTGGAGCCGAAAGGCCGGTTTGTGTATGCCAGCAACCAGGCGGGTAGTGTATCGAGCTTTGCCCTCGACCCAACGACGGGTGTCTTGACAGCGACGTCACCGGCGGTGGTGCCTGCCGGGAATCGCCCTTTTACCGCGAACGCTGACCCGGGAGGACGATTTCTGTATGTTCCGGATGCGGGCAGTGACCGGCTTTATGTTTTTGCGATTGACCAGACGACCGGAGCGCTGACACCGGCGCCGGTTCCGAGTGTGGTGACGGGTATGCGACCGACTTCTGTGGGGATCGATCCGACCGGGCGGTATTTGTGGGTGGTGAACCGGGGGGACGAGACGATCTCGCAGTTCCGCCGCAATGCTCAGGATGGGAGCTTGACGCCGATGACGCCTGCCCTGCTCTCGAGCCCTGGCGAGCCGTGGCAGATGCTGGTGGATCCGTCGGGGCAGCTGGTGTATGTGTCGCAGGAGTCGACGAACATGGTGAGCATTTTCTCCGTGGGGAGTGACGGAACTTTGCAGAAGTATGGGTCCGCCCCGACGGGATCGCTTCCGGGCGGCATTGGGGTGGTGCCGTCACCGTAGTTCCGG
>CAZZWG010000123.1:8718-9914 GCA_964657685.1 Verrucomicrobia bacterium Tous-C9LFEB | reverse complement strand
GACGGCATCGCCGGAGACAGCACAGGCGCCGATCAAACCTTCCGCTTCCTCGTCACGCCCACCCTCGGCGGCACCTCCGCCCGCGTTCGCTTCTCCAACATCTACGGCAAAACACCCGTCACCCTCGGTGCAGCCCACCTCGGCATCGGCGCTGACGGATCCCCCGCAGTCGACCCCGCCCACGACGTTGCTCTCACCTTCAACGGACAGCCCGGAACAACCCTCGCCGCCGGCGGAGTCATCACCTCCGACCCCGCCCCCCTCACCTTCGCCTTCGGTCAAACCCTCGCCATCACCGTCTACCTCAAGGGAAATTTCGGCCCGGTATCCCGCCACGACGCACTTTTCATCACCAACTACGCCACCCCGGCCGGAACCGGCGACGGCACCACCGACACCGCCGGCACCGCCTTCACCCAGACCCTCCCTGACTGGCTCCTGGTCAGCGGCGTAGACGTCTACGGCCAGTACACCGGCACCCTCGCCCTCTTCGGCAGCTCCACCACGGACGGCTACAAGTCGAACTACAGCTCTGACCAGGTCTATCCCACCCCCAACAAGGCCGTCCCGGGCCAGCACACCAGCCGCCTATCCGATCAGCTGGCCAAACGCCTCAACGCCGCCGGATACCGCATCGGCGTCGTCAACGCAGGCGTCCCCGGAGACACCGTTACCAAAGACGTCACAAACACCACCGGCAACGTCGAAAACGCCAATCAGCGCATCGCCCAGGACGTCCTCAGCCTGCCCAGCCTCCTCGGCATGGTCACCTACTTCGGCTCCATCGACATCCGCTCCCCCGACTGCCAGTCCGCTCCCGCCATCGAAGCCGCCACCCAGCAAATGGTGGCCACGGCCGCAGCAGCCAGGGTCCCCGTGGTCCTCGCCACCATCCCGCCCTCCGCCTTCTGCACCAACCCAACCGAAGCCAACTTCGGCCCCTTCCCCAACCCCAACGATCCCTTCGCCGGAGGCGCCACCCCCGGCCCCGAAAACGGCGGAGAACTCCAGCGCATTGCCCTGAACACCTGGATCCGCCAGACCGGGGTCACCCTCACCGGCGTAGCCGGGGTAGCCGACTTCGACTCAGCTCTCGCCGACCCTGCCCGGCCAAACTTCCTCCTCCCCCTCTACAACTCCGGCGACAACTACCACCCCAACGGCGCCGGCTACGGAGCCGAATCGTCTGCAATCCC
>CAZZWG010000123.1:2999-8618 GCA_964657685.1 Verrucomicrobia bacterium Tous-C9LFEB | reverse complement strand
ACCCTCACCCGCCGGTGCCCACTCGCCACACACCCCGCATCCTCCGGCAAACCCCACGCATTCACCACCGGGCCCAGCGCCAGCACCGCCCCCACCAGGATCGCTCCATGAAAGTCCCTCAGCATCGGCATCCCCAGGGAATCCCCATGCAGCCGCGCCATCATCCGCAGCGAAATCGCCCCCAGCGGCACCCCCAATCCCATCCCCAACTGCACCACCGCACTCAGAAATCCATTCGCCCGGCTCAACCGCGCCTCCGGAATCTCCGCATAACTCAGCGTCCCAATCGCCGTAAACTCCATCGACCGCCCTGCCCCATGCACGTATAACACCAGCAATAACATCGCCACCGGGGTCGCCGGCGTCAGCACCGCACACAGCGCCAACGACCCCGCCGTCAGCACCCCATTCACCAGCAGCACCCGCCGGAAACCCCATCGCCGTAGCACCGGCACCACAAACAACTTCATGCTCAGATCCCCCGCAAACAACGCCAGAACATACAGCCCCGACCGGAACGCGCTCAACCGGAAACCCACCTGAAACATCAACGGCAGCAGAAACGGCAACACGCTCACGGCCGCCCGGTACGCCGTCCCGCCATACACACTCTGCGCATAGCTCCGCTGCTTCATTGACACCAGGTCGATCAACGCCGTCGCCGGCCGCCGCCGCGCCACCCACACCGCCCCCGCCGCGCTTCCCGCACTCAAACACAGCACCGCCAAAGGCCGTCCCCAGTGCTCCGCATCCGCGCCCAGCACCTCCATCGAGTACACCAGGCCCACCGACGCCAACGCCGCCAGCAAAAACGTAGCCCAGTCAAACCGCAGCGGCTCTGCTTCCCTCGTATTCTCGATCCACCGCCACGCCAGCACCGCCGCCATCACCCCCAGCGGCAGATTCAGAAAAAAGATCCACGGCCAGCTCGCATACGTCGTAATAAACCCGCCCAGCGGCGGCCCAATCACCAGCGCCATCATCCCCGGCCACGTGATGTAAACCAGCGCCTCCGCCAGCTTCTCCTTCGGTGTGACCCGCAGCACCACCAGCCGCCCCACAGGCGTCATCAGCGCCCCACCCATGCCCTGCAACACCCGGAACGCCGTAAACGCAACCAGCCCTCGCGACAGCCCGCACAGAAGCGAAGCCACCGTAAACACCCCGATCGCCGCCACAAACGTCGCCCGCGCCCCCACCCGGTCCGCCACCCATCCACTCACCGGAATAAACACCGCTAGCGTCAGCAGGTACGCCGTCATCCCGATATTCATCGAGACCACACCCACATGAAAGCTCCGCGCCATCTGCGGCAGCGCCGTCGCAATCACCGTCCCGTCCATCAACTCCATAAAGAAAGCGCCCGCCACCAGGTAGGTCACCAGCATGGGCGACCTCGCGAGAGAACGCGGTGCCCCATTCATCACAGCTTCACCGTGATGGTGGGTTTACAGGCGCCGTCACTCACCGCCGCCTCTTCCCCCTGCCCACCTTCTCCTCCACCGGATCCGGATGGGCAAACTGCGGTGGCGGCGCATTCGGCGGCCAGATCCGCTTCATCACATTGCCCTCCAGCCGCAGCGTGTCATTCACCGTCCTCGCCGGCTTGATCAACCCCGTACTTGCATCCGGCACCGGCAACGGCGCATCCGCGGGCAGCACCTTCACCGTAAAACTAGGCAGCGGCCCCGCAAAATGCGCGTCCTTGTTATAAGGATCCACCTTCATCCCAATCTGCACCGGCAGATACCCCGCAATATTCCGCTCCCGGTACGCCGTCTCATACCGGTGCTTCTTGGCATTCCAGATAAACACCCGCACCTGGTTGAAGTCATACGGCAACCCCGCCTTGAACGGCGACAACACCGTCACATACTCCGGAATACTCGTCACGGCCTGCCCGTTGTTCACCACATTCGACCCCGGGTCCTCGACATGCGCCAGGGTATACGCCCCCACAATACGCTGCCCCTCCGCATACCGCGCCAGCGTATCCGGCTCCGTCACATCGATCATCCGCCCATAGATCCAACCCACCTCCCCACCCTTGGTCCGCACCAGCCACCAGTCCTCCATCACTGGGCCTACCGGGGCCGCAGGCGTAGCAACCTCCGCAGCCGCCGCCAGCCGCGCCGAGGACCCGCTCGCCCGCACCGGCAACTTCGCCGCCGTCGGCCTCCCCACCACCGCCGGCACATTGCCCGGCGCCTGCCCCTTCGCCACGCTCGCCCGCTCCAGCAGGCTCAGCCCTTCATTCTCCGGCAGCCGGTAGAAATGCATCGTATCCCGCCCCGGAGCCAGGTGCAGATACACCTCATCCCGCGTCACCGCCTGTGCAATCACCGCATCCTTCTCATGCGCCGCCTTCAGCCCATCGAACTGGTCCGCAATCCCCTGGTCCGCCGTCAGCTTCTCTTCAATCCATCCCACCGCCCCATTCGGCGCCCGCACCTGCAAAAATCGCCGTTGATGCCCCAGCACCGTCAGCTTGTCCCCGTTCTGCACCTCGCCCGTACGGTTCGACACCGCCGCCACCCGATCCCGCAGGTACGCCTGCTTCGCCGTCACATACACCTGCTGCGGAATCACCGCCTTCTTGATATTCCCGCACCCGCCCAGCAGCAAACCGCCTGCCAGCACCACGCCGCCAATCCCACCCATCCACGGCGATCCACCCCGCCCGCGGTCCCGCAACGCCAAACCAAAGTCCATGATTCCTAATAGCCTCTCAACCGCGAAACCCACTTCCGCGCAGCAGCCACCAGCGCAGCCGCCAACGCGCAGCGCTACCAGCGAAGCCGCTGCCCCTAGTGTGTCATGGCCACCAGCACAGGGTCCTGCGTCTGCGTCGACGTGCCCGCCGTCGCCGCCAGCGCCGACAACACCCCACTCGATGCAATCGAATACAACTGCACCCCACCCGTAGCCGCATACCCCGCCGCCACCAGGTACGTATCCGTGCTATCCACCCCCAGCGACGACACACTCGCCGGCGCCGTGTAAGGTGACCCCGTCAGCGTCGTCACACTCCCCGCCGCAAACCCCGTAATCTGTGACGTCCCCACATCCGCCGTATACACAAACTTCGACTGCGGATCTACCACCGTGCTCCGCGGGATGCTCCCGCTTGGGTACGTGTACGTCCCCTTGCCCGTAAACTGCCCGTTCGTCAGTGAAAGCCACGTCAGCGTCGACGTCTGCGCAAGATACACATTGTCATTCCCGTCGAACGCCACCGCGAAATCCCCACTCAACGTCCCCGCCGTCGGCTGCTGGAAGAAGGTACTCGGCACCCCCGCACTGCTCGTGTACGTAAAGACTGCATCCCCATACGACCCCTGCGCCGCCCACAGGTAATCGTTCTTCGGCGAGACCGCGATCGAACAACTCGCCAAGACAATCGTCGTCACCGTCGGCGAACACCCCTGGGACTGCACCGTCACTCCGCCGTTTGACGACAACACCCCCGTCGTCTCATTCACCGTGTACTGCGTCATCGCCTGCCCCGCCGCTTCCAGCGTGTACAGGTGATTCCCGTCCGGTGACATCGCCATCGCCCCCACCAGGTCCCCGGCCTCCACCGTCCCGCTGTTCGCCGCCGTCAACGTTCCCGTCGACGAAATCGCATACGCATAAATCCCAGGATTCGTCGCCGAAGGCACCGTCGCCACATACAGAAACGTATTCTTCGCCGATACCGCCATCGCCACCGGGATCCCCGGCAGGGTCACCGTATTTAGCGCCGTCAACGCCCCCGCTGAAACGTCATAGCCCGTCAGCACCGGACTCCCCGCTGCCGTCGTATATGCAACAAACGCCACATCCAGCGTGCTTGACCCCGTTCCTGTCCCCGTCCCCGTTCCCGTCGTCGTCGGACACGCCGGCTTGTTCTCACATTGAAAAAAGCTCCCACACCCCACCACCGGAAGCAGCACCGTGCCCAGCACGGCACTCCCTACCCCCCGCTTCAACCCCGCCGCCCATCCCCTGCGTCCCATCCCCGCCATCGACCCTCTCCTCCGCAACCCACCTTCATTCTCTCCCGGTAGGACGTTTCCGGCGCCAATCTGTTTCGCGCAAATTCCCGTATCCACTTTGGCCTCCTTCCACCCAAGGCCGTATCATCAAAGGTCGTATGCCAAGTTTCGCCGACAGCATCTTCTTGTTCATCCTGGCCCTCCTGCTCTTCGGGCCCAAGAAGCTGCCCGTGCTCGCCCGCGAACTCGGCAAATGGATGGGCGAATTCCGCCGCGCCTCCAACGAATTCAAAATGCAGATGGAAGACGAACTCCGCGCTTCCGAACAGGCCGATCGGCAGAAACAAATCACCGCCATGGAAGCCGCCGCCCCCATCCCGCCTCCCCTCGACGAGCCCGCCGAACCCGAACACCCTCACATGCGCCAAAGCGCCCCCACACCTACGTCCGAAGCGGCCCACCCCGACACCATCCCCCCGGCCCTGTCCGAAAACTCCATCCTCCCCCCGCACCCCGTCCCTCCGCACATCGTGCCTGAAGAACCTGTCATGACCGCCGCCACCCCCACCGCCGACGTCGCCCGCCCCGTCCCCATCGCCACCTCCGGCTCCCTCCACATGATGCCCCCCGCCACCGGCCTGCCTACCCCTCGCTCTTCCCGTCCCAATGCCAGCCCCCTCGGTGGCCTCATAGAGAGCATCCCCGAAGCACCCCACCAGGAAACCCCCGCCACAGAAAGCCTCGCCCATGGCGACTGAACTCCTCGACCGCACCCGCGACACCGTCCGAAAAGAAGTCAAAGACCGCGCCGAACTCCCCGGCATGTCTCTCATGGAGCACCTGGAAGAGCTGCGCAAGCGCCTCTTCCACTCCATCATCTATCTCGTCGCCGGCATGGCCATCGCCTACGCCTTCCACAACCGCATCATCGCCGCCCTGCAAAAACCCCTCACCGACGTCGGTCAAAAAATGACCATGACGCACCCCACCGACTCCATCAACATCCTCATCAAGTCCTCCTTCGTCGTCGGCGCCATCCTCGCCGCGCCCTTCATCCTCTATCAGCTCTGGCTCTTCATCTCCCCCGGCCTCTACGACCATGAAAAAAAGTACGTCTGGCCCTTCATGTTCGCCACCATAGGCCTCTTCATGGCCGGTGCCTTCTTCGGCTACTTCTACGTCCTTCCCGGCGCCATGAAAGTCCTTCTCCTCGACTTCGGCAAAAACTACAACCACATGATCACCATCGACGAGTACACCGGCTTCTTCCTCGCCGTCATCCTCGGCCTCGGCATCACCTTCGAACTCCCCATCCTCATCTTCTTTCTCTCGCTCTTCGGCATCGTCGATGCCAAGTTCCTCCTCCGCAACTTCCGCTACGCCATCCTCGCCATCTTCATCATCGCCGCCGTCATCTGCCCCACCCCCGACCCCATCGGCATGTGCCTCTTCGCCACCCCCATGCTCGCCCTCTACTTCGTCGGCGTAGGCGTCGCCTTCTTCGTCCACCCCGACCGCCGCAACCGCAAACTCAAGGCCACCGCATGACCCTCCTCCACCCGCCGTCAGTCGGAAGCGCCACGAACCCGGGTGCCCCATTCTTTCGCAACGCGAAAGGGTGGGGTCTCGTTTGCGCCAGCAA
>CAZZWG010000123.1:0-2899 GCA_964657685.1 Verrucomicrobia bacterium Tous-C9LFEB | reverse complement strand
CCCCATTCTTTCGCAACGCGAAAGGGTGGGGTCTCGTTTGCGCCAGCAAACGAGGTGCAGCGCCACAGTCTTCCGTGCAAGCCACCCAACCGGCTGCCCCAGGTCCCGCGTCTGGGACCTGGGTTTGCAGGTTGCTTTCCCTCGCCCTAACAATTGCCTTTTTCATCCTCATCCCCGCATCAACCCCGCTCCACGCAGCCCCACAATCCCAGGTCTCCGGCCAACACGTCCTCCAACTCACCGCCCAACTCCTCGACGTAGCCCCCAAACGCTTCAACGGCTCCCCCGGCCACGCCGCCGCAGAGCACTTCATCAAAGACCACTTCGCCCCCGAAACAAAATCCAACAACTTCATCGACGACACCTTCGTCACCAACACCCCCGCCGGCCCCCAGACGATGCACAACCTCATCGTCAAATACCCCGGCAAGCGCGACGGCATCATCGTCCTCGCCACCCACTACGAAACCAACTACAACCTCAAAGACATCAACTTCGTCGGAGCCAATGACGGTGCCTGCACCTCCGCCCTCCTCATCGCCCTCGGCGAATACCTCCGCACCCACCCCCCCACCGGCTACTCCGTCTACCTTCTCTTCGATGACGGCGAAGAATCCGTCTCCGGCGACTGGTCCAACCAGTCCGACCAGCTCTACGGCACCCGCCATCTCGCCGCCAAATGGTCAGGGGACGGCACCCTCCCACACGTCAAAGCCTTCGTCCTCGCCGACATGATCGGCTGGAAAGAAATGAAGATCGACCACGAAGGCGCCTCCACTCCCTGGCTCCTCGATGACCTCACCCTGGCCGCAAAACAGACCGGCCACGCCAACGTCCTTTCCAAAGAAGGTCAGGCCCTCGTCGATGACCACATCCCTTTCAAAGAACGCAACGTCCCCGTCCTCGACGTAGTCGACTACGAGTACGGCACCAAGGCCGATCCCGAAGCCTTTCACCACCATGAAGGCGACACCCTCGACAAACTCAGCGCAGGCAGCCTCCAGGCTTCTGCGGATATCTTCCTCGCCCTCCTTCGCCTTATCAATCAACGCCCCTAGAGCCTCGCCCGCTCCTCCCGTATCGCATGCAGGCGCAAACGGAAGTGCCATTTCCAAAAGGGATCCGCGGGCAGACAATCTGATTTCGTACCCCTTTTTCCGTCGTGGCAAACGCGAAGATTATGCGAAACTAAACCATTGATGGCCGCTGTCTCCCAATCCAGGTCTCCCGTGCTCCACTTCGACCAGCCATCCGCACAAACCACCCCCGACCTGCGCGAACTCCTCCACCGCGTCTTCGGTCACTCCGACTTCCGTCCCCACCAGCAACCCGTCTGCGAAGCCGCAGCCGCCGGCCGCGACGTCCTTCTCGTCATGCCGACCGGCGCCGGCAAAAGCCTCTGCTATCAACTCCCGGCCCTCGCCCGCGGTGGCACCGCCCTCGTCATCTCTCCCCTGATCGCCCTCATGGATGACCAGGCCTCCAAACTTGCCGCGCTCAATCTCCGCGTCGCCCGCATCCACTCCGGTCTCCCCCGCGAAGACCTTCGCGAAGCCGCCCGCGCCTACCTCGAAGGCCGCTTGGATTTCCTCTTCATCGCTCCCGAGCGCCTCCGCGTCCCCGGCTTTCCCGAGATGCTCGCCCGCCGCAAACCAGCGCTCATCGCCATCGACGAAGCCCACTGCATCTCCCAGTGGGGCCACGATTTCCGCCCCGACTATCGCACTCTAGGTCAGTTCCTCCCCGCCCTGCGGCCGTCACCCATCATCGCCCTCACCGCCACCGCCACCCCCTCCGTCCAGCAGGACATCCTCCGCGCCCTGAACCTCGGCAATCCCGGCGTCTTCATCACCGGCTTCCGCCGCCACAATCTCCAGATTGAAGTCGTCGAGACCTCCAGGCCCGAACGTCTCGCCCTCATGCGCAAGCTCCTCGCCGAGCCCGCCGCCCGCCCCGCCATCATCTACGCCCAATCCCGCAAAGCTGCAGAAGAGATTGCAGGCACCCTCGGCTCCACCTATTCCTCCGCCGCCTACCACGCCGGCCTCGACCCCGGCACCCGCGACCGCGTCCAACGCGCTTTCCTCTCCGGCAAACTCGACGTCGTCGTCGCCACCGTAGCCTTTGGCATGGGCGTCGACAAAGCCGACGTCCGCACCGTCATCCACGCCGCCCTTCCCGGCTCCGTCGAGGCCTACTACCAGGAAATCGGCCGCGCCGGCCGCGACGGCGCCCCCGCCCGCGCCATCCTCCTCCACAGCTTCGCCGACCGCCGCACCCTCGAATTCCTCCTCGAAAAGAACTACCCTCCCCTCTCCGACATCGAACGCCTCCTCTCCGCCCTCGAAACCCAGCCCTCTACCCTCCCCGAACTCCAGGACTTCCTCAAAATGGACCGGGAAACCGTCGAGCAATGCATCGACAAGCTCATGGTTCAGGGAGCCCTCGCCGCTGACCTCGACGGCACCGTCCGCGCCATCCCCCAACCCAACTGGAAAAACAACTACAACCAGCAGGTCAGCTACCGCCGCGCCCAGATCGACAAAATCGTCGCCTACGCCGAAGGCTCAACCTGCCGCATGTCCGCCCTTATTCGCCACTTCGGCGACCTCAACGACCCCGGCACCCCCTGCAGCCACTGCGACATCTGCCGCCCCGGCGGAACCGCAGCCTCCGACTCCCACCAACCCACCTCGTCCGAACGCGCCGAGATCCAGACCCTCCTCCACGCCCTCCAGGCCGGCCCCCGCTCCGCCGGCAAAATCGCCACCGACCTCGGCTACAAAGACCGCAAAGACTTCGACCGCCTCGCCGAAGACGTAGCCAAAGCCGGCCTCCTCTCCCTCACCTCCGACTCCTTCCGCACCGAAGACGGCCGCGACATCACCTACCGCAAACT
>CAZZWG010000122.1:2921-10171 GCA_964657685.1 Verrucomicrobia bacterium Tous-C9LFEB | reverse complement strand
CCCCAGGCCGAACACTCGGATCCATCGCAGAAACGCTGATGCCATGAGCCGCAGGCGAAGGTGTTTGGGCCGAAGCAGAACCAGCGATAGAAGCCAGGGCAACGAGTGAGCAAAGACGACGAAGCAGCATTGCCGTCATTGTAGTGAGAGCACCCTATCCTAGGCACGCCTCTACCCAGTAAAAGCCTTCAGAAGAGTCTCCCGCGCCGTCCGCAGCGCCGCCACCGGATCCCCCGTAGGATAAAACTCCATCGCGATCCATCCCCCATACCGAAGCGCCGCCAGCTTGCGATAGATCACCTCAAAATCGATCTCCCCCGTCCCCGGTTCGTGCCTTCCCGGCACATCCGCTACATGGATCAACCCCACCAGATCGATGTTCTTCTCCAGCTTCTCCAGCAAATTCCCGAAGCCGCGCTGCTCGTGGTACAGGTCATACAGCACCTTCACATTCGGCCGGTTCACCGCGCGCACGATCGGAAAAGCCTCCGCCACGCTCTGCAGAAAGATCGTCGGATTCTCCAGCGCATCGATCGGCTCAATCACAATCTCCACCTCCTGCGCCGCCGCCAGTTCCGCAGCCTTGATCAGGTTGGCAACTGCCGTCTCCCGTTGCGCGGCAGCAGCCCCCACGGTAGCCCCCGAAAGCAGGATGACCCGCCGGCACCCAAGCTGCTGCATGTACCGCAGCTGCCCCCGGAAGTCAGCCAGAAACGCCTCTTCCGCTCCCGGCACAGCAAACCCGGTCTTCACCCCGCTCGCTGCATCCACCACCAGCCGGAGCTTCGTCATCTTCGCCGCGTAGCGCTGCATCTCCTCAGGCGACCAGCGCTGAAACTCCCCCACCAACTCCACACCCTGGTACCCAGCCTCGGCAACCATCTCCAAAGCCCGTTCGAAGGGCGCCACCTTCGCCAACGTCCAGAGCATGCAGGAGAGGCGCGGCACCTTCATAGACCCTTGCCCGCGCGCCACCAGCGGCAGCGCCGCCGCTCCCAACAACAGCTTGGAAAACCCACGCCGATTCATCCAGCGAATCCTACCCTTCCTTCTTATTCCGCGCCTTCACCTTGAACCAGATCGGACTCCCAATAAACCGGAACGACTTCCGTATCTCGTTCTCCAAAAACCGCTCATAACTGAAGTGCAGCTTCACATCCCGGTCGGTAAACAACACAAACGTAGGCGGCGCCACGGCAGCCTGCGTCATGTAGTAGATCCGCACCCGCTTCGACATCGGCACCGAAGCCCGCCCAAAATCGACCTTGTCCAGAAAGCGGTTCATGTTCCCCGTCGAAATTCGCTTGCGCCGCTCCCGCGCCACCAGCTGCACCTTCTTGAAGACCTCTTCGAGCCCCTTGCCCTCCGAAGCCGACACGAACAACAACGGCGCATAATCCAGGTACTTCAGCGCATCCCGCACCTGCTGCTCAAACACCTTCTTGTCCGCGGGCGGCTTGCCATCGAACGGCCGCATGCCATCCGCATTCAACTCCCTCCGCGGCGGCGCCACCAGGTCCCACTTGTTCACCACAATAATCACCGACCGCCCACTCTCATGCGCATACCCGCCGATCGTCGCATCCGACCCCGTCACACCCTCCGTCGCATCGATCATCAGCAACGCCACATCCGCCGCCTCCAGGTGCTTCCGGCTCATAATCACCGACAGCTTCTCCGCCATCAGCGTCGTCTTGCCCTTGCGCCGAATCCCCGCCGTATCGATGAACCGGAAATCGTGCCCCTCGCGCGTCACAATCTCATCCACAGCATCGCGCGTCGTTCCCGCAATCGGGCTCACAATCGCCCGGTCCGTCCCTGTCAGCGCATTCAGCAGCGTGGACTTGCCAACATTCGGCCGCCCAATAATCGCAATCTTGGTCTCCCGCTGGATATGCTCGCCATGCGTACGCAGCCGCCGCTCCGGCGGCTCCTCCGCCGTCTCCAACTCCGGCTCAACGCCGCTCCCCCCCGAAGGCGCCTCAAAGTCCGGCTCACCCACCGCTGGCGCATCCACGCCCGCCGGTTCATCCGCCGTAGCGGCCTCACCCGCCAGCAAATCCTCGTACATCGCCCGAGGCTCCAGGACAGCCCGGTCCGCCAGCAGATCCCCTTCATCCTCCGCAAGCTCGTCCGTCAGTGTCGGCATCACCTCGTCCGGCTCTTCCCCGTCCGCCGCCGCATGATCCTGCGCTTCCGGCAGAACCTCCCACACCGCATCCAGCAAATCCCCAATGCCGGACCCATGCTCCGCCGAAACCGGATAAACATTCCTGAATCCCAGCGTCCGGAAGTTCTCCGCACTGCTCTCCAGCGCCGCCGTATCCATCTTGTTCACCGCCAGGAACAGCGGCTTGCCACCCCGCAGCAGCAACTGCGCCAGCTCCTCGTCAGAGGCCCCCAGATCCGTCCGCCCATCCACCACCATCACAATGGCGTCAGCCTCCTCCAGCGCCACGCGCGCCTGCCTGAAAATCTCGCTCGGAATCAGCGCTTCCTCATGCGGAATCACGCCGCCCGTATCCACCAGCCGCACCTCGCGCCCGCCCCACTCCACCTCGCCATAGATCCGGTCGCGCGTAATGCCCGGCTCATCGCCCACAATCGATCGTCGCGTTCCCGTAAGCCGGTTGAACAACGTCGACTTACCCACGTTAGGCCGCCCGCAGATTGCCACCAGTGGCTCATGCGTCTTCGGTGCAGCCTCTCCCAGTTGATGGCTGCTCACCCCCGTGTGCGTGGCGCGCACCGCCCGCGCATCCGCCCGCTTGCTGCGCACCGGCGCATCTTCCATATCGCCCACAATGATCCGGTGCTCATTCTCCGGACTGCGCGTGGGTGTAAGCCGCGCCTTGGCCGCCGCAGCCTTCTTCGCCGCCGCCTCCTTGCGCTGCTTGGGCGAGATAGCCCCCGTTGCGGAAGCCTTGCGTGCCCCCGTCGCAGGTCCCTTGCCCAGCTTTGGCCGGGTGCTCGCCTGCCGGTGCTTCTTGCCCATCCTCTTCTTCTGCTCGCGCCGTGGAGCCATAATTCCAACCTCGTCTCAACATCGTCGCATGATGCCTTGTCTGCAGGGTGTATCGGCGCGCCTTCGCCGGCGATGGCAAAGAGAAAAAGCCCGGATCCGCTCCGGGCCTCCTCCCTCCAAACTTCACCGCAAAACCAATCGTCGTTCCTACGCAATCCGTCGGCGGCTCCGCACCAAAACCCCCAGCGCCAACAGCCCAGTCCCCATCAATAGGCAGGATCCAGGTTCCGGCGTAACGCCCATGCCCGCCGCTCCCGGATCGGACCCTGTAAGGTCCAGTGCGGGCGCCGGCCCCAGGAGCCCGCCAGTCCCCACGAATCCTACGTTGGAGGTCGATCCATCGGGAGAGTTGCCGTTGAAAGCTACGTCGAAGACGCCCGCGGTCGCATAGGCGCCGTTGAACGTGTAATAGCCCGTCTCACTCAGCACCACGTCCAGGTTGCCGGAAGCGTCATACGACAAAACCGGTGAGTTCACCTGATCGTAAAACGCCAGCACGTTGCTGCCGGACGTAATGGTAAAGGCCTCTTCGGTCTGGGGGATGCCATAAATATAGGCCACCGTTCCCAGCATGTAATTGACCGTGCCGCCCGCAAAGGCGCTGAAGATGCCGCTGTCGGCCTGTGTGGCGAACGGCGGAGCAAACGTCAGGCTCGACGGGGTAAAGCTCACGTTGCCGGTTACCGAAACCGAATCAGCGAAAGCGAAGGGCGAACAAACAAAGAGAAAAGTACAGCAAACTACAAGACGAACCAGACCGCGCATATTGCTCCTACTGACTGAAAGCAAGACCTGCTTTTCACCTTCGGATGCCCTCCTGCGTGGGGGTGTTGCAGACACTCACAATTTCGCCCTCGTATTTTCTCCTTATTACAATCCCGCGTTCGTTCGGCCTTCTAACCCGGGAGTTGCAGCAATGTCGCGAGCGGACACAATTCTCGTGAAGAACCCGGCGCTGCAATAGCCCAACCGGAACTCACGCGTCCGCGCGCGAGGATTGCCGCGCCCCCGAGCGCCTGACAGGCATCCTCTGCCTCCTTGCACGAACGAACTTTCGCAGCCGGAAAGCACCAACCCGTGTGCACTCAAGCACCACGGTGAGCGCAAAAAGAAACGGCAAAACCAAAAAAGCAGCGGCAAGATCGGACATGGCAAACCCCCTCAGCCGCGCTTCCCTCCCCTGCCACAAAGCATCTGCAGGAGGGAAGTCAAAGCTATCGGCTTCACTAGAGGTAGCGTTTACAGAAAGAAAAAGGTGCCAGCGGCATTGAGGGAAAGCAGGGGAGGCGGAAGCTACTCGTACTTGAGCGTCGTCACCGGGTCCAGCTTCGCCGCCCGGTTCGCCGGCAGCGTCCCGAAGATCACGCCCACCATAATGGCAGTCACCAGCGAAATGATCGCGCTCCAGGGCGAGATCGGAATCTGGAAGTCGCTCAACACGCTCACCGCGAAAGGCAGCGCCAGCCCCAGCAACGTACCCACCAACCCACCCGCCAGCGAGAGAAACACGCTCTCCGTCAGAAACTGCAGCCGCACATCCCGGCTCGTCGCGCCCAGCGCCTTGCGGATGCCAATCTCCTTGATGCGCGACTGCACATTCGCCAGCATCGAGTTCATGATGCCGACACCCGACACCACCAGCGTGATCGCCGACGCAAGCGTCAACACAATCATCAGCATCGTCGAAATCTGCCCCATCACCTGCAACACCGTTGTC
The DNA here is from genome assembly GCA_964657685.1 of Verrucomicrobia bacterium Tous-C9LFEB. Classification (GTDB taxonomy): domain Bacteria; phylum Acidobacteriota; class Terriglobia; order Terriglobales; family Acidobacteriaceae; genus Granulicella. The sequence continues at coordinate 5,429 of CAZZWG010000122.1, read as the reverse complement.
AGCGTGAACGCCGTAAAGGTGTTCCCCGCCCGATGCCGCGACACAATGATGTGCTCAATCCGCCGTGCAACCGGCTCCACGTCTTTGGAGTTCGCCACGGTAAAGAAGATCTGCTTCAGGTTGTCGGTTCCCTGGAAATACCGGGCCACGGGATACGGGATCAGCATCGTCTGATTGCTCACCTCGCTCATCCCAAAGGTAGTCACACCCTCTTTGAAGACCCCAATCACCGTAAACGGAATGCCGCTCACACTGATGGTCTCGCCGATCGCTCCGCCCGAGCTCCCATAGAGCTCCTGCGCCAACGGCTCAACCATGACCGCCACCTTCGCGTGCGTCATGTCGTCCTGGTCGTCAAAGAAGCGCCCCGCCACAACCTTCAGATTGCGCACCTGCTTGTACTGCGGGCTCACCCCCAGCATCATGGCCTCTTTTACCTTGCCATTCTCCACCGGGATCCGGTCGTGCCACTCCAGCATCGGCGAACTCGCCGTGATCCACGGCCCCATCTGATCCAGGACCGCCGTCATGTCCTCGCGCGTCATGTAGTCCGGCACGCTGACGTTATCCGGCCCCGTCACCAGCCCGCCGCCGCCCTGCATCTCGATCATGTTCGGCCCAATGGACGCGATCAGATTCAACGCATACTGCCGCCCCGTCAGCCCCAGCGTCGCCACCAGGATCACGGACGCCGACCCAATCACCATCCCCAGCATCGTCAGCAGAAAGCGCGCCTTGCTGGCACAGAAGGTATCGATTGCCTGGGCAATAATCTCCCGAAACGCCACCGTGGAGCCCGCACTCCGCAGCGTTCGTTCAAACGTATCCTTGCTGGCGGGCGGACGAGGCACAGGCCGTCGCGTTGCTTCTGCCGGTACGGGTTCCTGTACGCTGGTCGCCATTCCCTCGCCTGGTCCCGGGGCTTCGCGCTCCCCGTCCTCCTGCCCAGTATCGCAGCCGCCGGTGTCGAAACGCTAACCACCAGATGGCTAACCCTTCAGATACGCACCGGCACCTGCAGGATGCAACATATGAACGTCCGGCTCAGGCCTTCGGTTTTACCGCCGCTACGTCCTGTTTCGGCGGCTCGGGATGAATGGTGACCTCCTGGTTGCGTTCCATCCATCGATTTTGACCCGGCCAATACATCGTGAACACAAGGCTCCCCGTCTGCTCCGGACCCACCGAAATATCCGCAAACGAGCCCGGGTGACCCATCTGCCGGGACTCGATCCGGTTGGTCGTCGCCCAGTTGTCCGCCGTCCACACCAGCCGGAAACGCTCCGGATCCGCCACCCGCAACGTCCCGCCCTGCACCATCGTGCTGATCGGACGGTTCACCCGGAAAATCTCCATCCGGCTCCGGAAGCTGCGCTCTTCCACCGGCACGGCATACCGCTTCTCTACCACGGAGATCCGGTCAAACACCCTCCCGTCCGCCACCGACCGCAACAGCTTCAGGTACTCCGCATGCGCCCACACCAGCGGTTGCGCCGACCCTGCCGATCGCCCGCAGTACATGCCTTCGCTGGGCAGATCGTCCCGGTCCCACACCTGCTCCGGCAACATGCCGCCGATCGACGAAAACCGCTCCATCGCCCGCAGCAACGGCCTTACATCGTTCCCGGCCTCCAGTTCATAATGCGCCCGCTCGCCCGTCAGAATGGGCCACGCGCGACCCTGCCCATAGCCAACGAAAGGCCCCCCATCCTTACGCTGTCCGTAGCCGTCATGGTTATAGCGCCGCCAACACGGTCCATAGGGCGTCTCGATCTTCAGGACCTTATCAACCACCTTCAACGAATCCACAATGAGCGGATCATTCGCCCGCCGGATCCCATACCGCACCAGCTCCAGGAACCCTCCGTCAATGACCGCCCGCGCCTCAAAGGTGTACTGCTCCCCGGGCTCGCGGTTGGCAATCAGAACGCTTCCCGCGGGAATCGTCGGGTTATGGAACGGCTCACCCTCCGCCGGCGGCCGGATCCGCATGTAGTGGTACGGCACCTCGGGATCCAGCACACCGCGGTTCGTCGTCGTCCACTCATCCAGGTGCGCCTCAATCCAGTCGGCGTACTCCTCCAGAAATCCACCCACCTCGCCCGACCCAAAACTGCGGCAGATATCCGCCGCACACACCAGCCCGGAAATCACCGCCGCCAGCGTCGACGGCGAATACCCCGCGTCCTCTTCCCAGCGCTCCTGCTGCGTCACCGGCGCATACCGCACCAGGAACCCCGCAGCCCGCGTCACAAAGGGGAAAATATCGAACTCCCCCAGCGCATCCGCCTTCCAAAGCCGCCACGCCAGCATGATCGGAAACGCCACCTCATCCAGCTGGATCCCCGACCAGTACGGAATCCCGTCAATCCAGAAGTTCTGCGAAAACCCACCATCCGGATGCTGCGTGCACGCCAGGTACACCAGCGCCCGCAGCGCCGTATCGTTCCGCCCGCAGGCCATCATCGCCGTCGCCGACTGGATCATGTCCCGCGTCCACACCAGGTG
>CAZZWG010000122.1:0-2821 GCA_964657685.1 Verrucomicrobia bacterium Tous-C9LFEB | reverse complement strand
TGCGGTGCATTCCCAAACGCAATGGCAATCGTGAACTCGCGATTCTGCGCAAGATCGATCTCGCCCATGATCGCGACGTTGCCATCCAACGCCTCGCCGTACTCCCACTCCATCCGCAGATTGCGCGTCAGGTCCTGGTAGCCGTCACTCACACCCACATACCCGCAGGACGTTCGCGAAAATCCGCAGCTCGCCCCAAACGCCAGCCGCGCCTCGTTCTTCCACGCCAGCACACACCGCTTGCCCGCCAGGTTCAACGCTCGTGCCGAGTTGCCCGCGCCCCCTCCGTCCAGGTGCGGGGCCAGCAGCGCGTAACACTTCAACCGGGCAAGGATCTCCTCGTCGCCCGCCACGCTCACCCGCATCAGCACCACCGGATGATGCGGATCGGTGATGAACTCCTTGGTCACCGTGTAGCGGCCGTTCAGATCGTTCGCCACCACCCGGACCGCCAGCGCCTCGTCATCGATGTAGTGGAAGTCATATTCGAAATCCCGCTTCTCCTCATGAACAAAGCTCTCCCCATCCGAAAACAGCAACTCCATGTCACGCGTCTGCGGACGGTCAATCGTCGGGTAGTAAATTTCGTTCAGAGTCCCATGTGACAGCGTGAACCACACCCGGCTCGACGCCGCATACGCCGTACACACCGCGTCCTTCTTGCTCGACGTCCAGCGCGGCGCTACCCCCGGTCCACCCGGTGCCTGCCCGCCATTCTCCACCCAGTCATACGCCAGCTTCTCGGTTTGCATGTGCTCCTAGAATGCCCCCCCGCCCTGCCTTCGGCAAAGCCCCCCACGAAGAAAAAAGCTTGGGAGGGGTCCGGTGCATCCAACTAGCCGTGCACGCGACGCTCGTTCTGGCATTTCGCCGGAGGCGAGCCAGTTGCCCTGCCGGAACGATTCTTAGGAGAAGATCCATGGCGTTTGAACTTCCTCCCCTGCCTTACGATTACGCTGCCCTTGAGCCGCACATCGATGAAGCCACCATGAAGTTGCACCACGACAAGCACCATCAGACCTACGTCACCAATCTCAATGGTGCGGTCGAGAAGCACCCCGACCTCGGCAAGAAAACACCCGAAGACCTGCTGAAAGACCTTGCCGCGGTGCCCGAAGAAGTCCGTACCGTGGTCCGCAACAACGGCGGTGGGCACGTCAACCACACCATGTTCTGGCAGATCATGAAGCCCGGCGGTGGCGGCAACCCCATCGGCGCCATCGAAAGTCAGATTGCGACGGACTTCGGCACCTTCGACGCCTTCAAGAAGCAATTCAACGAATCCACCGCCAAGCAGTTTGGCTCCGGTTGGGGATGGCTCGTGTACCGCGGTGGCAAGCTCGAAATCATCACCACACCCAACCAGGACAGCCCCCTCATGCAGGGCCTCTACCCCGTTCTGGGCAACGACGTCTGGGAGCACGCCTACTACCTCAAGTACAACAACCGGCGCCCCGACTACCTCGCCGCCTGGTGGAACACCGTCAATTGGGAAGAAGTCAACAAGCGCTTTGAGCAGGCAAAGAAAGCCTAAGAAGCCCCCGAAATATGTCTTGAAAAGAAGGCGCTCAACGCGCCTTCTTTTCGTTTATCGCCCCTGGCCCATTCGCGTAGAGGAGTCCTGAGACTTACTTCCTGCGTCATATAACTGTTCGAGCGCAAGACTCCCTGAGGCCTTCTGCATGTGGATTGTTCGGCTGGCCTTGCGCCGCCCCTATACCTTTGTCGTCCTGTCCATGCTCATCGCCATCCTTGGCATCGCATGCGCACTCGAGACGCCCAAGGACATCTTCCCCAACATCAACATCCCCGTCGTCACCATCGTCTGGACCTACACCGGCCTGACCCCCACGGAGATGGACGGTCGCGTCGTGACCATCTGCGAGCGCGCGCTCACCACCACCGTCAATGACATGGAACACACCGAAAGCCAGAGCTACCAGGGTGTCGCCGTCGTCAAGGTCTTCTTCCAGCCCAACGTTCAGGTCGATCTCGCGCTCGCGCAGGTCACCGCCGTCGTACAAACCATCCTCCGCGTCCTGCCCCCAGGCTCCTTTCCGCCCTTCGTTCTCAAGTACGACGCCTCCACCGTACCCATTCTCGAACTCGGCCTGAGCGGTCAGGGCCTCAGCGAAGCGGACCTCTACGACGACGGCCTGCAGTTCATCCGGCCACGTCTCGCCAACGTCCGCGGCGCCAGCGTTCCCTTGCCCTACGGTGGCAAAGTCAAGCAGGTCATGGTCGACACCGACCCTAACCTCATGTTCGCGCACCACCTCTCCGCCCAGGACGTCTCCAGCGCCGTCAACGCGCAAAACCTCATTCTCCCCGCCGGCACCGCGCGCATCGGTGACCGCGAATACATCGTCCGCACCAACTCCAGCCCGGACACCGTATCCGCCCTCAACGACCTTCCCGTTCGCGCCGCCAACGGCGCCGTCGTTTACGTTAAAGACGTCGCCCAGGTCCACATGGGCTACGCCGAGCAGACCAACATCGTTCGCGAGGACGGCCGCCGCTCCGCCCTCCTCACCGTCCTCAAGAACGGTGACACCTCCACGCTCGACATCGTCTCCCAGACCAAGCAGATGATCCCGCAACTCGGCGCTGGCCTCGGCAACCTCAAGATCACGCCCCTCTTCGATCAATCCATCTTCGTCCGCACCTCCATCAACGAAGTCGTGCGCGAAGCCTGCATCGCCGCCGCCCTCACCGGCCTCATGATCCTGCTGTTCCTCGGCTCCTGGCGCTCCACGGTCATCGTCTGCATCTCCATCCCGCTCTCCATCGCGGTCTCCCTCATCATCCTCACCGCCTGCGG
>CAZZWG010000121.1:0-10231 GCA_964657685.1 Verrucomicrobia bacterium Tous-C9LFEB | reverse complement strand
GCGTCGGCCCTGAACCGGGCTTGGGCGGAGGGGCGTCGGATCGTTGCGGTAGGTACGACAACGACGCGAACACTGGAGCATGCAGCCCGAGTCTTTGAAGGGCGTTATGGCGCGCTCAGCGGGAGCAATCCGTTGCGCCTGGAAGCGCACTCTGGAACGACCGGGCTGTTTCTTTCCCCGGGGCCGGAGGGGGACGACCGTTTCCGGCTGGTAGGCGGGCTGTTGACGAACTTTCATCTGCCGCAATCGACCCTGCTGATGCTGGTAAGTGCCTTTGCGGGGCGGGAGCAGGTGCTGGCCGCGTATGGGCATGCGGTATCGGCGGGGTATCGGTTCTTTAGCTACGGGGATTGCATGTTGATTCTCTGAGGGGAAGCCGGAACCGCCACGTTAGGGCGTGTGAAGGACGTTGCGCCCGAAGTGAAAGGCAGGGCCGATCGAGTAGCGGTAGCTCCAGTTGCCGTTGCCAAGGATGTTGGTGAAGGGATGATTCCAGCCGGCGTCAAGTTGAATGCGGGCCCCGAGATGACGGGTCACGGGGACCTCGACGCCGCCTCCCGCGCCGTAGACGCCGTACCAGTCCGTCAAGGTGCCGGTGGGGGCCAGTTGGGCAGCAACGAGGGTGTTGATGGGATCGCTGGGGTGAGCCGTGGCGCGGATATGGAATGCGGCAAGAACGGGGCGAACGAAGAAAGTGGCCTGGTGGTAGTGGCGGAGGACGACCTGGCCGCCGGCGGTGAAGGTCTGGATTGTGGCATCGAGGGGCAGACTGAGTTTGTAGCCGGGCGGCAACTCGGCGCCGAGCTGCTGCTGGAGAGCGGACGTGGCCAGGCTGGGGATCAGGGTGGTGGAGCCGTGCTGGGTGCTGTAGTCGAAGCCGTAGGCGAGCCAGCGCGAGGCGTTGACGCCAGCCTGGAGATGGAAGCCGATTTGATTGATCTTGTTCAGGCCGGGGGTGTTGAGGTCGCTGAAGCCGGTAAACAGGTCATAGCGCGGAACGGCGGCTTGTTGGGCCTTGCAGAGCTGAGCTGCCAGTGAAAGGGAGAGCCCGAGGATGACGCAAAAGACGACGGTGTGACGGTGAACCCGCATTTCATGCTCCGGAGATTTGGGGGCTAGCTGCTGGAGAGCTAGTTAATCACGAAGGAGGCTTCGTACACTCCTCAAAGCAGGAGCGAACCGCTGCGGATCGGCTTCGCCGGTGCGAAGAGGTCGGGCTACATAGAATGAGGCTTATGAGAAGACGAGAGTTTTTGTACCTCGCAGCCGCGGCATCGGCAGGGACAGGGGCCCAGGCGCACTCTCCCCTGGGCATGGGGCAGGACAAAAAGGGCTGGCGAGTCTTCGAGATCACAACGCGGGTGCGGGTGCTGCATCCCTCTGGAGTGACACGTGTGTGGCTTCCGGAGCCGCTGGCGGAAGAGACGCCGTTTCAGAAGTTGCTGGCATCCAGGGTGGACGTGGGAGGCAGGTACCTGCAGCAGGGGGAGGAAACGGCGGGGATGGTGGCCGCGGTGTTCCCGGGAGGGGTGGAGCCTGTTCTCGTGCAGAGGGTGAGGGTCGCCACGCGGGACTGGGACGTTCCCCTGGGCTCGTCTGGTAGGGAGAGGCAAAGGGGGGATGGGGACCTGCAGGGCTTTCTCACGCCAACGCGATATGTGCCGACGGATGGCATCGTGAAGCGCAAGGCAGAGGAGATTACTGCAGGGGCCGCTACCGACGTGCAGAAAGCGCGTGCCATCTATGAATGGATCGTCGAGAATACGCATCGTGAGGCGAAGGTGCGGGGGTGCGGTGTTGGCGATATCCGGCCGATGCTGGAGACGGGCAATCTGGGCGGGAAATGTGCGGATCTGAATGCGCTGTTCGTCGGATTAGCTCGTGCGGCTGGTCTGCCGGCGCGGGATGTCTATGGTTTGCGGGTGGGGCCGTCCCGTTTGCAGGCGCGCAGTTTAGGGACGAAGTCAGAGGATGTGTCGAAGGCGCAGCATTGCCGGGCCGAGGTGTACCTGAACGGGCCTGGATGGGTTCCGGTGGATCCGGCGGACGTGCGCAAGGTGGTGCTGGAGGAGTCTCCAGGAAATCTGACGCTGACGGACGAGAAAGTGCAGGATGTGCGCGCGCGGCTGTTTGGGTCGTGGGAGATGAACTGGGTGGCGTTCAATTACCGGCAGGACGTGACACTGCCGGGATCCGATGGGCCTCCGCTGCACTTCTTCATGTACCCGCAGGCGGAGACGGCAGAGGGGCGTCTGGATTCGCTGGACCCGGACAGCTTTCAGTATGAGATCACCTCCCATGAGGTGACCTCGACCGTGGGTTAGGCTACTTGCCGACGCTTTGGACGATGCCTTTGGCGCGGAGGCCGGCTTCAATCTCGGCGAAGTAGTCTTTGACGGTGCCTTGCGTTTTGATCCAGTCGACGTAGCGGCTGATGCCCTCTTCGATCGTGACGGAGGGCTCGTAGCCCAGGGTGCGGATGCGGCTGATGTCGGAGATGAGAGAGCGGATTTCGCCGGGGCGGAACTCGCCGCGGGCGAGCGGGTCGAGGTCGACGCCGAGCTTTTCGGCAATGATGCGGGCGAGGTCGCGGACGCTCGTGGCGCGGCCTGAGCCTACGTTCACAGGGAGGCCATCAAGCTTGTCGGACTCCATGGCGAGCAGGTTGGCGCGAGCAATGTCTTCGACGAAGCAGAGATCGCGGGTCTGGCCGCCGTCCTCATACATCACGGGTTGCTGGTGGTTGAGCAGGCGGGTGCAGAAGATGGCGATGACGCCGGTGTAGGGATTGAAGAGAGACTGGCGAGGGCCATAAGTGCAGCTATAACGCAGAGCGACGGTCGGGATGCCTGTTTGCTTGCCCCAGAGGAGGACGAGACGCTCCTGGTCGACCTTGGTGAGGGCGTAGACCGTCTCGCCGCCGCCCGGAGTGCTTTCGGGGGTGGGGATGGAGGTTGTGGGCTTGCCGCAGGCCTTTCCTTCGACCAGGACGGGGCAGTGAACGGCGAAATCACCGGCGCGAAGCTGCTCGACGGGACGGATCAGCGGCACGACGTGTCCATGATCGGGACACAGGGCTGCGCCTTCCGAGTACACGGCCTGGGAGCTCGCGACGAGGAGTTTGCGAATGGGAAGTTTCTCGTCGCGGATAATTTCCAGCATCTGCGCGGTGCCATAGCTGTTGACAAGGACGTACTTCGAGATTTCGGGCATGTAGCCGCCGTAGGCTGCCTCGTGGAAGACGACATCGATGTCCTGAAGTGCGGCACGAATGGTCGCCGCGTCCTGCACTTCGCCCTGCACGAACTCGGCTTTCGGATTCACCCAGGCGGGTTTGCCCTGTTTGTGGGTGTTGGGCTCGAGGTTGTCGAGGATGCGGACGGTGTAGCCGTTGGCGAGAAGAAGGTCGGTGATGTGTGAGCCGATAAGGCCGGCGCCGCCGGTAACGAGCGCGCGTTTCGCGTGAGTGGGCATCAGGGGTGATGGTATCGGAAGTGGCTCCAGGTTCGCTCGGAGGCGAGGTAATGCCATGTCAGTGGTATTCGGGGTGTGACCGCCGTGAAGAGCTCGTCGCCAAAGTGGGATAGCAAAGACACGAACAGAAAACGAAGATAGGCCTCGTGCGCTGGTGGCTCCAACTCGGCCTTCTTCTCCTGTGGACAACAGCGGCGCCGGCCCAGTGGGAGACCCAGGAGTCCGGAACCGGGGCGGATCTGCGCGCGGTGTACGCCCTATCGAACCAGGTAGCGTGGGCGAGCGGAGCAAATGGAACTGTTCTGCGCACGGAGGACGGAGGTTCCCAGTGGATCGCCTGTGCCGTCCCTCCAGACGGGCGTACTTTGGACCTGCGCGGTGTTCAGGGCTTCGATGCAAAGACGGCATTGGTGATGTCGAGCGGCCAGGGGGAGAGGTCGCGTGTGTACAAGACCGTGGATGGCTGCAGGAGTTGGGAAATGGTTCTGCAGAACCCAGATCCCGAGGGGATGTGGGATTCGTTGCAGTTTCAATACCGTCCGGGACAGCCGCCGGAGAAGGGCTACTTTGCTTTTGGCGTTCTGATTGGTCATCCGGTGGGCGGAGAGTTTGTTGTTTTCACCTCGAAAGACTACGGAAGCACGTGGAAGACGCTGCGGGAGGACGAGGCGTTCTCACCGGGACCGCCCGCGCCGGCCAGGCCCGGCGAGTTCCCGTTCGCGGCCAGCAACACAGCACTCAGTCCGGTCGCTGACGGCAATAGCTTTGCCTTTGTAACCGGCGGCGAGGGAGGCGGGCGTCTTTTATATCCTTCCGGGGAAAGCTACGACTTCGGCTACACGGCAATGAAATACACCTTCGCCCAGATGCAGCTTCCGCTTGCTTCCGGAGCAACGGCCGGTGCTGTGTCGATTGCGGCGCGGCGGGTTTCACGGGATCGTGTGGATCTGATGATCGTGGGTGGTGACAGCAGCCGGCCGGAGATGGGGAGTGCTGTGTTTGTGCGCCATGGCGGTCCCGCGCTGAAGAATCTGCTCGGCTCACGTGCGATTGCGGCCGAGCAGCCGCCCAGTGGTTTTCGAAGCGCGGTGGCCTGGAATGCGGCATCCGGCAGCTGGATCACGGTGGGGCCGAATGGGACGGATGTGTCCCATGATGATGGGCGGACCTGGGTGAGGCTGAGTCCCGGCAGTGCGGAGCCGCCGGATGCGGATCAGGGCTGGCAGGCGTTGTCGCTGCCGTTTGCGGTGGGTCCGAAGGGGCGGATAGGTAGGCTCCGGGAGCGGATCGCCGCGCCGATGGTGACCGGCAGGTAGCATGGACAGATGAAGGTTTTCACCGACTATCTGACGTTCAACACGAAGAAGCAGTATGAGATGGTTCATATCACCGACCAGGTCGAGGCGGTGGTGCGCAAGAGCGGGGTGGAGGATGGACTTTGTTTTGTTTCGCCCATGCACATCACCGCTGCCATTTACGTCAATGATCATGAGAGCGGGTTGATCGAAGACATCAGCGTCTGGCTGGAGAAGCTGGCGCCGCGGTGGCCGGGGTATAAGCATCATCAAACGGGAGAAGACAATGCGGATGCCCACCTGAAGGCGCTGCTTCTGCATCATGAGACGACGCTGCCGGTGACGCGTGGCAAGCTGGACTTAGGTACGTGGCAGCGAGTCTTTTATGCGGAGTTCGATGGGCAGCGGTCGAAGCGGGTCATTGTGAAGGTGATGGGAAAGGGTAAAGACGAATAGCATGCCGGCGGGCGGGACCGTGCGCAAAGCATCGGTGGCGGTTCCAGGTGCGGTAGGATCGAAGACGAGAGGGAGATGCAATGTTGTTCTGGGATACGAAGGACGAGTCGGCGTGGGGATTGGCTTTGGTCGGAGTGCTTGTGGTGGCGTTTGCGGCCTACCTGGGCGAGGTCACAGGAAACGTGCAGCCTACGGCACCGGTTGTGAACACCCATCCTGACGTGTCGTCGCCCGATCTGCACGAAGGCAGATAGACGTCGTTGTTTTAGCGGTGCGCCGCTGAAAGCTTGTAGCGCTTTGCGGCTGGGGAGTCAGCGGCGCGCAGCCTCGGCTTCAGCGCCCGCCACGTGTGAAGAAGGAAGAACGCCAGCACCGCGAGATTCAGCAAAGCGATCGCGCTAAGACCAAGTACGCTGACGATAATGCTGAAAATTTCCACGCGCCATAGTGGCAGAACGTCACGATGTGACGCAATACATCTTCGGATATCACTCCATGTGACGCGAAGGTGTTACCGGTAATGTCCTGAAGTGAAGCATTACACGGCCTGGAGGATCTCTTCTTCCAGGCTTTGCTTGGAAACCAGGTCAGCATAGTATCCACCACGTTCGACAAGTTCATCGTGGGTTCCCAATTCGGCGATGCGGCCGTGGAGAAGAACGGCGATGCGGTCGGCGTTGCGGGCGGTGCTGGCGCGGTGGGCAATAAGGAGCGTAGTGCGGCCCTGCATGGCGGAGCGGAGGCCAGCGAGGATCTGCTCTTCGGTGAAGGTGTCCACGGAGGCGAGCGCGTCGTCGAGGATGAGGACGCGGGGCTCCCGCAGAAGGGCACGGGCGATAGCGCTGCGTTGTTTCTGGCCGCCTGAGAGGGTGAGGCCGCGTTCCCCGACGATGGTCTGAAAGCCGTGCGGAAACTCGAGGATCTCCTTGCCTATATGGGCGGTTTGCGCTGCGTGGAGGACCTCGTCGTAAGAGGCGTTGGGGCGGCCGAAGGCGATGTTGTCCTGCAGTGTGGTGGAAAAGAGGAAGGTCTCCTGGGGGACGAAGCCGATTGCGGCGCGGAGGTCGGCTAGTGGATAGTCGCGGATGGGCTGGTTGTCAATGAGAACCTGGCCGGGATCGGCGTCGTAGAGGCGTGGGATCAGGGAGACGAGGGTGGTCTTCCCGCTGCCTGTAGGGCCGACGATGGCTAAGGAGGTGCCGGCGGGGATGTGGAGATTGATGTTGTGGAGAATCTCCGGGCCGGTGTCGTAGTGGAAGGTGAGATTGCGGAAGGTGATTGCACCCTCGATTGGTTTGCTTTCGGGGATAGCGGGCGTTGAAGACAGCGCTGGACTATCAGTGATAGCGGGTGATTCTTGCAGCAGGGCGTCGATGCGGACGACACTGGCCGTACCGCGCTGTACGAGGTTGACGACCCAGCCGATGGCGATCATCGGCCAGGTGAGCTGGACCATGTACACGTTGTAGCTGGTGAACTGGCCGACCGTGATGCGGTGCTGCACGACTTCGCGGCCGCCTACGAGCAGGGTGAGCATGAGGCTGACCCCCAGGACGAGTTCCAGCGTGGGCCAGAGCATGGCCATGAGGCGGGCGAGGAGGAGGGAGCGGCGGATGTACTCGCGGTTGGACTCCTCGAAGGCGGCAATCTGGGCATCCTCCTGCGCGAAGGCGCGAATCAGGCGGGCACCGGAGAAGTTTTCTTCAGCCTGCGCAGAGATATCGGAAAACATGGCCTGGATCCGCTCGAAGCGGGTATGGATCCGGGCGCCGAAGTATTGCACTAGAACAGAGGCGAAAGGCAGCGGAAGAAAGGCAATCAGCGTCAGGTGAGGGCTGATCCGGAGCATGAAAGGAAGGGCAGCCGCCGTGAATACGACGGTATTGGCCGAGTACATGATCGCGGGTCCGAGGAGCTGGCGGACGGCCGAGAGATCGTTGGTGCTACGGGCCATGATGTCGCCCGTGCGGTTGCGCTGAAAGAAGGCGGGCGGCTGTTTTTCGAGATGGGCGAAGAGATCGTTGCGCAGGTCGAATTCAATTTCGCGAGAGGCGCCGATGATGATCTGGCGAGTGAGATAGAGGCAGACCGCAGAGACGATGGCCACGCCGAGGAGTTCGAGAGCGTGATGCCATATGGCGGCGGTGTGGATGTCGCGCCGCATATCGTCAACGGCGGTGCCAACAAGGAGGGGAATCGTGGCTTTTGCGCAGTTATAGACCAGGAGAGCAAGGCCGCCCAGGGCGAACTGCCGCCAGTAGCGGCGGAGGTAGGGAAATAGTGGGCTGAGGCGGGTGAGCATAGGCTGCTCTTTTGGATGGTGGGCGGGGGCTACTGGTGCAGCAATTCTTCCGTGCGTCAGCTCTGGCGAACGAAACCCACCCTTTCGCAATGCGAAGGGGTGGGTTTTGTTCAGCGAAAGTTAGCTGGGGCTGGTCGAGGGTGCCGTGGTGTTCGGGGTGGCGGGCGGTGGCGTGGTGCCGGGCTTGGGCGGCAGGGGCTTGTCACCGGGCGTTGGCGGCGGAGTTGTTGGCGTGCCGGGGGCTGTCGGCTGGCTTCCAGGGCTGCCGGAGGGTGTGGATGGATTGGCACCCGGGGCTGGGGTTGGAGGGGTGGGCGGTGTTGGCGGCTTGGGTGCTGTGTCGCTTTGGGCGATCAGTTCCATGTCGAAGATAAGCATCGACTTTGCAGGGATCTTGGGTGGCTGGCCCTGGGCGCCGTAGGCGAACTGGTACGGGATGAAGAGACGGCGCTTGCCGCCGATGTGCATGCCTTCGAAGCCGAGGTCCCAGCCGGCGATGACGCGATGCGCGCCATAGGGGAAGGTGAAGCCGGCGCGGGTTTCGTCGTGGTCTTCGGAGCTGTCGAACTTGGAACCGTCGGTGAGGTAGCCGGTGTATTTCACGGTGTAGTACTGCTGCGGCTTGGCGAGATCGCCCGTTCCCAGCGAGATGTCAGCGTAGCCGAGCGAGATAACGACCGGGAGTTCGTTGAAGAGGGTGGTCTTGAAGCGGTCCGCGAGGGGGTTGATGTAGTCGAGGCGGTCAGAGACGGTGAACATCACTTTGGGACAGCCGACGCTGGCGGGCAGGGCGGGAATCTTGTCGGAGATGGCGGGCAGCGCGAAACAGGGTGGTCCCGCGGGTTTGGCCGTTGCTGTCGCGGTCGTGGGCCGATGGGCCGCGCTGGAAGCGGCGGTGTGATGCGCCGGCGTGCCGGTCTGGGCGAGGACTAACGGGCCGCTGAGGGCGAGGGTGGAGAGGAGAAAGGACGAACGATGCATGTCGCCTTCAAGTGTATGCGAGTTGAGGGACGGAAGTGTATGGAGGCAGCCCCAAGTGGGCTGATGATGTTCATGCTCGACTACGGTAGCTTGCGAAGAGCGGGACAGTCGGCTTCGGGATCGGTTGTGCGGGATGGGTCAGCGGCGGTTGTCGGTGGCGGGTTCCGGATGGATAAGGACGCGGCTGACGTTGGGATGATGCAGGCGAAACTCGCTTTCGAGGTCGGTGATGACCTGGTGGACGCGGGCCATGGGGAGATTGTCTGGCAGGGTGCAATGGCAGTTGACCTGCACGGAGAGGGCAGCGCCGCCGTGGCCGCGGGTCACGGTAATTTCATGCACGTCGAGGATCTCGGGGAAGGTGCGGGCGGTGTCGCGGAGCTGGCTCTCCAGGTTGACGGCGGTGGGAATCTGCGCGATCGGAGCTATGGTTTCGGGTTCACTTTCGATGTGGGTGAGAAGGCTGCTGATGACGGGCAGGTCGTGGCGGATCTGGGTCTCGAGGCGGGTGGCAACGTCATGAGCATCACGAAGTGACATGGTTTCGGGCACTTCAAGGTGCTGTTCGACGGCTAAGCGGCCCTCGCGATCCTGCACGCTGACATCGTGGACCGAGAGATTGGATTGGGCGGCGACAGCGCGAATCCGCTCAAATACTGACTCGCCGAGAGAGGCGGTAGGGACGGTGTGGACGACGACATCAGCGCCGGGAAGCGTGTTCTGGACGGCTTCGGTCGCTTTGACGGTGACCTGTTCGGCGCGCTGGAAGGTGAGATTGCGGGGCAGACCGAGCGTGAGGTCGACGAAGTAGTCGGGGCCGGAGCGGCGGATGCGGACGCGTTCGGCTTTGAGCACGTCAGGAACGGCCTGGATGTCCTGGATGAGCGTCTGGCGGAGCTTTGCGCGGACTTCGGGAGGAGTGGCGTCGAGGAGCGCGTCCAGGGTGCGATGGGCGAGGCTGCCGGTCACGGAGAGGATGACGGCGGTGACGAGGAGAGCGGCGATCGGGTCGGCGAGTTGGAGGACCGCGATGTGCAGGTGATCGCCGAGATAGGTAGCAAGGAGACCGAGGAGGACCGCGGCGGAAGACCAGATGTCTGTGCCGAAGTGGGCGGCGTCGGCGGCGAGGGCGTCGGAGCGGTGCTCGTGGGCGACGCGGCGGAGGGTGCGGGCCCGGGTGGTGTCGACGGCGATGGAGAGGAGAAGAACGAGAAAGGGCCAGATGGTCAGGCGGAGTTCGAGATGTGTGTGATGGCGTATGCGACCGACGGCTTCCCAGGCGATCCAGACAGCGGAGGCGAGCATGAGCAGGATCTCTAGGCCTGCGGAGACGTTTTCGAGCTTGCCGTGGCCGTAATTGTGCTCTTCATCCGCGGGACGGTCGCTGACGCGGACGGTGGCGAGGGTGATGGCAGCGGCAAGCAGATCAATGCCGGAATGGGCGGCTTCAGAGAGCATGCCCAGCGAGCCGGTGTAGAGGCCGGTGAGGAGCTTGAGCAGGGTAACGCCGAAAGCGGCGAGCACGGAGCTGAGGGCGGCCGAGGCTTTGGCGCTGTGCTGCGCCGCGCGAGCGGCTTGGTCGTGCTGGGCGCCGGTGGGCATGGACTTGAGATTAGCTGAGGTAGCGGCTTCGCGGGGAGCTGGTGTTAGCGGCTTCGCGGTAGCTGGGGTTAGTGGTTTGCTTCGCTACCCGCGCAGCCGCTAGCTGCGTAGCCGCCACCTT
>CAZZWG010000120.1:0-10247 GCA_964657685.1 Verrucomicrobia bacterium Tous-C9LFEB | reverse complement strand
CCCCCAAACGGCAACCTCCCCGACTACACCCTCTCCCCCCCAGGTCTCGCCAAAGCGCAACACCTCGCCGCCATCCATCGCAAAACCCACTTCGCCGACGAACTCTGGGCCATCCTCCAACTCGTCCTCCTCCTGCAACTAGGCCTAATCGCCCGCATGCGCGACCGCGCCCTCCATCTCAGCCGCAACCGCTGGCTCGGGGGCTACACCTTCGCCTTCCTCCTCCTGCTCGCCACCTTCCTCCTCAACCTCCCCCTTGAGCTATACCGCCATCACCTCAGCCTCAACTACGGCCTCTCCATCCAACACTGGCCAAGCTGGTTCCTCGATCAAGCCAAATCCTTCCTCCTCACCTGGCTCATCGGCGGTCTACTGCTCATGCTCCTTTTCTGGACCATCCGCAAACTCCCTCGCCTCTGGTGGCTAGCCTTCTGGGCCTGCACCATCCCCATCTCCCTGGCCGGTCTCCTCATCGCTCCCTACGTCGAACCCCTCTTCTTCCACTACGAGCCCCTCACAAAGTCCCACCCAGAACTCGTCCAGCGCCTCGAACAGGTAGTCGCCAAAGGCAACATGAACATCCCCCCAGACCGCATGTTCCTCATGCAGGCCTCCTCCAAACTCACCACCCTCAACGCCGACGTAGAAGGCTTCGGCCCCTCCAAACGCGTCGTCGTCTGGGACACCGCCATCCAAAAGCTCACCCCAGACCAAATCCTCTTCGTCTTCGGCCACGAGTCCGGCCACTACGTCCTCGGCCACGTCCTCCGCGGCCTCGTCCTAAGCTTTATCGGCAGTTTTCTGCTTTTCTTTAGCGCCTTCCATCTCCTTCGCTATACCCTCCGCCGCTTCGGCCCACGCTGGCGCATCCCCACGCAGGACGACTGGGCTACCGCCGCCGTCCTCCTCCTGCTCTTCACCTTCTTCAACACCCTCTCAGAACCGTTAGAAGCCGCCATCAGCCGCGCGCAAGAGCACGCCGCCGACATCTACGGCCAGGAGGCCATCCACAACCTCGTCCCCAACCCACAACTCACCGCCCAGACCGCCTTCGACGTCCTGGGCGCCACCTCTTTCGACGATCCCAACCCACCCCTATGGTTCGAAGCCTGGACCTACGACCACCCCGCCATAGGCCGCCGAGCCGCCTTCGCCCACGCCTACAACCCCTGGCTCCCCAACCTCACCCCCAAATACTTCCCCAAGTCAACGCCTTAGCCTGCTTACCCCAGCGGGCTTAACCCCCGACGCCAGACGCGGCGTTGATATCTCCATCAGCAGATCAGGCCGCTGCGGCTCCCGCGTCAGCCACGGAAACCGGTCACCTCCGTGATAATCAATCCTTCGTTCGACCTCTTCGTCCTCCCGTACCGTGCCGAGCACGATGGGCTCTTTGCCGGTCTTCGCCTCCCGCAGCGCCTTACCCAGCAACGCAGAGGTGTACGCTTCTCCGTTGATGGTCTTGATTCGGTCTCCCGGTCCAATCCCCGCCGCAAAGCCCACACTGCCGTAACGCACCTCAGGGATCTCTCCCTTGGGCCCGACGAAGAAACCCAGGGAGGCACGGGCATCCACCATGTCAGCCTTCTTCAAGAACTCTGCCTCCGCGGGAACCATCTCCTCTCTGTACTCGAAGCGGTATCCCGTCTCCTCGAGCTCCCTGAAGAGCGAGTCGGCCGAATGTGCCTGCAGATGCGTCTGCCAGAAACCACTCCAGTCATACGGCGCAACCGCATCGAGCGCACGCACCACGTCTGCAAACCCGTACGGCACCACCTTCCAGCCGGAGTTGCCGCCTCCCCCGAAAAACAGCGCCGCGAAGTCATCCAGCGACTTGCGGCCCTTCGTCAATTGTCGGATCTTCACATCCGCCAGTAGCCAGACCACAGCGCCTTCATTGTAGTAATCCTGACCGCGTCTCCAGCCATACCAGGCTTGATCGCCACCACGCAAAATCGAGGAGGCATCGGCCGTGTCCTGCAGATTCCGCCACAGGCGCCCCTGCTCGCCATGCATCCCCGAAACCACTCCCGTCACCCGATCGACAAAGTCTTGCGGCGTCGTGAAACCCGCCCTCGCCGCAACAACCCATCCGTAATACTGCGTCAGCCCCTCATAGACCCACAGCAGATCATCCTGCATCGGTGTCTTGTAATCCGGTGTGGCCAATCCAACAGGTCGCCGGTACTTGCCGCACCACGAGTGGAGGTACTCATGGGGCAGCAGGTATCCCAACGTGCGCCGCGTGTCCTCGTCAGCGTAATCGAGGCTGCTCACACGGTAATCCGCCGATTGATGATGTTCCAGACTATCTCCCTTAATACGCTTCGAAAGCGCCAGCACAAAGTCATAATGCGCATAGTGATAGCTCGCAAACAGCCGTCCTGCCTGACGTACCGTGTTAGACAAAGCCTCCAGTAGCGCAGGCTGTACCTGCAGGCCCGCATCCGTATCCGCGCACACATCCAGCATGTGCTGTGGCGTTATCTCCGGAGCGAGCGGGTACTTGCGGCAGTGATCGCCCATGACGATCGGCGAATCCACAAGCTGCTCCACCGACACCGGCTTGAAGTGAGCAGCCAGCGGCACCGCCCCTGGACCTCCTCCCACTGGCTCCAGGGCTGTTCCAAAGCTCCATCCTGCCGGCAACTGCAACGTCAGTGCCATGGGGATCTCCCGCACCGGACGTCCCTCCGGGTAAATAACGAAGTTGCACATCTCCAGCATCGCAAGGTGCCCGCTGATGCCCCCGTAAGACATCGCATTCACGCGCTGCAAGAGCCCTGGCACCGAAAGGAAATCGAATCGCACTTCTACCTCATGCAAGCCAGGGGGAACCTGCACATGAAACTGGTACATGTCGACAAGATCACGCCGCCAGACCATGTCCCGGCCGCCCCCACGAAAGAACAGACCCGCCACCGCGTCAATCGGTCCATTCGGCCCGTGTTCCCCCGGAATCCACTGCGGATACGCAAACAGGTTCTCGCCCGCATGCACCGGGATCACCTCCCGCACGTGCACCAGGGACCGCCCCGCATCCATCATGTTGATCTCAAGGCGAATCGGCGTCTCAGCCCGCCCATCCACACTCAGCAAACCTGTCCACAACATGCAAGCGAGTCGAATGAAGCCCCTCATACCCGTCCTAATGCTTCGCAGAATGTACCGCCAATCTATAGCAGCTGCACCTGCTCCGAATCTGACGCGTACGTGATTCTCTCGACTCCTTCGCTGGAGTAAAGTCCGCGCTCACTTCCTTGTCACGCGAGCGTCGCGAATCACCGACACGCCCGATCCCCCGCCCCTGGAAACGCCAAAAACGTAATCGTCCCAGCCCCGAACCGCAACTCCGCCGCCCCACTCTCACCCCCACCATCGCAGGCAAAGCATCCCCACGCCTCAATCCCAACTCCTTCCCATTCAGCATCACCCGCCCGCTATCCAGCACCACCGCCGACATCGTATACCGCACCCCCGCCATAGGCACCCGCATCGCCCGCGCCCCATCCTTCTCGTCCTCAATCACCAGCAACGCCACCCCACCCGGCACATCCCGCAAACAATGCGCATAGGCATGCAATCCATATTGCAAAGGCACCCCAGCCTCCAACACCGTCGTTCCCATCAACCGCCGTCATAACAACACAGCCCAGTAGTTAGGCCGCGGATGGTAAGTCGTCTCATCCAGCACCCATAATCGCTAGCCGCTAGCGTGTTATGCATGGCTACCTGCACCCCACCCTTCGCTAGCCTCCCTAACTGGTCCAGATACCGAAGGGTGTCCAGAACATAGCCGCCCACGGATCACCCCCACAAGCCGTCTCCCCTGTCTCCGTCAACCAGATAGGCTTCGCAGGATCAAACGCATCCCGCTCCTTCTTATAGAAAGCCAAAATCCCATCCGTCCGCGCCAGCCACTCCTCTGCACGTCCACCGAATCCATCGCCTCCATCAGCAGGGCGTCCCCAGAACCCTGGCATCCCACCCGAAAGCGTCCCCGCCGGATCCACACTCTACCCCACCGACCCCGGCCCCGCAACCTTCACCTCCGGCTTCTTCGATTTCAAAAATCCGAAATACCGCGGAATACCCCTCTGGCGCGCCGCCCATCTCGCAAACGTCGGCTCATTCATATACTCCGCCGCCACACAATCTCCCCCCAAACGCCCGCGTCGCCTCCGTCCCCACATCCCAGGCTGAATGGGACAGGCCCGCATCATACAGCGCGCTCCGCATCCCTGATCCGCACGCGTACCATAGCCCTCATGCCGGATACCCACCCCGACTGCCTCTTCTGCAAAATCGTCGCCGGAACCATCCCCGCGAAGCGCGTCCACGAAACCCCCGATCTCCTCGCCTTCGCCGACATCAACCCCCAGGCCCCCACCCACCTCCTCCTCATCCCCAGACGCCACATCGCTTCCCTCGCCCACGCCGTCCCGGACGACACCGTCCTCCTCGGCACCCTCCTCGCCGAAGCCGCCAATCTCGCCCGCGCCCACCATCTCGACCGCGGCTACCGCCTCGTCATCAACACTGGCCACGACGGTGGCCAGACCGTCGACCACCTCCACCTCCACCTCCTCGGCGGTCGTCCCCTCGGCTGGCCCCCAGGCTAGATCCACCGCCAGCAGCTGTTAACCACTAAGTAACACCTGAAGTGCCACGTGAGCCCGCTGTTGCACACCTTGATTCCCCTTGCCGACGGCTGGATCAGCCGCTCAACGGGGGTGCATCCGGCTCGCGTGAGGCATCCGTAATCCCCACCCCGGGGCAAATCACCACAAGCTGCATCAAACTCTTCTGTGTACCGTCTCATTCCTATGTGTTTCCCGCCCCCCATGTCCGGCCCGACCTCCTCCATGCCCGTCAGCAAAGCTGAGGCACAGGGGCGCTCCGTTGGCAAGTGTCAGGTCCTTCGGTCTACAGCCGTCCTCTTCCTCGGGACCTGCCTCCCCGCTGCATTCGCGCAGACTAGTGTCCCGGCGACGCTTCCAGAATCCGCAAACCTGGCTGCCTCCGCCGATCCTGCCCCGTCGACACCCGCCACATTCTCAAGCTCGCTGAGCGCCTCCGACCCGGCACAACCCGCGCTGCCCGACGCCCCCGACCCCCAGGCCACACAAACCCGGTCCGCCCGTCCCCCCAGCAGCAAACGCATCTTCGGGATCGTCCCCAACTTCCGCACCGTCAGCACCGACGAAAAACTTCCACCTATGTCCGTCAAGGCCAAATTCACCACCGCCTTCCAGGACTCTTTCGACTACTCCTCCATCTTCATCCCCGCCGCCCTCGCCGGCTACTCCCTCGGCACCAACGCCGACCCCGAGTTCGGCGGCGGTGGCCTCGGCTATGCCCGCTATCTCTGGCACGCCGCCGCCGACCAGACCCAGGAAAACTTCCTCGTCGAAGCCATCATTCCCTCCCTTACCCACGAAGATCCCCGCTTCTACACCCTCGCCCGCGGCACCTTCACCAAGCGCGCCGGCTACGCTCTCACGCGCGCCTTCGTCACCCGCTCTGACGACGGCCGTTCCGTCTTCAATGCCAGCGAAATCTTCGGCTCCGGCAGCGCCGCCGGCATCTCCACCCTTTACTACCCCACCCGCGAACGCAGTCTCGGAAACACCACCAAGCAGTGGGGTCTCAACGTGGGAGTCGATGCCGTCGCCTTCGTTGTTAAAGAATTTGCACCCGATATAGCTCAAAAAATCCTCGGCACTCCCAAGGAAACCCACTAGCGGCAGCAAAGCAGCACGCATTGGGATCATGCAATTGAACTCGCACTCGTCCCTGCGTTCCCAGACCACCGCACCGCCAACTCGCTACAAAATATTCACCGCCCGCGCCGCCAGCAGCGCCACGGTCATAAACGAAATCAACGCCTGGACCATCATCAAAGCCTTCGCCCACCGCGAAAGCACAGGCGCATCCGTCGGCGAAAATGCCGTACTCGTGTTAAACGCCAGAAACAGGTAGTCCACAAAGCCCGGACTCCATCCCTTTATCCCCATCTCCTCTTTCGTCTGGTCGCTTAGCGTCATCTGCGGAAACAGAAACGCTCCCGCAGCATGCTCAGCCCGCATCTCCCGCGCATGCGGCCCTCCCGCATCCAGCCGCCAGTACCAGCTCGCAAACACCAGGATGTTCGTCACCCAAAGCGCTGCCGCCGACTGCAGCAACGCTCCCGGCGACTCCGTATGCGCCGGCAACGCCCGCAGCAACCGCCCCACCGACCAAAGCATGTCCGCGGTCACCAACCCCACCACGCAATACCCCAGCACCTGGTTTAGCCCATGCGCCCCACCCATCCGCGCACCGATCGTCGGCACCAGCAGCACCGCCACCACGGCCAGCAACAACCAACCCGGCCCCACCGACAGCTTCTCCGGTAGTGCCAGCCGCAGCCCACCCACCGCCAGCACCGCCACCACCGCCGGCCATCGCGGCTCGCCATCGCGGGCACCACGCCGCTTCCTATCCATAGCATCCCGGCTCACGGCAGGTCAGCCCCAGCTTTCACTACCGGCAAATCAGCCGCCTGATCCTGCGCTGCCTTCACCTGCTCCCCAATCAGCTTCAATAACTCCGTCAAGGCCGGTGAACCCGATTTCAAACCGCGCACGCTCCGGTCCCGCGGCAGGTAACGAAGGTTGATCGTGTTGATGTCCGACGCCATCACCACAAACATATTCGTCGGAATCACCTTCCAGAAATCCTCCGGCGCCGGCGCCATTCCCGCCTCCTTCGCTTTGGTGTACGCGCTCCGGTCAAAGCGCCGCGGCGACGCCAGCGTCACACTCACCAGCGTTCCATCCGCTGACAGCGCCTTCTCCGCTAGTTCGCCCTGGTAAAGCTTGTCGGACTTCGTCAGAATGTCCAGGCTGATAAACCGGCGCCGGTCCCCAAGCAGCAGCTGCGAAAGGTAAACATGCCACTGCGCCACCCGGGGCAGCACCAGCGCGGCAAACCCATTCTTCAGCCAGCCCCAGTTCGGCAAACGGTCCCGCACCACGCCATAGAAGTGCGTAAGCAACGTCAACAGACAACTCAACAGCAGCACGCAGACGTACAAGCGCCAAAGCAGCCGAAAATTGGCCCACAACACATCGTGCAGACTCTGGAACCAGAGCCCCTGGTTCGCTTCAAAGATCTTTTCGCTATAAAGCCCCGCAAAACAGGTGCGAAACGACGCTGGCTGCCAGACAGTCCCCCACGTCCCTTCCACCCGGCACCACACATACGCCAGGAAAAAAGACCCTGCGGCCCACACCAGGGCGCGCGAAATCTCTTCACTCCGCGTCAATACAACCGCCCGCCGCGGCACCGTCAACCCAATCACAAAACGCGAAAAAGCGTCAGGGCCCACAACATACAGCGCAAACAGAACAGAAACCGCGACCGCAATCATCGCTAGGCGGCAGCAGCGCTCAGGTCCTCAAGCGTTAGGCTCAGATCCCCTGCACTCGTCTTCACCTTGGTCGCTCCCGACCGAACAAGATCCTGAACAATCTGCTGCTGATGATCGCGTATATACCGGATCGCTTCCTGCCGCGTAATATCCACGTTCTGGTCGATCAAGCGGAGAATATTCTCGATCTGAATACCGTTCATCGATGCGCCTCGCTGCTGGTGCAAACTCTACACCACTCCTCTCTCAGACGCCATACTCTCTGCAAGCGATGCAACCCGCATCGCCTCTGAGCTCAGACTCCCGAACACAACGCTCTCCCGTCCCGAAACGCTCCTCAAGTACCTCACCCCTTCCCCGCCAGCGACCGCAGCACATACTGCAATATCCCCCCATGCTGGTAGTACAGAATCTCCTGCGGCGTATCGATCCGGATCGTCACCGGTACGTGCACCGCCGTCCCATCTGCCGCTGTCGCCGTCACTGTCAGGTTCCTTCCCGCCGCAAACCCATCCTCCAGCATCGCCCGCAACTGCCCCGGCTCACCCAGCGTGAACGTCTCCTCCCCGGTAAGCCCATACGTCTCCGCACTCTCGCCCGTCTGGAACTGCAGCGGCAAAATCCCCATCCCCACCAGGTTCGACCGGTGAATCCGCTCATAACTCTCCGCAATCACAAACCGGATCCCCAGCAGATTCGGCCCCTTCGCCGCCCAGTCCCGGCTCGACCCCGACCCATACTCCTTCCCAGCCAGAATGCACAACGGCACACCGCGCTCCGCATACGCCACAGAAGCCTCATAGATCGACATCCCCTCCCCCTGCGGCAGCAACCGCGTCACGCCACCCTCCGTCCCCGGGGCCAGCTTGTTCCGCAACCGCACATTCGCAAACGTCCCCCGCACCATCACCTCATGGTTCCCACGCCGTGACCCATAGCTGTTGAACTCCCACACCGGCACCCCATGCTCGGTCAGGTAAGCCCCCGCAGGCCCCTTCACCTTGATCGACCCAGCCGGCGAAATATGGTCCGTAGTCACCGAATCTCCCAGCCACGCCAGACACCGCGCATCCGCAATGTCCTCCACCGCTTCAGGCTCCGCCGGCATCCCCTCAAAATAAGGAGCCTGCCGGATATACGTCGACCCAGCCTCCCATCCATACGTGTCCCCACTCGGAAACTTCAACGCCTGCCAGTTCGCATCCCCATCGCTCACCGTCGCGTACTGCGCCCGGAACATCGCAGAATCAATATTCTCGTGCACCGCCGCCGACACCTCCGCCTGCGTAGGCCAGATGTCCCGCAAATACACATTCGCCCCGTAATGCCCACGCCCCAGCGGCTCATTCGCAAAATCATGCTCAATATGCCCAGCCAGCGCGTACGCCACCACCAGCGGCGGGCTCATCAGGTAATTCGCCCGCACCTCCGGCGAAATCCGCCCCTCAAAGTTCCGGTTCCCACTCAACACCGAAACCGCCACCAGCCCATGCTCCTCAATCGACCGCGAAACATCCTCAGGCAGCGGCCCCGAGTTCCCAATGCACGTCGTGCACCCATACCCCACCACCTGGAACCCCAGCCGGTCCAGCGAATCCAGCAGCCCCGACCGCTTGTAATAATCCGTCACCACCCGCGACCCCGGCGCCAGTGAAGTCTTTACCCACGGCGGCGTCTTCAATCCAGCCTCCACCGCCTTCTTCGCCAGCAACCCCGCCGCCATCATTACGTAAGGATTGCTCGTATTCGTACAAGACGTAATCGCCGCAATCACAATCGACCCATCCCGCAGATACCGGTCCGGATCCACCCCAAATCGCTGCTCCACACTCTTGATCGGCTCCAAAACAGCCGTCGGCGCACTCTCCTCATCCCAGTGCAGCGCCTCTACACGGTTCGCCGGCGCAAATGGCTGGGTGTCCCTCACCCCAACCACCTCCTCCACCGCGCCAGGATCGGAGTGACTCGTCAGCAACACCTCCACAACATCCGGAATCGCCGGCGCCGCCTGCCCCTCACCCCCCGTCACATCCCCACTCATCGACGCAGTCCCGCCCTCACCCTCCCAACGCACCATCTGCCGCTCCGCCGTCCGGTTCGCCCCCGCCGCCACCAGCGTTGGCAACACCTTCCGGAAACTCGCCGGCGTCTCCGACAACAACACCCGGTCTTGCGGCCGCTTCGGCCCCGCCACACTCGGCTCCACCGTCCCCAAGTTCAGCTCCAGCATCGCCGAGTACTCCGCCTCCGGAGCCTCCGCCGTATGGAACATCCCCTGCGCCCGGTAATACGCCTCCACCAGCGCAATCTGCTCCTCCGTCCGCCCCGTCAGCCGCAGGTAATTCAACGTCTCCGCATCCACCGGAAAGATCCCGCACGTCGCCCCATACTCCGGCGCCATATTCGCAATCGTCGCCCGGTCCGCCAGCGGCAACTCACTGATCCCCGGCCCAAAAAACTCCACAAACTTGCCCACAACGCCCAGCTTCCGGAGCATCTCGGTCACCGTCAGCACCAGGTCCGTAGCCGTCGTTCCCTCCCGCAGTTTGCCCGTCAACCGGAACCCCACCACCTGCGGCACCAGCATGCTCACCGGCTGCCCCAGCATCGCCGCCTCCGCCTCAATCCCCCCCACACCCCATCCCAAAACCCCCAACCCATTCACCATCGTCGTATGGCTATCCGTCCCCACCAACGTGTCCGGATAAGCCACAATCTCGTCGCCATCTTCCGCGGAAGTCGTAAACACCACCCGCGCCAGGTACTCCAAATTCACCTGGTGGCAGATCCCCATCCCCGGCGGCACGACAGAAAAGTTCCGAAACGCCGTCTG
>CAZZWG010000119.1:7861-10388 GCA_964657685.1 Verrucomicrobia bacterium Tous-C9LFEB | reverse complement strand
AGGATCGGAAAACTCGCATACCGCGAAGCCACACTCAGCAGGTCATACGCCCGCTTCCGCTGCTGCCACAAGGGCGTCCGCCCATCTGCCCGCCTCCTCGGCAGCAGTAACGCCCGCGAAGCCGCCTCCCGAAACTTCGCCGCAAACAGCGCCGTCGACCCCAACTGCGCCTGCACCAGCTCCGCCGCCTCCGCAGGCTCCATCAACAACATGTCCGCATCCGGAGGCGTATCCGTATCCGGAAACCGCAGCACAAACCCATCCTCCCCCCACATCGTCTCCACATCCATCCCCGCCGCCTTGATCTTCGCCGTCACCGCCATCGCCCACGGCGTATGCACCCGGCTCCCAAACGGCGTCATGCAACATACCCGCCAATCACCCAACTCATCCCGTACCCGCTCTACCACCACCGTGCGGTCATCTGGCACCTCGTCCGTAGCCATCGCCTGATCCGTCAAATAACGGATCACATTCTCCGCAGCCTTCTCATCCAGATCATGCTCCCGCGTCAGCTTCGCAATCGCCGCACTCCGCGGCAGATCGCGCAACTCCCGCACCAGCGCCCCAATCCGCTTCCCAAACTCGATCGGCCGCCCCGCCCGGTCCCCATGCCAGAACGGCATCTTCCCCGGCTCGCCCGGCGCAGGCGAAACCAGCACCCGGTCCTGCGTAATCTCATCAATCCGCCACGTCGACGCACCCAAAATAAACGTGTCCCCCGTCCGCGCCTCAAACACCATCTCTTCATCCAATTCCCCCACCCGCAACGGCTTCGTCGCCCCACTCAGGAACACCCCATACGTCCCACGATCCGGAATCGTCCCTCCATTCAGGATTGCCAACCGCTTCGCCCCGCCCCGCGGCGTAATCCAGTTCCGCTGCCGGTCCCACGTCACGCGCGGCCGCAGCTCCGCAAACTCATCCGACGGATACCGCCCCGCCAACATATCCAGCACACCCTCGAACACCGCCACACTCAACCCCGCAAACGGCGCAGCCCCCCGCACCATTCCCAGCAAGTTGTCATAACTAATTCCTGCAGCCTCCTCCTCCAACTCCGCCTCATACCCGCTAGCCGCCCCGGCCCGGTCCCGCGCCGCCACCGTCTTCCTCGACTTCCGCTTCCCCCGCTCCTCCACCTGCTCTATCGGCAATGGCGGTTGCGCCACCATCGCCACCATTTGCTGCGCCAGCACATCCAGCGGGTTCCGCAAAAACCGCGTGCTCTCCACATGCCCCTCATGCATCGCCTGCGTCACCGCCGCGCACGCCACCAGGTCCGCCCGGTACTTCGGGAAAATCACCCCCGTCGACGGCGCCCCCACCGAATGCCCCGCCCGCCCAATCCGCTGCAACCCGCTCGCCACACTCGGCGGCGCCTCAATCTGCACCACCAGGTCCACCGCCCCCATATCGATCCCCAACTCCAGCGACGACGTACACACCAGCGCCTTCAACCGCCCCGCCTTCAACAACTCCTCAATTTCCGACCTCTGCGCAGAGGCCAACGACCCATGGTGAGCCCGCGCAATCGGCTCCCCCGCCAGCTCATTTAGCGCCCCCGCCAACCTCTCCGCAACCCGCCTTGCATTCACAAAGATCAGCGTCGACGTCCGCTCCCGCACAATCTCCAGCAACCGCGGATGAATCGACTGCCATATACTCGTCCGCTTCGGCCCCTGCGAAGCCGCGCCACTGGGCAACTCCTCCACCTCGCCCAGCCGCGCCATATCCTCCACTGGCACCTCCACCGTGATCTCCAGCCGCTTCCGCACCCCCGCATTCACAATCGTCACCGGCCGGTACCGCGGCCCCACCGCCCCACCCAACTCACTCGGCATCACACGCGTCTCTTCCGCCTCCTCCACCGACGTGTAATCCTCAATCGCCTCCCGCACCCCCGCCGCAACCTCACCCGCCGCCCCATCGCTCTGTTCGTCATTCCCAAAGGGAATCTGCGTTTTGCCTTTGCCTCTCTTGTTGTCATTCCCCGAACGGGGAACCTGTTTTTCAGCCTCGCCACCGCTCTCCGCGCCCCCCAGATACCGCGCCACCTCCTCCAACGGCCGCTGCGTCGCACTCAACCCAATCCGCTGCAACCGCCGCCCGCACAATGCCTCCAGCCGCTCCAGCGACAACGCCATATGCGCTCCCCGCTTCGTCGGCACCAGCGCATGAATCTCATCGATAATCACCGTCTCCACCGAACGCAAAGCCTCCCCCGCATCGCTCGTCAGCAGCAAATACAAACTCTCCGGTGTCGTAATCAAAATCTCCCCCGGATGCCGCCGAAACCGCGCCCGCTCCTTCTGCGGCGTATCCCCCGTCCGCACACTGATCTCCGGTATATGTACCGGCACCCCCTGCCGCTGCGCCTCATGCGCAATCCCCTGCAGCGGCGACCGCAGATTCCGCTCCACGTCCACAGCCAGGGCCTTCAGCGGCGAAACATACACCACCCTGCACCCCGCCTCACTCTCCCCCGCAGCAGGCCGTTGCAGCATCAGCCGGTCCAGGCACCACA
>CAZZWG010000119.1:0-7761 GCA_964657685.1 Verrucomicrobia bacterium Tous-C9LFEB | reverse complement strand
ATCGTCCACCTTACGCCTCTCCCTACGATGGCTTTAACACCCGGCTGCAACGCTCCGCCCTCCGAAAAACCCGCCGGAAAACCAGCGCCTCGCTCGCAAGGCCGACCCGCCCCTTCCCCAAGTCGCACGATCTGCCCCTGCTCCCCGCCCAGGATCGTCGCAACTCTCCCGGCAGCACCTCGCACAGGCCCCTTTTATCTAAGACCCGAAAGAAAGCCGACACATCCACCCCCCAAACCCGTCATGTCAGCCCTGCAGCAAGCGCCGTCGCAGGCGCCAACCCCATCGGTCAGCTTGTAAGTCAAACGTTGACCAACTGCACCCCGTCCCGCCCCGTGGACGCGTTTCTAGCTCAATTCACCATCCATCACACGTTTTCTCAACCCCGGGAACCTCGATTCCCCCTCCCTTCTCGGCAATCGCGGGTGGTGCGCCGGCACCTGGAGTCGCGAAACGATATGACACATTGCGCGTACGGAACTTTCCACAGGCCTCGAAATTGTGTTGACAGTCTCGCTGCGCAGGCATACGCTTCGTCCACTTTAGAAATACATTTCACTTGGAGTGCCAAATGTTTCGAATACTTCCACAAAAGGTGGCGGTCATACCACTGCGTCTGCTGGCCACCCTCTTGCTGTTCGCCTGCGCGGTCTTCGCGCACGCGCAACAGAACTCCCAAATCGAAGGAACTGTCCTGGATGCCGGAGGCGCTGCCGTTCCCGGCGCGTCCATCACCCTCACTCAGGCCGGAACCGGCGCGCATTTCGCTGTCAAAAGCGACGGAAGCGGCCTCTACAACTTCCCGGCCCTGAACATCGGCACGTACACCCTGAATGTAGCGGCACCCGGCTTCGAGAAATACAAACAGGAAAACCTCGTCGTCAACGTCTCTGAAACACTCCGCGCAGACGTGAAACTCACCGTCGGTTCCGCCTCGGAGACCGTCACCGTCGAAGCCAACTCGCTGCAGGTACAAACCGACTCCAACGTCGTCAGCACGCTCATCAACGCGGACCAAATCAGCGAAATCGCCACCGAAAACCGCAACTTCGCCGCCCTCGCCGCCCTCGGCATGGGCGTCAGTTCCGCCCTGCCGGACAGCAACACCCCGACCTCCGTCGCAGCCAGCTTCACCATCAGCGTCAATGGCCTCCGCCAAAGTCACAACATCTGGCTCATCGACGGCGGCGAAGCCGACGATCGCGGCGGCGCCGGCGGCATGGACATCATGCCCTCCATGGACGCCATCGCCCAGTTCGAAACCCTCGCCAGCAACTACCCCCCTGACTACGGCATCTCCTCCGGAGCCACCATCTCGCTCGCCCTCAAAAGCGGCACCCAGCACTTCCACGGCGAACTCTTCGAGTTCAATCGCAATACCGCTTACGACGCCAATAACTACTTCAACAAGAACAAATCTACGATCACTCCCCGCACGAAGCTGATCTACAACATCTTCGGCGGCAATATCGGCGGCCCGGTCTTTATTCCGCACCTCTACAACAACAGCCGCAATAAAACCTTCTTCTTCTGGAACGAGGAATGGCGTCGCCTGATTCAGGGCTCCTCGCCGAACGAGAACCCCACCCTGCCTACTGCGGATTACCCGGTTGCTGGGCAGGCCCTGCAGTACAAGACGCCTGTCTTCGCCCAATCGGCGTCGCAACCGCAGATCGCACTCAAGGTGCCCAGCATCGGCGATCCCGCCTTCAACGCCAAGCTCAAGGCTGCCGGGCTTACTCCGGGAGGTGCTTTTACAGGACCCAACGGACAGACGAACTACATTCCTGCCTCACTCATCGACGCCAACGCAATCGCTTACCTCAGCACAGGCGTTATCGGGCCCGCGAACCTCCCAAACGACTACAATCTCGGTTCGGCGAACCAACCTATCTTCGTGCGCGACGACGTGGTCCGGATCGATCACCACATCAGCGACAAGTGGCAGCTTCTGGGTCATTACCTCCACGACTCTGTCAGCCAGTCCTACGCACAGCCCATGCTCGGGTGGTCCGGCGCCAGCTATAACACCATCACCAGCCAACTCTCCAACCCAGCCAACAGCGCCGCCATCAAGCTCAGCGGCACCATCAGCCCCACCTTGCTGCTCGAAGTCAGCATGAATTACGACGGCAACGTCATCAACATCACCAATAGCGCTAACTCACAGAGTCCATCCAGCCTCAAGCTCAGCAAGTACTTCGTGAACGGCAGCAACAATCTGCCCAACATGCACTTCGGCGCACCCTACAACACGCAGGAGAACCCCGGTTCCGCGCCGTGGCATAACGCCGCTCAGGACTACGACCCGAAAGTCGATCTCTCCTGGACCATCGGCAAGCATGCCATGAAGTTCGGCGCGGGCTACAACCGCTACACCAAGAATCAACAACTCTTCGGCGACCCCGGTGGACAGTACTACTTCGGCGCCCAAACCAACGACTCTTTCGTCGACTTCCTTCTCGGTCTCTCGAGCGGCTTCGATCAGGCACAGGCCCTGCCCATTCGCCACTATGTCAACCAGACGACCTCGGGCTACTTCAATGACAACTGGAAAGTTACGCCGAGAATGAGCCTGCAGCTTGGCTTCCGTTATGACGCCCTGCCGCATGCCTACGAGCGCAACAACCAGGTGGCCAACTTCGTTCCGGCGAACTACCAGGCCAGCGCAGCGCCGCGCTTCCTGTCCGACAACAGCCTCGACCCCACAGGCCCTGGTTTCTCGCTCGTCAACGGAACGCCCTTCTATCTGAACGGTATCGGTATCGCCGGACAGGGCGGGACACCCCGCGGTCTGGTGACAAACTACTACGCAACCTTCCAGCCTCGTGTCGGCTTTTCCTACGACATCTTCGGCAATGGAAAAACCGTGCTGCGCGGCGGCATAGGTACCTTCTACGAAAGGCTGCAAGGCAACGATATCTATAACGCCGCCACGACCGAGCCGTTCTTCAACGACCCCGGCGCGAGCAACGTTTACTTCTCCAATCCGCACACCAGCTACGCCACCGGGCAAACCGCGGCCAATCCAATCTTTCCCCAGGGTTTGACCACGCTGGCCTACAACTACCCCGCTCCTGGCGTGTCGCAGTACAGCCTCGGCCTCCAGCACCAGATAGCGCCCTCGCTCATCTACATCGCGCAATACGTCGGCAACTTCGCCTGGAACCAGAACATCGACCGCAACATCAACACCTTCCCGCTCACAACCTCGGCCGCCATACGGCAACAGGAAGGCGATAATTCCGGCAACTTCCCCGGCGACATTGCCCAGAACGCACTCGCAAATCCAAACGCGTATCGCACCTACCAGGGCTATGGCGGCATTACCCAGCAGGAAAACAGTACCGCTGGCAACTACAACAGCCTGCAGATGGGCTTGCGCGCGCAGAACAAGCACGGCATCAGCGGTGAAATCGACTACACGTACTCCCACGAAATCGACATCACCAGCTATGACCTCGGGACCATCAGCAATCCTTTCAACCCTGACTACGACCGTGGCTCGGGCGCGCTGGATCGCAGGCACATCCTGAACCTCAACTACATCTACCTCCTTCCTAAGTTTTCGGGAAGCAACGCTCTCGTACGCTCCACCATCGGTGGATGGGAAGTAGCCGGCACGACAATCTTGCAGTCAGGGGCCATCATCGCCAATCAAGGCCCCGGTCTAAGCCTCAGCTATGATCCCATCGGTCTGGATGGCGGCTACACCAACCGTCCCGACCGTGTTGGCAATGTCCACTACACAAAGAAGGTGGGGGGATGGTTCGATCCCAGTGCCTTTGCGGCTCCGATCCCCTCCTGGGCAGGCAACACAAACCAGGGCTTCGGTACGGCAGGCAAGGACTCTGTCCTTGGACCCGGTCGCTTCAACTTCACAACATCCCTCTACAAGAACTTCATCATCCACGAGAACGTTCGCTTTCAGTTCCGCGCAGAGTCCTACAACACCTTCAACCACACGGAATTCAACAACCTTCAATCAACCGCCAGCTTCGGGCTCAGTAAAGCAACCGGGAAATATGTTCTCAATAACAACTTCGGCGCACCTACCAACACCTACGATCCGCGCACGTTGGAGTTGGGCGCCAAACTCATGTTCTAACCCTTTCTCCTCAGTCCGGGAGCTTCGGCTCCCGGACTTCTTTTTTGCAGCCGTACTATCCTTGCTTGGGTAACTCTCGAAATGAAGGGCCATCACCTACACGCGACCGCAGCACTCCTCGGAGCCCTGCTGTGCCTCGCCCCGCTCGCCGCCCAGACCACGCCGCGCAATGAAGCTCTCCAACTCGAAGCTCAGGGCCGTGTAACCGAGGCCGAACAGGCCTGGCACACCATCCTCACCACCACCCCCGGCAACCCCGAAGCCCTTGCCCACCTCGGCCTCCTCGCCGCCCGTCAGGACCACCTCCCCGAAGCCATCGCGTTCTACCGTCAGGCCCTCGCCAGCGCCCCGCAAATGAACGGCCTCCGCCTGAATCTCGGCCTCGCGTACTTCAAAAGCACCCAGTTCGCCGACGCCCTTCCCCTCTTCACCGACGAACTCAAAAGCCACCCCGCAGACTCCCAAGCCCCCCGTCTCCTCATCCTCCTCGGCATGACCCACTACGGCATGGGCGACTACCTCGTCGCCATCCCCTTCCTTCAGCGCGCCACCGCCCAAAATCCCACCAATCTCCCCCTCGCCCTCGCCCTTGCCCACAGCTGTCTCTTCTCCAAACAGTTCGACTGCGTCATGTCCACCTACAAGAACATCCTCACCCTCAACCCCAACTCCGCCGAAGCCGAAATGCTAGCCGGCGAGTCCCTCGACGAAACCGGCGACGACGCCGGCGCCATCCAGCACTTCCAGGCCGCCGTCGCCGCCGACCCCAAACTCCCCAACGCCCACTTCGGCCTCGGCTACCTCTTCTGGACGCAAACCCATTACGCCGAAGCCGCCGAGCAGTTCGCCGCCGAACTCGCCAACGACCCCACCCACGAGCAGGCCCACACCTACCTCGGTGACTCCTACCTCCAGCTCAAGCGGCTTCCCGAAGCCGAAACCCAACTCAAGGCCTCACTAAAACTCAACCCCAACGCAGAGATCACCCAACGCGACCTCGGCATCCTGCACGCCGACCAGGGCCTCGGTCCCCAGGCCGAAGCCGAACTAAAACAAGCCATCCTCCTCGACCCCACCGACACCACCGCCCACTGGCGCCTCGCCCGCCTTCTCCAAACCCTCGGCAAAAAAGACGAGGCCGCCGCCGAGTTCAAGACCGTGAGCACCATGAAGCAGCAGCACCACGACCAACTGCTCAGCACCCTGCCCCAGGGATCCCCCACCCCCAAAACAAACCCTTAACGGCCACCGATTCGTTGCTTCACCGCATGCGCCAGCGCCATCGCACGCGACGACTTCAGCAACACACCCACAGGCAACGTATCCGGAGTCGTCTTATCCACGTCCTCCTCCAACTCCTTGGCCACAGTCACCAGTTCAGCCGTCTCCGTACTCAACGGAACGCTCGCATCCGGAGCCCCCGCCGCCCTTCCGCCGCCCGGCACCGTCCGCGCAGCGTCCTTGCCTCCACCGGCGGGCGACGGCGCCATCGCGGTACGAACATTCCCCGCAAGCTGCTCAATTAGTCCGGCTACCTGGATCTCCTGCGCCCGCGCAGCCTCGGTCACCTGCCCCCCAACGGCCCGGTCTAACGTAATCGCCAATGCCGTTAACTGGTGCGAAGCCCGGGTCACCAGTGACTGCCGCTGTTGAAAGTACGACGTCTGGAGCGCAGGCGACGCATTAACCGCCGGTGTGCTTGCCGTCCCATACATCTTGTCCAGGTCCGGCGGCCGCGGCGTAGGATCCTTCAACACCAGCATGGTCACAGGACGGGAATTCTGAGCCTGCACCGCATCCGTGCCAGCCCCTGAGATACCTACTAGAACTGCCAGGCCCGACAAAGAAGCTGTTATCCGCATAAGGCTCCTTCTCGCGATTCTAGCTTTTTGGATGCAGCGGCACCCGTTCGCGGCAAATTACAGCGGCCGCGCACCGGTGTTCGGACTTTTATTCCCCGCCTGCTCCCCCTTCCCCGCCCCGTACACCCTTATCCAGTGCGTCCGCATACTCGCCTGGATTCGCTCTCCCGCCGTCGTCGAAACGATCGCCTCCGTAGCTTGCACCGGCATATGGCAATCAATGCAGTTCTTCTGGATCGCCGCCCCCAGCCGGTGAGCCTCCCCACAGCTCTGCCACGTATGGCACGTCAGGCACCGCGGGGAATAACTCGCCGCCGGCTGCTCCACCGTATGCACGTTGTGGCACGTCGAACACGTCATCCCATCCGACTCCCGGAAACACCGGCTCCGCTCCAGCAGCCCCACCTGGTTGCCATGCACATCCGGACGGCCCTGCTCCGCCCCCGGCAGTGGCTTATAGAAATCCCCAAGCGCCTGCCCCGGCACATAAGTGAACGCCGGCTGCAGTGCACTCCTCTGGATCCCGCTATGGCACAACGCACACAGATCCAGCTGCCGCTCCCGGCTGAACTTCGCCGGATTCAGAATCCCCGCCTCCGCTGCCTTTCCGCCCTGCGCAGAAGCCGCCTTCTCCGCCGCAACATGCGCCCCGCCTGCCCCATGGCACGTCTCGCACGAAATCCCATACACCAGGGAGGCCCGCTGGTAACTGTTCGTCCCCGCATCCGCCGATAACGCCACCGCCGCCGTTGCGTGGCACTCCAAACACCCCGGCTGCACCGGCCGCTTGTAGTCCGCCGTCCCATCGATGTACCCCGGGCTGTTGATCCACCGGTGCCCGTCCTCCCAGAAGCTCACCGGCAACTCAAACAGCTGGTTCCCCGCCCAATACAAAAACGTCTGACCCCGCTTTCCCGATCCAACGGCAACATCCATCGGCTCCGAAACCCGAACCTCCTCCTTCCCCCACCCCGTCACCGCCGTCTCGAACAGCCGGTCCTCCTTCGCCGTAAACGCAAACGCCAGCTTCGGCAGCGGCTCCCCAGCCACCTTCAGTTCATTCCCCCCCGCCTGCACCAACCGCCTGAGCTCCTCACGTTTCGTCACCCCTGACGTCCGGTAATGCCCCGTGTGCACATACGACGCACCCTGCTCATGGCAACCCAGGCAGGCCGCATCCCCCACGATCTGCTTCCCAGCCGTAGTTCCCTGCGCCAGCCCGCACACCGTGGCGACAAAGAGGTACAAAACCGAAAAAAGCCCTGCCCGAAGCACGCCCAAAACTAAACTGCCCACCCCCATCTGGCAATCCCCAGCTTGGAACTCATCAACAGAACCACCGTTGCACCACATCCAGTGCGATCCTGCCCAGCACACCCGGAAAACTTACTCAATGCCCCAAAAGCAGTGCATGTACCCCTTGCGCATCCACATCTGCCGGGGCGAAGATAAGGCGAAACAGGAGCCCGCCTTGCCCTCCGCCGCTGCCCTTCGCCTCCAGATCGAAACCGAACTCGGAACCCGCATCCCCGGCGCGCTCACCCCGCGCCCCCGCATTCTCCGCGATCTCAGCCCCACCGGCATCCCTGAACTCGACACCCTGCTCGAAGGCGGACTCCCCATCGGCGCCATCACCGAACTCGTCGGCCCGCAATCCTCCGGCCGCACCACCCTCGCCCTCGCCACCCTCGCCGAACTCACCCAGGCCGCCAAAACCGTGGCCTGGGTCGATACCTCGGACACCCTCGACCCCGAATCCGCCGCCGCCGCCGGCGTAGACCTCGCCCGCAA
>CAZZWG010000118.1:0-10445 GCA_964657685.1 Verrucomicrobia bacterium Tous-C9LFEB | reverse complement strand
TTGGTCGGGGCGGAGGGATTCGAACCCCCGACCCTCTGCTCCCAAAGCAGATGCGCTACCAGGCTGCGCTACGCCCCGACTTCCATCCATCTTATCGCACCACCTGCCCCGCCCAGCGACCGCCTTACCGCCACCCGGGCGCCCGCAGACCGTGCAGCAACGACCCACTCACCCAGAGCAGCAACAGGAACGGCAGCATCGCCATCAGCATCAACCCCAGCCCCAACAGCCCCATAAAGACCCAGTCCTTGCCCGTATCCCGCCGCCCGGTCATTAGGCTTCGCTCCAGCAGCGCGTAGTTGCGCCGATTGGCCCGCCAGCCGATATCGAAGAAGTTGCCCAAAACCGGCACAATCCCCACCACCACTTCGATTCCCAGGTTCGCCACCATGCGTGCCACGGTGATGAGCGGCACACCGCGAAAATAGGCCGCCACGACGATCACGCAACTCGCCGCTCCCGCCAGAAAGTCACCAACTCCCGGCACAAAACCGATGATTCCATCCAACCCGAAACGAAGACTGGTTCCCGGCACGACGAACCATGTATCCAATACCTTTGAGAGCATGTCGAGGTTCTCGTTCCGGAATATCCCACCCGCACCCCGAAACCGGTCCTGCAATCCATCCGCCGCCCCGCCTGGCCCTAAGACCGGTCCTTCGATCACCTTTGCATTTGCCATTCGGGGAGCCCTCTTCCGGCTCAAAGCTTTCAAGGCATAGGATGCGATACAATCAACCACGGACGGCGGCTATAGTTCAGTGGTTAGAACGCGGCTCTGTGGAAGCCGATGTCGTGGGTTCAAATCCCACTAGCCGCCCCAAAACGCCTCAGCTTGATCAGCACACTTCTGAGCGTGCCGTCCACTCTCCGTAAAGCGATCGACACCCGGTGCCGCGAACCCCAAAATACATCGCCGCCGCAGCTGAACACCTCGCGCCCGCCCCTCAAAATCTCTTCGTCGGCACTTCGGGTTGGGCATATCCCACCTGGAAACCGGGCTTCTACCCCGCCGAGGTCCCCGTGAAAGCCTTTCTCCACCACTACGCCTCCGTCCTCACTGCCGTTGAGGTCAACTACACCTTCCGCACGCTGCCTACCCGTGCCCAGCTCGACGGCTGGCTTGCCGCCACGCCCCCCGGCTTTCGTTTCAGCTTCAAAGCCCCACAACGCATCACGCACTTCAGCCGCCTCCGTGACTGTGCTGAACACCTGGATCGGCTTCTCGACGCGCTCCTCCCGGCCCGCGACGCCGGCAAGCTCGGCCCCATCCTCTTCCAGCTCCCGCCCAACTTCAAAGCCGATCTCCCGCGCCTCCAGACCTTCCTTGACCTGCCCGCCCTCCAGGCCCAGCCAGCCCCAGCCATTGCCTTCGAGTTCCGCCACGAAAGCTGGTTCAACGAAGAGGTCTATCGCGCCCTCCAGGCCCGCAACGCCGCTCTCTGCATCGCCGACACCGACGACCTCGCCACCCCTGACATCCACACCGCCACCTTCCGCTGCTACCGCCTCCGCCGCGACGGCGGCTACACTCCCGCGGAACTCCACACCTTTGCCCAGCGCTTCACCTCTCTTGCAAAAGATGGCGAAACCTACGTCTTCTTTCGCCACCAGGACGATCCCACCGGCGCCCTGAACGCCGCCGCTCTCCTCCATCAGGCCACTATCCTCAGCGGGGCCGGCTGATGGACCCCTTCTGCGCACCGACAGCCTGGCCCTCCGGGTTTCCGCCTTTTCATCCCCGCCCCTGGCTCCGCAATGGCCATCTCCAGACGGTAGCCGGCAACTTTCTGCCGCGCCCCAAATCTCTCCCCTCTCCCGTCACCGAGCTCGTCCAAACTGTTCCGCCCCATGGGAACCAGATCAGCACCCAGATCCTCTGCGAGTGCCATTGGCAACCAGCTGGCGACCGCGCCACCCGTCCTACCGTCCTTATCCTGCACGGCCTGGAGGGCTCTTCCCGATCGCAATACGTGCGTGGCAACGCCACCAAGCTCTGGCACGCCGGTTGCAACGTCATCCGCATGAACATGCGCAACTGCGGCGGGACGGAGCGCCTCACGCCCACCCTCTACCACTCCGGCATGAGCGCGGACGTCGACGCCGTCATGCGCCACTTTCTCGATCTTCACCAGCTCACCTCCTTCGCCCTGATCGGCTACAGCATGGGCGGCAATCTGGTTCTCAAGCTGGCCGGCGATCTCGGCCCGGACGCCCCGCCGCAACTCCGCGCCGTCGTCGGCGTCTCCCCCGCCGTCGACCTCGCTGCCTCCGCTGATGCCCTGCACGAACCCGCCAATCGCCTCTACGAACGCCGCTTCGTTCATGCCCTGCTGAAACGTTTCCGCCGTAAAGCCTTTCTCTATCCCCGCGCCTTTGACCCGAACCGTTCCGCAATCGTGCACACCCTGCGCGACTTCGACGACAAAATCACCGCCCTCTACTCCGGCTTCCGCAACGCCGACGACTACTACCATCGAGCCTCGGCCGCCCGCGTCCTCCATCGCATCGCTGTCCCTACCCTCATCCTCCACGCCTGCGACGACCCCTTCGTTCGCCTCACACCCCCAACCCGCGCAGCCATCGCCGCGAACTCCTGCATTCAACTGCTGGAAACGCCTCATGGCGGCCATTGCGCCTTCCTGGCCACCCCTGACCCTGCCAGCGGCAATGACGGCTACTGGGCCGAGCACACCGCCGCACGCTTCATCCTCGGTCACTCACTTCCCCTGTCGCCGCATGTATCTCCCCCCCATACATGAGCAATCGGCCCTTAACTCGGCTGAACATCCGTAACGCGAGCCTCCTTTCTTACTTTGAGAAAAGGCGAACGTTTCGCCAACGGCAAGCGCCCACAACCTACCGGTTGCCTGTACCCTAGACGAATGCTCGCCGAATGGACCGCCGCCTGCGGCCCCGACGATCCCACCCTGGAAGTGCCCTGGTCCGATCCTGCGACCGGTGCTCGCTTCGTCAACCTGCGCACCCATCCGTTCGACCTGCCCGAGGTCTTTGAAACAGAGATCTACCCCGGCCTCCGGCGCGCCCTCCGCTCACTGAACGCCGCCAACTCCGCCTTTCTTACCGCCAAGTGCGACGCCTGGACCCTGTACCCCGAGGTCGCCGCCGAAAAACTCGAACAACTCCGCCTCGAACTCGATCTCTTCGACGAAGACGTCGCTTTCGGCATGGGCTGCTACATTGACCTGCTCCCGCGTGAGCGCTCCCTCTTCGCCTCCGCCCATGTGGCTACAGACCGGCTCGCCCGCATCGTGCGCCGTGTGACGCGCCTGCCCCACGACTTCGCCGCCTTCGAACTGACACTGCGCCCAGCCATGGTCGATCTCACCGCGCCCCTGGAAGGCTACAGCGCCACCCTCTACCTAACGGCCGTAGCAGCGGATCCGGAGACCGCGGCCCGCCGCTGGGAAGCGGCTCTGGAAGACATCGTGAACCTCCTCCGGGAAAGAGAATGGGCCGTTCCCCAGGGCTCCGCTACAATCGACTGAGGCAGAGCCGCCTTAAGAAGCGTCTGCTCTTTTGTTGGGTCCACGCGAAGCCATCCGCACCCCGCGTAGCACGAGCGAGTAGCTCAATTGGATAGAGCACCGACCTTCTAAGTCGGGGGTTACAGGTTCGATCCCTGTCTCGCTTACCACTCCACAGCACACGGTGAGGCCAATCGACAAGCTCGAACTGGAGCGGCGATCACCCATCCGCTGCCAGCCTCGCCGCCTCGTCCATCCCCCGCTGCACCGCCCCTGTCTCCGGCACGGCATGCGCCGCCCATCCAAACCGCACCGTCGTGAACGGCCACGGAATGGCGAAGCGATCCCACGACCCCAATCGCCACGCCCTCGCCGGTTCGGCATGGAAACACCCCACCCATCCTGCCCCGGCAAGCGCCGCCAACTGCACCGCTCCGGCCTTGGCGACGCGCCTTGGTCCCTTCGGTCCATCCACGGTGAACGCGCAGATGTGGCCCTCGCCATAGGCCTCCACCATCCCCCGCAGGCCCACGGCCCCGCCCCGCGAACTCGACCCCCGTACGGCCACAAATCCCAGCCGCTCCACCGTCCGGGCAATCAGCTCCCCGTCGAACGACCGCGAAATCAGGATCGCGATACCCATGCCCCGGAACCGCCACGCGCAACTCAGCAAGCCCTCATGCCAGAACGCAAACACCGTTGGCCCCGGCACCCGATGCCCCGGCCCAACCCCCTCGGCACAAACATCTTTCACCCGCCACGTCGTCCCTAGCAGACGGATCAAACCCGCTGCCACCATCGGCACCACGGCCAGCAGCAATCGCTGCCGGAAGCCAAGCACCGGGGAGCCAGAACCCAGTGAAGCCCGGCCTTTCAAACCAGTTCCCGCCCTAGTCGTGCAGCCAGCCGTACACAAAGGGCCTGCAGCGTAAGCGTCGGAAGTTGCGCGCTTCCGTCAGGAAACACCGCTGCACTCGCTATCGATAGGTTCGTCACCCCATGCACCCGCAGATCAGGGTCCACGACGCTGCTCCGCGGGTCCGTCCCCATGCACGCCCCACCCATTGCATGACGCGCATCGTCCACACGTCCCAGCAAAGCCGCATTGGTAGTCTCTCCATCTGCCAGCAAGGCAGGATCCCACACCGCACCCTCTACCCATCCGATCGCCTCAAGCCGCTCCTTCAGGTATGCAGCGAAGCGCCGCATGCTCCCGATCTCCGCGGTGCTGATGCGCCAGTCAACTCTCGCCTTGGGCATACCTTTCGCATCGCACACTGCACTCAGACCAACATGCGAAGCCGACGGGGCGTCCTGCGCCATATTGATCTGAAGTCGCACCCTCGCTTCGGGTGAAACGTAGCGCCGGCGTTTCACCCGGGCCTCCCAGACCAGCCGCAACGCCTGGAACACCATCATCGGAAGCACACGCGACAGCGCACTCCTGCGTTCACCGCTCTGCCGGGAGCGCAACCACGCGCGCAGCGCCCCCACTCCCGATGTCTCAGGCTCCTCAATCGTCAAATGCGCCATCGACGCATGCAGTCCTAACTCCGCCCGCAGCTTCGCCGAGGCCTCCAGCTTCAAGCTGTGAACCGCCCTCCGCCCTCCCGCTACCGGCAGAATCCAGGGCCGCATGGCCTCCAGCACACGCGTTCGGGCCTGGCCCGTGAACTCCGCCACGGCCACTGTCAGGTGATCGTGGAAATTCCGCCCCACCTGTCCATACGCGTTGCCAATCCCCTCCCCCGCAACGCTCTGCGACGCCAGCAGCAGCCGGCACGTCTCCACCGTCCCCGCAGCCAGCACAAACTGCTCCGCCTCCACCCGAAAGGCCACGCCCGCGGGCGTCACGACCTCGACAGCTTGTACCCTGTCACGGCTCTTGGACAGAACAAGCTCACGCACACAGGCATGCAACACCACCTTCACACGCTCGGAAGCCAGCAGCTCCCGCCCCGGCTGCCTGGCCAGATTTCGCCGGCTGTACCCCACAAATCGCGAGAGCCTCGGCGTCAACTCCGGCATGTACTCCATGACAGGTGCGATCGCAGCACCGTTTGCCGCCAGGATCTCGGCGGTGTGCAAAGGCGCAAACCAGTCAGCACTAGCCTCCCGTAGCTCCGCCGTCGGGATAGCCCACCCGGCGTCCTCCGGCAAAGCCAGCAGTTGCCCACCCCACGTCAGCGAACACCCGCCCAGGGCACAAACCCTTCCCTCCCGCGTACCCGCATGACTCATGCCCTGCAGCTCCGCGCAAAACGGATCCCCCGCCGCTGCCGATCGCTCGCGCCCACCTGCCTCAAACAGAGTCACCGAAAAGCGGGAACTCAAGTGCTGCGCCAGGATCAGCCCCGCAATCCCGCCGCCCACGATGCACACCCGCGATCGCAGCCGCTCCGGCATCCCCTCGAGCTCGCCATCGCTTCGTTCGAGATCGATCTCCATACGGCGCTGGCGTCAGCTGTACCGCAGCCAGCGCATGATCTCCGGCAGGTTCGGTTTCTTGCCGTACATCAGGATGCCGACACGATAGATCCGGGAAGATACCCAGAGAATCGCCACAATCGTCAGCGACATCAGCACAAAGCTGAGGATGATCTCCGAAGCCGGAACCTGGGTGAGCGAAATGCGCAGGTTCATCAGCAAAGGGCTGCAAAACGGAATCAACGACGCAATGCGGGCCAGCGCGGAGTCAGGCGCCCGCACCACGGACACCAGCAGCAGCATGCAAAGCGCCAGCGGCATCACCAGGAACAAATTAAGCTGTTGCAGCTCCTGCTCCGAATTGGTCATTGCCCCGAGCGCGGCCGCGATGCTGGAGTACATCAGAAAGCCAAAAATGAAGTACAGGATGAAGAAAATCGCC
The DNA here is from genome assembly GCA_964657685.1 of Verrucomicrobia bacterium Tous-C9LFEB. GTDB lineage: Bacteria > Acidobacteriota > Terriglobia > Terriglobales > Acidobacteriaceae > Granulicella. The sequence continues at coordinate 4,088 of CAZZWG010000118.1, read as the reverse complement.
TGCTGCGGACTCACCACCGCCTTGCCGCTACCCGCAAGCAGACTGGCCGCCATTGACGTACTCAACAGTGCAAGCGCCGCCACCATCCAGATCGTAATCTGTGTCAGCCCCACGGCGCCCACGCCCAGGATCTTGCCCGCCAGCAGCTCTTCCGGCTTGATGGTCGCAAGCAGGACCTCGAAAACCCGGCTGGTCTTCTCCTCGATGATGGACCGCGCCGTATTCATGCCGTAGAGCATGATCACCATATACATCAGCAGGAAGAAGACATAAGCCGCGCCAAACGCAGCTGTCGTGTTGCCCGTCGCACTCGTGTCCAGCTCTACCGGCGCCGTCAGCGCACTGACGTCTCCGCCCGTAATGCCATGCGCCGAAAGCTGCTCCCGCAGCAATACCGACGAAACCGCCGACTCGATAGCACCCTTGGTCGCAATGTCACCGACCGATCGCGCCGTATAGGAGAAGACCGGCCGTTGCCCCACCGTCGTCGAAGGCGTAACCCAGAGATACCCCGCCAGATTGGAGGATCGATTGTGGAGTTGCTCCTCCAGTTGCTGACGTGTCGATGCGGAAGGCGTCTCAACATCCACCACCATCCGGCTCTCTTTGCCGCCTTCCAGCTGCTGCTTCAGGTCCTGGCCAAACCGGCCATCGCTCGCCACCACGGCAATATGCGACGAAGACTTGGTATTTGAAGCAAAGTAGCCTGCGCCGAAAACCAGGCCGCCCAGCAGCAACGGAATCAGGACCGTCGCCAGGATGAAGCCTTTCGTCCGGACCCGTTCCCGATACTCGCGCTTCGCAATCAGCCAGACGTTATGCATGAACCAATCCCCCGGCCGCCTCGTACTCCGGCGACGCTTTTACCGTCTCTATAAAGATCTCCTCGAGCGTCGGCTCCATCACCTCGAACCTTGTCACCTCGACCCCGCTTGACACCGCCTCGGCCAGCAGCGGCTGCGCCTGCTCCGGCGTATGCAACCGGATCTCCGCAATGCCGGCGTAGTTCTTCGCCTCGGCGATCCCGGGATGCCGCAGGAAGTCAGCGGATCCCGCAAACACCATCTGCACCCGGTTGCGCGGGTAGCGGCTCTTGATCTCGCGCATCGTTCCTGAAAGCACCATCTTGCCCTGGTAAATAATCGCAATGGCGTCGCACAGCTTCTCTACCTGGTCCATGCGGTGCGTGGAGAACAGAATCGACTTGCCCTCCCCCCTTAACTCCAGAAGCGTGTCCTGCAACAACGTCGCATTCACCGGATCCAGGCCGCTAAACGGCTCATCCATAATGATCAGCTCCGGCTCATGCAGCAGCGCCGCAATGAACTGGATCTTCTGCTGCATCCCTTTGCTCAGCTCTTCGGTCTTCTTCGGCAGCGCTTCGGTGATCTGCAGCCGCTCCGCCCACGACACACTCCGTTTGCGCGCCGTGTCCTCGCTGAGCCCGTGCAGCTGCCCCAGAAAAACCAGCTGTTCAGTCACGTTCATCTTTTTGTACAACCCGCGCTCCTCGGGCAGATACCCGATCCGGTGCAGTGCCGCGCGCTCAAAAGGACTTCCAAACAGCTCCACCGACCCGGAATCCGGCACCGTCATCCCGATCATCATCCGGATCGTGCTCGTCTTCCCGGAGCCGTTTGGCCCCAACAAACCAAACATCGTCCCAGGCTCAATCGAAAGAGAAAGCGCGTCGACTGCAACCTTTGTGTCGTACACCTTGCGAACGTTCTGAAGTCGGACAATGGACATGGGTCTCTTCCCAGTTTAGCCCCAGCGCTACAACTTCCTTCCGCCGCGGTCCGCTAAACTCCTCCCTCGTTTTGCCGATAGAGCGTGCAGACACGAATCTGAAAGCCGATCACCATGCCACTGACTGACACCAGCATCGCCGAACAGCAACGAATCAACGCACTTCATCAACTAGAGATGCTTGATACCGAACCTGAACCGGAATTTGATGAACTCGTGCGTTTGGCCGCCGCTATCTGCGGTGTACCCATCAGCGCGCTCTCTCTGGTCGACGAGGATCGGCAATGGTTCAAAGCCTCTGAGGGTCTCACCGTCAAAAGTACACCCCGGGAGTGGGCCTTCTGTGATCACACCATCCGGCAGTCTGACCTTTTGCTCGTCGAAGACGCACAGGCTGATCCACGCTTTGTAGACAATCCTCTGGTAACTGGAGACACCAAAATCCGCTTCTATGCAGGTGTGCCGATCACAGACACTGCCGGCCTTCCGGTTGGAGCGCTCTGTGTCATCGATCAACGCCCACGCACTTTGAATCAGCAACAGCGCGAGGCGTTGCGCGTACTCGCGAGCCAGGTCAATGCTCGCATTGACCTGCGAGTGAAACGGCGGGAGTTGGAGCAGGCGCTCGCAGAAGCCAAGGCCGCCACCGCCCGCTTGACCGCCAGCGAAAATCGCTTTCAAGCCTTCATGGATAGCGGCCCCTTTATGGCGTTCCTCAAGGACGCCGACGGCCGTTTGCTCTATTACAACGAAAAGGTGGCCCTTCACTACAAGGTGACCCGAACCTTTTTGCTCAATAAAACGGAAGCCGAACTCTGGTCGCCCAGCCTGGCTCACCTCTATCGAACACAGGATCTCGAAACCCTGTCCTCCGGTAAGCCCCAGATCGTTGAAAGAGAAAGCCCGAACCCCGACGGCTCCATATCCACAATCCGGTCCTACAAATTTCCCTGTACGGATGAGAAGGGCCGAGTGCTGCTCGGCGGGATCTCCATCGACGTCACAGCCGAGCTTCAACGCGAAACCGACCTCAAACGCTCACAGGACGAACTGGAGGTCGCCAACCGTCAGCTACGCGAACTCGCGTCCATCGATTCCTTGACTGAACTCGCAAATCGCCGTGTCTTCGATGAGCAGTTCCGCATCGCCTTCCGTCGCGCACGCCGGACCGGCGCGCCCCTCTGTGTGCTCATGATCGATGTCGACCACTTCAAAACGCAAAACGATCGATTCGGCCATGCCCACGGGGACCAGGTTCTTCGAACCCTGGCAAAGATCCTCAAAGGCAAGCTCCGCGCCGGAGACCTCTTCGCGCGCTATGGTGGTGAGGAATTCGTCATTCTCCTCGCAGAAACCGAAGAGGATAAAGCCCGTATGCTCGCTGCCCGTCTACTCGAGGCCATCCGCGACCATCAATGGCCCCTGGACCCCGTCACCATCAGTATCGGGGTAAGCGCGCTCGACCACGCAATCCCCGACACCCACCATCTGCTCACGCGCGCCGACCAAGCCCTCTACGCCGCCAAGTGTAGTGGCCGTGACCGCGCCGTCGCCTACGCTGATGTCTACAGCCAGACTCTTCCGGCCGCACACACCAACCCGCAAACGCAATCCCCGGCCGCGTAAAACCTTTCGCCAGATCCGTCAGGGCTGGCTCCGAAAGACAAAGAGCGCGCCTCGTGAGCGCGCCCTTCGCCTTACATCCAGCTGCTGCTTACTGCGCGCCCTGCTCGTTGTCCTGACCTGCGCCCTGCTCTTCCATCTGCTTCTGCAGCTCTTCCTGCCGCCGCTGCCGGGCTTCCGCCCGCTTCTGTGCCTTTTCACTGAGCTCCTGCTCAGCACCCAACAACTCCAGAAACGCCGTCTCGGCAGCATCGCCCTGCCGCTGACCCGTCCGCACAATGCGGCTGTACCCGCCATTGCGCGTGCTGTAGCGAGGTGCGACGACCGCAAAGAGCCGATCCACCGATTCCGGTGTCATCAGGTACGCCAGTGCCTGCCGGCGCGCATGAACGCTGCCGTTCTTGCCCAGCGTAATCATCTTTTCCACCAGCGGCCGCGAGGCCTTCGCCTTGGTAATCGTGGTATGAATGCGATCGTTCAAGATCACGCTGGTCACCAGGTTGCGAAGCAGCGCCCTTCGATGACTTGTATTCCGACCTAATTTGAATCCGCCTACACGATGGCGCATACTTCGTCTCCTTCAGTCCAGGTCAAGCCTGTAAACCGGTGTGCTTCCCTCAGGAAGCGGTGAAGCGACGCGCCGGAATGCAAACCGGCGCGCCGCGATGCCTAAGTTAAAACGTCTCCTGCTCCGGGACGAGATCCAGGTCTTCATC
>CAZZWG010000117.1:0-10519 GCA_964657685.1 Verrucomicrobia bacterium Tous-C9LFEB | reverse complement strand
CGTGTTGTCGAAGGACAAGCTGTAGGCGGTGCCGTTGCTGGGACCGTTGTAGCCACCCGGCGAGGCAGGACTGCTGTTGCCGTAATCCTGCAGGTAGGTGTTGGTGCCGGCGAAGTGGGAGAAGCGTACGAAAGAGTGCCACTTCGTGGTCCATTGCTGATCCACGCGGGTATCGAAATGGTAGTAGTTATTGGTGTTGGTGCCGGTTTCCGTGAAATCGCCGAAGTCGCTGCCGGTGGCCTGCGGTGTTGGATAGTAACCGAGGACCTTTTGGGCAATGGGATTGAGGAGGGCTTTGGGTATCTGGTTATTGTTGAAAGGGTCACGGACGTAGTTTCCGCTGCCGTCCGAATGCACGGTGAAGGGGTTATAGAGTTGGACCGAGGTCTTCGGGTTGCCGGTAAGCAGGGAAGAGAAGTCGCCGTTGAGGTAGGCGGACAGGTTCTGCGGGATGGAGGAGATGATGGAGGTAGCGGCGGCTTGACGCTGGTCTTCGAAGTCTACGAAGAAGAAGGTTTTGTCTTTGCGCAGGGGCCCGGAGAAGGTGCCGCCGGTCTGGTAGCGATGGCTGGCGGCTTTGGTCGAGTTGGCGGGCGCGGCGAAGGAGTTTGCGTTGAGGGCCTGGGTATTGAGGAATTCAAAGCCGGTGCCGTGGAACTGGTTGCTGCCGCCTTTGGTGATCAGCGAGATGATGCCGCCGGAGAAGCGTCCGTATTGTGCTTCAAGCACGCTGGTCTGGACGTTGACCTCCTGGATGGAGTCGACTACCGGCGTGTAGGCGCTCTCGTTGTTGCCGACGTTGTTCTCGGGCAGGATGTTGGTCATGCCGTCGATCAGTTGTTCGTTGTTGCCGTTGCGGGAGCCGCCGATGTGGGGTGTGGAGGCGCCTCCGAGGGTACTGACGCTGGGAGCCAGCGCGGCGAAGTCGAAGGGGTTTCGGCCGTTGTCGGGAAGGTCGAGAACGAAGCGCTGCGGGATTGTGTCAGCGAGGTTCGATGTTTCCGTATCGAGGGTCTGGACATCGGCCGTGACTTCGACCGCCTGGTTCGACTGGCCTACCGTGAGATGGAAGTCGGCGATACTGGTTTCGGCAACCTGGACGTGGATGCCGGTCTGCGCCTGCGGCTGAAATCCTGAAACGGTGACAGAGACCTTGTAGGTGCCGGGCAGGGTGAAGGGCAGGGTATAGCGGCCCTGTTCATCGGTTTTCAGGGTGTGGCTGACGTTGGTGGTGACCTCTGTGACAATGACGTCCGTTCCCGAGAGCGCCGCGCCGCTGGCATCCGTGATGACGCCGGAGATCGTTCCGGTAGGCGATTGCGCGAGTGCGGACACGGCGCCGAGAAGCAGAAGTGGGAATGCAGATCTCACTGGGGACATACGACCTCCAAAGATGTTGTGGTGCCCTGCTGAGCGCCGTTGGTGACCCGACATTTGAGAACCGTGGTATCGATATCTTGCGCGGCGGGGGATTTATATCCACCTGCCAAACCAGTTGTCAAGGCTCAACTTTTCAATTGCCGTTCAGTGTTGAATGCAGGCACACTGATTCGCAGTCGCGCTCCTGCGGCAAAGCCATGCCTCGTGTCTTCCATTTCGTCGCCTGCTGCGTGTTGCCAGCGGCCTTTGTTTCGGGTGCTTTGGCGCAGGCAGTGTGCGCCGCGCCGAAGTCAGCGCATGCTGTTGCCCGGTCTGAGGATCGCGACGGAGCGGAGGGTGACTGGTTCGTTGCCCATCATCAAACGCAATGCGCCGTGGAGGCGTATCGCCGCGGACTCAAGATCGATCCGTCTTCCGCGCCTCTGCATTACTCGCTGGGAATGGCGTTCTACGCTGGAGGGAGCATGACGCTCGCGGCCGAGGAGATGGAGCAGACGATCCGCCTGGACCCTCGATTCGATCGGGCCTTCCTGGTGCTTGGAATCATCGCGCATGACCGCGGCGACCGGGATGGCGCGCTGAAGCAGTGGCAGAAGGCCGCCATGTTGAACCCGGGCTCCTCGACGGTACTGGACTGGATTGCCCGGACGCGGATGGAGGCCGGACAGTTCACGGAGGCTCTGGATCTGCTTGCCACCGCGCCGGACAGCGAGGACCTTGCGGTTGATGCCCTGATCGCGGCGAGCAAGGCGTCGCTGGTGGAAAAGGGGATCGCGACAGCGCAGCGACGCCTGGCTGCCCACCCGGACTGGAAGGGACTCAGGAGGGCTCTGGCAACGGTTTTGGTGCAGCGTAACCGCTTTGAAGATGCCATGACCCTGCTGCGTGCTGCCCTGAAAGACGAGCCCAACTCGGTCGACCTGCAGGTTCTCACGTTGCGGGTGCTGATTCTGATGGGCGACAGCGTTGCAGCACAGCCGTATGCGGATCGTCTACTCGCCGGTGAACCGAACTCCTTCGATGCGCTGTACCTAAGTGGTTTGCTGAAGAGACAGAATGGGGAGCCCGCTGCTGCGCTGCCCTTGCTGGAGCGCGCTGCAGGGCTCCAGCCTAATCACTTTGACGTGTGCTTCAACCTCGGCGTCGCTTATGCCAAGGTGCATCGGACGCCCGAGGCGAAAGCGATGTTGCTCCACGCGGCGAAGCTGCCTGACGCGGGTGCGGAGGTTCACTTTCAACTAGCCTCCGTGCTGCGGGCCTCCGGTGACGCCGACGGCGCCGATGCCGAGATGAAGGTATACCAGCAACGGCTCGCGGCGCGGGCCCGGCATGACGAGCTGGTGAGCCTGTCTGCGCAGGCGGCACAGAAGCTGGAGGCGGGAGATGCAGGTGGAGCCGCGGATGTGGAGAGGTCGATTCTCGGCAGGTTCCCTGACGAAGCTGTGCACTGGTACGACCTGGCCCTGGCACTGGACAGGCTAGGGGATGCGCGCGGGGAGGCGACGGCGCTGCAGCACGCGGTGGCGCTGCAGCCCGGGTTTGCGATGGCCCTGAACCAGCTGGGCTATCTGGAGGCGCGGAGCGGGGAAACGAAGCAAGCCGAGGCAGCGTTTCGTGCGGCCATCGCTTCCGCGCCGCAGTATGCGGAGGGGCAGAATAATCTGGGGTCGTTGTTGGCGGAAGCAGGGAGGGATCAGGAGGCGCAGACTTATTTTCGCGCGGCCCTTGCGGCGAATCCGCGCCTGGTGGATGGCTGGATCAATTTAGCGGCTTCGCTCGCGGCCGGGGGCGAGTACGGGGAGGCTCGGAAGGCGGCCGAGGGTGCGATGAAGCTGCAACCAGGGAACCCGGATGCCAAGCACCTGCTGGATCTGCTGGCCAGCGCCCCCGTTCCTGCGGCGAGAACTCCGTGATGGCTGACCGGTCGCGCAGGAACGTGTTCAGGCGGTGTAACGGCGCTGTGAGCCGACGATCGTTCCTGGCCGGCGCGACGGCTTGTGGAGTGTCGGCGTATGCGCAGACGGGGGGGATGTCGGCCGGGGTGACGCGCGAACAGACGCGGCGTCCGCCCAGCGGCAAACCGTACGCGCGCTTCACTGACATTGCGCAGACCGCCGGGTTAACGGCACCGATGATCTACGGCGGTGCCGAACGCATTCGCTACATCGTGGAGAGCATGGGCGGGGGCTGCGCCTTTTTCGACTATGACAACGACGGCTGGATGGACATCTTCCTTCTGGGTGGATCACGCCTGGAAGGCGCGCCCCAGGAGGCGAGTAACCGGCTGTACAGAAACAATCGAAACGGGACCTTCACCGATGTCACGGTGGCGGCGGGTCTGCATGATGCAGGCTGGGCCTGCGGTGTGTGCGTGGGCGACTACAACAATGATGGTTTTGAGGATTTGTTCTGCACCTACTACGGCCATAACCGGCTGTACCGCAACAATGGCGACGGCACGTTCAGCGACGTGACCAAGGCCGCGGGGCTTCTGGGCTCGACCACGCGTTTTGGGACAGGATGCAGCTTTTTCGATTACAACCGCGACGGGCATCTGGATCTGTTTGTGGCGAACTATGTTGAGTTTGATCTTGCGCATCCGCCTGAGCCGGTGATGGAGAACCCGACGTGCACCTACCAGGGCTTGCTGGTGTACTGCGGTCCGCGAGGGCTTCCGCCCGGCCGGCATACGCTTTACCGCAATAACGGCGATGGCACGTTCACTGATGTGAGTGAGGCTTCCGGGATCGCGAAACATCGCGGCTCGTATGGCATGACGGTGGTGACGGGCGATTTCGACAACGATGGCTGGCCGGATCTTTTTCTTGCCTGTGACTCCACGCCAAGTCTGTTGCTGATGAACAACCATGACGGCACCTTCCGTGAGGAGGGTTTCGACCGTGGTGTGGCTGTGAGCGGCGAAGGCTATGAGCAAGCGGGGATGGGTGTAGGCGCGGGCGACGTGGCGCTAAACGGCAGCACGAGTTTGCTGGTGACGCACTTTCAGCAGCAGGCAAGCGGGCTTTATCTGAACAACGGCAAGGGCGACTTCAACGATGCCACGGTGGAATCGCGCCTGGCTGTAGAGACGCGGTATGTGGGGTGGGGCGCCGCGGTGGCTGACTTCGACAATGACGGTCTGCCCGATCTGATGTGGGTGACCGGGCACGTGTATCCGGAGATCGAGAAGAGGTTCGCGCAGTACCCTTTCAAGGGCCCGCGCGTGCTGTTTCGCAATCTGGGCGACGGCACGTTTGAAGAGCTTACGGAGGAGGCGGGCACCGCGCTGGCTCAGCGTCATGCGAGTCGCGGTATGGCGCTCGGTGATTTTGATAATGACGGGGATCTCGATGTGCTGATCATGAATGTGAACGAAGCGCCGACGCTGCTGCGGAACGATGCGCCAAAGGACAATGGTTGGCTGAAGGTGAAGCTGGTGGCGAGCAAGAGCAATCGCAGCGGCATTGGGACCAGGGTTGCCGTGCAGTACGGGGACCGGAAGCAGATGCAGGAGGCACGCAGCCAGACGAGCTACCTGTCCTGCAGTGATCCGCGACTGCACTTTGGCCTGGGAGGTGCGGCGGTTGCTGACGTTGAGGTGTTCTGGCCCAGCGGGCTTTATCAAAAGCTGCACGCGGTGAAGAAGAACCAGATCCTGGTGGTGCGGGAAGCCGAGGCGATTACGCCGCTGAAGGCTTGAGTGAGCGCTGTGCGGGCACGGGGTTCAAGGATCGTGGTATCGTTATCACCGCTATGCCCATACCACGTCTTTTCGGGCCTGAAGGCCCTATCACGCCATGGCTTTGGTGGAAGATACGCGTCCAAATCCGCCGTTCGTTGGCCCTGCTTTGCGTGGCGATGTCACCGGCGCTCCGGGGCGCAGGCCAGAGTGTCCCCACGGTAAACCCGCCGGGCTATGGACCCTACAACGCCGTGCTTCTGCCCGATGGGCCGGGCTTGCGCTACACGATGGGTCCGTTGCACGAAACGCCTTCGCCCGGGGAGTTCCGCCGTGCCACGGAGCCGGCGTTCCAGGACTCGGTGCTGCAGGCATCCTCTCCGTGGACGCTCTCTGCCTGGTACCACCCAAGCGAGGCGGTTAGCGGGCGTGAACTGCTGGCGGGTATGGGCGATATAACGGGGGAGTATCCGCGCTTTCTTGCGCTTGCGCCCGGCAAAGTTGTGCTGTGGATGGGAGAGGGCAACGAGCTTTCGGCGTCGGTGCCCACGCTGAGTTCGAGCCCATGGCACCTGCTGACAGCCACCTTCGACGGCGTCCAGATGCGGCTGTACAGCGATGGTGCGCTCGTCGCGCACGGAGCTCTTACCACAGGTGCGACCAATGCGGTGCTACAGGTAGGACCCTCGCCGATTGTTCCCGCGAACGGCGTTCACTTCGGAGGTAAGATTGCGGGCTTCGTGGTTCGGCGCGAGGCGTTATCCGACGCCCAGGTGCGAGGGCTGTTCGATGCGCGGCCGGATTTCTCCTCACTGTTGTACGAGGAAGGGTCAAAGCCCTGGCCGTTGCAGTCGCGGGCGCAGGCAGGGTATCGCGCGCCGCAGGATCCGGGAACGCTCCCCAGGAGCCGTGCCCCGCTGCCGACAAAGCAGCCTGGTCGGGGTGCAGGCGCCGCGCGGACCGAGGTGCTGCGAGCTTCCGGCCGGGGAGAGTGGACGCTGGCGGACGGGTGGTTGTTGCAGGAAGGCCCGGAGGTGACTGCGAGCGCCGCGCAGATTTCGGCGGCTGGATTCGATGCGCGCGGGTGGATGCGGGCGACGGTCCCGGGCACTGTGCTTGAGAGCATGATCCAGGATGGCATCTATCCCGACCCTGATTATGGCTTGAACAACCTTGCCATACCGGAGCGACTGAACAAGCAGGATTATTGGTATCGCAATGAGTTCGCTGCGCCAGCACTGGGCCAGGGCAGCCATGTTGAGCTGTGTTTCGCGGGGATCAACTACCGTGCCGAGATCTGGCTGAATGGCGTTGAGCTTGGTGTGATGAAGGGCGCGTTCAAGCGCGGTGTATTCGATGTGACCGATGTGTTGAAGGCAAGCAATGTGCTGGTGGTGCGGGTGTCGCCTCCGCCGCATCCTGGCATTCCGCAGGAGCAATCGATGACGGCGGGTCCGGGCGAGAACGGCGGAAGCATGGAGATCGACGGCCCGGCGTTCTTGGCGACCGAGGGTTGGGACTGGATTCCTGCGATTCGCGACCGCAACACCGGCCTGTGGCAGCCAGTCACCTTGAAGGTCACGCAGGGCCTGAAGCTTGGCGACACTCGCGTTGTCAGTACCTTTCCGCAGCACGACTACGGTCACGCGACCCTAGCGATCGAGGTCCCGGTTACAAACTTCAGCAAGCAAGCGGTCAACGCGACGGTACGTGCGTCCGCGGAGGGGATTTCGCTCGAGAAGAAAGTGGCTTTGCCTGCGGGCGAGTCGACTGTGAAGTTTACCTCTGCGGAGTTTCCGCAGATGGTCGTGGCGAACCCTCGCCTGTGGTGGCCTAACGGCTACGGCAAGCCTGAGTTGTACCACTTGAAGCTGCAGCTTGCGGAGGAGAAGGCGCCGATCGTTTCCGACGAGAGCTCAACGCGTTTTGGGATCCGTGAGGTGAGCTATGAGCTGAGTCTGCTGGACAGCACCGGTCACCTTCGTCGCGTGGAGTACACCCCTGCGGAGGCCGGGAGCGGGGCGCGTGTGGTGGATGTAAGCCATGAAGGCATGCGCGAGATTGCCTCAGCGGATGCGGCTGCTTTGCGTGTTCCGGAGGGCGAACGGACGCCGTACTCCGGCGGCTCGCACGTGTCTTCCGTCGTGCCGGGCATGGAGACCTCGCCGGCGCTTCGGCCGTTACAGGATGGGCGCAGCGCCCCTTATCTGGTGATACGCGTGAACGGCGTGCGCATCGCCGCGCGAGGCGGGAACTGGGGTATGGATGACTCGCGCAAACGCGTCTCGCGTGAGCACCTTGAACCGTACTTCCGCCTGCATCGGGATGCCAACGTGAACATCATCCGGAACTGGGTAGGCCAGAGCACGGAAGAGACTTTCTTTGATCTAGCCGATGAGTACGGGCTGATGGTCTGGAATGATTTCTGGGAGAGCACGCAGAACTACAACATCGAGGCGGAGGACCCTGGGCTGTTCCTCGACAACGCTGCGGACACGATCAAACACTTTCGCAATCATCCCTCGATCATCGTCTGGTGTGGGCGTAACGAGGGGGTTCCGCAACCTATCCTTAACATGGGTCTGGATGAGCTGACGCGCACCCTAGATGGAACCCGGTTCTATTCGCCGAGTTCGAACCAGGTGAATCTTCAGAACAGCGGGCCGTACAGATACCAGGATCCCAAGTCGTACTACACCACAAATAATCGTGGCTTCTCGGTTGAAACCGGGACTCCTTCCATGTCCACCCTGGAGAGCTTCAAGAGCACAACGCCAGAGGCGGACTGGTGGCCGATCGATGATGTCTGGGCGTATCACGACTGGCATCAGAGCGGAAACGGCGCGGTTCAACCGTTCATGGAGGAGATCGAGAAGGAGTTCGGCGCGCCAGTGGGCCTCGAGGACTTCGAGCGTAAGGCGCAGATGCTGAACTACGTGGACCATCGCGCGATTTTCGAAGGCATGAACGCGAGTCTCTGGGCTCCGAACAGCGGACGCATGCTATGGATGACGCAGCCGGCATGGCCCAGCACCATGTGGCAGATCCTGAGTGCGGACTACGACACGCAGGCGTCTTTCTACGGCACAAAGGCCGGTTGCGAGCCGCTCCACGTGCAATTGAATCTTGCGAACGGCTCTGTCGATGTGATCAATACAACAGCGGGCGCCCATCCCGGCTTGAAGGTGCGCGCACGGGTTCTGTCTCTGGCGAATGCGAGCCTGTATGACCAGGCGTTGCAGGTTGACCTACCGGCGGATGACATGGCGCATGCCATGCACCTTGATTTGCCTGCCCTTGAGGGTGACTCGGTGGTGGTTGCGGTGTTGGACTTGACTGATGCCCAGGGTGCTGCCCTTTCGCACAATGTGTACTGGCTGGCGCGGCGGGCGGAAGGGTACCGCGCGCTCTCGAGCTTGAAGCCAGCCGCGGTCAAACTGAGCGCGAGCGCCGATCACAGGGCTGACGGCGTATCCATCAAAGTTCAACTGCGTAATGAAAGCTCGGCGGTGAGCCTTGCGAACAAACTGACGCTGTTCGACGCCAAAGGGAAGCAGCGCATTTTGCCGGCCTACTATTCGGAAAACTACATTGCCCTTCTGCCCGGAGAAAGCCGGACGGTCACGATCGATGTGCCATCCTCCGTGCTCAGGGAGCAATCCGTGACGCTTGCTTTGCAGGGCTGGAACACTGCGAAAACCAGCGTTCGGGTGAACGTTGGGTCCTAGTGGAGTCAGACGGTCTCATTCTTTAGGAAGAGAATCTGTCAGGTTCGGCAGACATCGCGGCTCCCTGGCATCCACATGAATTGCGAATGACGAGCTCTACCGGCAGCACCCGCTGCGTAGCCCTTTCCGGCGCCACACCCTCGTGTTTCAGGCGCGCGAACAGCAACTCTGCGGCGATCCGGCCTATGTCTTCGATGGGCTGACGGACAACGGTCATCGCCGGCCGCAGAATGTCCGCTGTATCGAAGTCGTCGAATCCGACTACGGCGATGTCCTCGGGGATGCGTAGCCCCAGGGCAGACAAGGCGTGGAACACACCGCAGCTCAGGACGTTATTGCCGCAGAAGAGTGCTGTTACCGGGCGCTTTCTGCTGGTCATTTTCAACAAGGCCTGCACCGTCTGCTGCTGGGTGGAAACTACCGCGACCTCGGGCATTAATCCGGCTTCGTCCATTGCTTTACGGTAGCCTTTCGTTCGGCGCTGCATCGTGTACAGGTCTGCTGACAGGCTAAGGTGGGCAACGTACCGGTGACGGTGCTCAATCAGGTGTTGTGTACCGAGGTATGCCCCGAGTTCGTTCTTGACGACAACGGAATCCACACCTCCGCCCGGCACGGGACGGTCGACCGCAACGATTGGGAGATCTCGAAAGGCTGGGTCAGCCAGGCGCGATCGCCCACTCGTGGCAGGGGTCACGATCAGCCCGTCGACGCTTCGGCGTAAGAGTCGAGTCGCTTCCTTGTACTCCGTCTCAGCATCCTCGTCAGAAGTTGCAAGCACGACGGAATGGTCATGCTGCCTGGCAACAATGCCGATCGCGTCGGAGCAGATTGCGAAGAAGGGATCGCGAATGTTGGGAACGATGATACCGATCTGGGAAGCCCGTTGCTGCCTTAAGGAACGGGCTACCTGATTGGGAACATAGTTCAGAGCGCGTATCGCGGAGAGAACGCGATCCCGATTTGCAACAGAGACTTTGAGGTTGCCGTTCAACACCCGCGAAACAGTCATTGTGCCGACCTGAGCAAGTTTCGCTACATCTTGCATTCGAACAGCGCGGGATCCGTCATTTCTCGTACTTTTGTTCATATTCTTCGGGAATGTTACACCTAACATTCCGGTCGGCAATCTCCCAATGCTGCAGAGTGAGACCCAAAGTGCGGATTGCCGAATGTCTAGTTCTCAGCGAGCGCTACGCCGGAGAGATTCGCGCAGGCAGCAAGGAAACCAGCAGGTGCGACCCGCGATCTTGCAATCAGGATAGTTTCTTGTTCACCGTGGAGCTTTGTGTCGGCATAGGCTCGAATGCCGTTTCGTGGATGCGTTCCCAAACACCTTCGCCCACTTTGATCGCGGTTTGAATCGCTGTGTGCTCAGGTTCGTTTTCATCCTTGTGTATTGCTGCGCGAACGCAGCTGCGTCGTAGAAGCGACCGGGATGTGATCCTTTTCTCGAGCGGAGGGGAAACATGCCTGTTGAATCCGGTTTGGCCATTCGTAGTCGTGTCTGAGGCAATTCCGGATGATCCTTGTGCCGGTGCCCGCGGCCGTTGTGATTTGAACGTGGGTCGTTGCGCAGAGTCTAAAGACGACAGAGCCACAATAAGGGACACCGCAATCACCGAAGATGTAGACGTGTCCCCCGAAGTGTTCATTGGCGTGGACGGGCAGGGACCGTAGCCTTGCGCAAGGTGCAATAGTCGTCAGGGTAGAAGGGTCCGGCCGTCTGAGT
>CAZZWG010000116.1:0-10542 GCA_964657685.1 Verrucomicrobia bacterium Tous-C9LFEB | reverse complement strand
AAACCTCTTCAGTACGGACTTTTATCGCTCGATCAAGTGCCGAGCATTACAACACGCCCACCCACCCCGGTCAACGACCAACGCCCAACACCCACGACACGACCGCCCCCACACCCCTATCCATCCCTCCAACTTTTCCCTCCGCAGTGCGCCGACTTTACCCTCGCTCCCTCGTCCATTCAAAAGAACCAGCGTCCCACCCTGCTTTTCTTCGTTCCGCATCCCGAAAATGCAACGCAGCCCCTCCTGCCAGCCAGGACGCAGGCTCGCAGCGAGGACCCACCGACCTTGATTCGCCGCATCGCCTGGCACCGCCTCCTCGCACCCGTCACCCTCGCCTGCCCAATGCCGCCGATACACGCGCAGGACCCCGCTGCCACCGGTGTCCTCACCGGCCGCATCGTCGATCTCCAAACCGGCGAGCCTCTCGCCAAAGCCAGCGTAGCCCTCGCCGGCACATCCACCACTGCGACCACCAACGACGACGGCCGCTTCACCCTCAAGGCAGTCCCTGCCGGCACCGTCGAACTCCGCATCTCCACCATCGGTTATGGCCTGCTCAAACGTCGCGTCGACGTCATCCCCCACACCACCCTCGAACTCGACATCCACCTCGGTCAGGACGCTCTGCGCGACACCCTCCAGACCAAACAACAAATCACCGTCACCGCCGGCCCCTTCGACCCCACCGTCCCCGACGCCCCCAGCCAATACACCCTCAACCGCAACGAACAGCAAGACCTCTCCACCGTCCTCGCCAACGATCCCTTTCGCGCCCTTGCCTTCTTGCCGTCCGTCACCGCCAACCAGGACTTCTACGCCGACTTCGCCGTCCGCGGCGCAGGCCTCGCGCACATCGGCGTCTACCTCGACGGCATCCTGATCGACCACCCCACCTACTCGCTCGAAGACTCCGCCGAACTAGGTTCCGTCTCCGTCATCAACGGCGACACTGTCGGCTCGTTGTCCCTCCTCAGCGGCGCCTTCCCACCCCAATTTGGCGACCGCACCGGCGCCGTCCTCGACGCCACCACCCGCGACGGCGACCGCGACCGCACAGACACCCGTATCACCGCAGGCGTCTTCGAAGCCGTCGTCACCTCCGAAGGTCCGCTCGGCAGGGCAAAGAAAGCCTCGTGGCTCGTCTCGGGAAGGCAAAGTTACCTCGCCTATCTCCTTTCCCGCCTCGGCGCCGCGGGCTATCTCACCCTTAACTACAATGACCTGTTCGGCAAACTGGCCTACACTCCCAACGGAAGCAATCGACTTAGCCTGGAATCCACTTTCGGGTCCGTCCATTCCCTGCGCAGCCCTGACTACACCGATAACCAGCAAGCCGGCTTCTTCACCACCGGCGCCGCCCAGCACGGTATCACCGCCGCGCAGTGGGACTGGCTGCCTTCCCTCCACACACTCCTCCAGTCCCACGCCTTCTGGACCTATGACCATGAACACGACACCAATCTCAACTCCGCCGTCAATCTTGACACCACCTCCGATAACTACGGCGCTCGCACCGACCTAACCCGCAAACTCGGCTCCGCTAACAATCTCCAGGGAGGCCTCGAGCTCCGCTCCACCCATGGACACCGCGACAGCTTCACCCTATGGAACTACACCACCGACACTATCTCCCCCACACTGCTTCCTTTCGATCACTACGCCAGTTCAGCCCAACTCCCCGGCGCTTATCTCCAGGACACCCTGTTGCTTCCAAAAAAGCGCCTCACACTTGACCTCGGCGCACGCTGGCAATATTGCTCTCCATCCTCCCAGAACGTCTTTCTCCCGCACGCCGCCTTCACCTTCAAACCCGCCGCCGGAACCAGCCTCAGCGCAGCCTTCGGCCAATACGCCCAGGCGCCGTCGCTCCTGCAACTTCACGGGGCTTTCGGCACACCTGCTCTTCACGCCGAACGCGCCTCCCATCAAAACTTCACCATCGATCAGTTCCTCGGAGACAAAACACGTCTCCACCTTGAACTCTACAACCGCAGCGAACACGGAGATATCTACTCTCCGCAAACCGAGTTCCGGTTGCTCGCCAACGGCCAGGTCGGCTACCCCACCCTCGGTCCTGTCCTGGGCAACAACCTCAAAGCCTACGCACGAGGCCTCGAACTCCAACTTCAGCGCCGCAGCGCCAACCGATTCTCCGGCTGGCTCTCCTACGCCCGGAGTTACTCAAAATACTGGCAACCCCATAGCACCCTGAGCTTCCCAAGCGACTTCGACCAACGCAACACCGTCTCTGCATATGCCGCCTTCCGCCTCACCCGCAGCATCGACGTAAGCGCGAATTCCCGCTACGGCTCAGGCTATCCCCTCCCCGGCTTTTTTCAACCCACTCCCTTTCTTCCTCAGACCAACAACACGACCATCCCCGTTTACTACTACCTAAGTTCATCGCGTAACACCCTGCGTCCCAGTAACTATCTCCGCAACGACGCCCGCATCAATAAGGTCTTCACCAGGCCACACTACAACCTGACCCTCCACGGCGAGATCGAAAACTTCACCGGTCACAGTAACTACAGTTATTACAACTTCATCTTCCCCAGCTTCATCGGTTCGGACCACCTTGTCTACGCCGACCGGCAAAACACGCTGCCCTTGCTCCCCGCCGCCGGCCTTACCTTCGAGTTCTAACTACGATCTGCCACACCATGCCTCTTCCCAGCCCGCTTCTCCGCCCCGTCTGCCAACTTCGCCACCCGCTTCTCCCGCCCCTCCACCGTCCGGTAGTAAAACACCGCAAACAACTCTCCCCGCCGCTGCATCGCCGTCATCCGCGCCCACCCCACCCGCGCCCGAGGCCTCGCCCCAAACGCTAACTCCACCACCGGCGGCAACTCCACCTCCGCCTCCATCGTGCTCAACATCCGTTCCGCCATCTGCTCTGCCCGCCGCAGCCGCCCCTCCTCCCCCTTCACCCCAACGATCCACTTCCCAATCTCCCGCCGCATGTACTCCGTTAGCCCCTCATACCACTCCCGCAGCCCCTCCACCTCATCCAGCAACGCATCGAGTTCCTCCGGCAACTCCGCCGGCCGCTCCGCCAGATCCGCCTCCAACCAAAACTCCGCCGCATCGCCCACGGCAACCCCGGCCTCCTGCTGCATTCCCTTATTCACTAGCAGGTAGAACCCACCCTCCCCAGAGGCCTCCGGAAACAACGAAGTCCGAAACGCCACCATCCCCACCAACCCCTCCATCTCCCCATGAACCCGCAATCGCACCATCCGCGGCCAGACCGCATGCGGGTCAAACGGCACTCGCGCAATGGTCCATCCCAACGCCCGATCCCCCCGCTCCAACACAGCCCGAAACCGCTGCCGGTCGCCCATTCCATAACCCTCCTTCAACCAGACCATCCCTTTCCCAGCTATCATGCCCCCACTCGAAGTCTCGGAGCCCAGGAATGCCCCGCAGCACCACAACCCACGCCACCCGCACCAAAAGACTCCGCCATCTCGCCCTCGCTTCCACCCTCCTGGCATCTATATCGCTTGTCGCAACAGGAGCCGCCATGAGCCAATCCGCCCCGCAACCCCCTGCCGGCACCCTCGAAGTCCAGCGCCTCGACCCAGCCCTCGACCACCTCATCGCCCCCGGAACCGCCCCCACCGTCCTCGCCGGCCCCTTCGTCTTCACCGAAGGCCCCATGTGGCGCGGCGGCAAGCTCTGGTTCGTTGACGAAGAAGGCGACAAAATCCACGCCGTCACCGCCGACGGCCACGTCACCACCCTCGTCGACTACACCACAGGCCCCTACGCCAAACCGCCCGGAACCCCCACCGGCTCACCCCAGGGCGCCACCACCGGACCCAACGGCATGGCCCCTGCCCCCGACGGCTCCGTTGTCGCCGCGCAGCAGTACGCCCGCGACGTAGTCCACCTCACCGAAGACCCCTCCAACCCCGCAGCCCCCGTCAAACAAACTCTCTACTTCGATAACTACAACGGCCACCACCTCAACAGCCCCAACGACGTCGTCTTCGCCCACGATGGCAGCTTCTATTTCACCGACCCCAACTACGGCCTCAAGCTCCGCACGAAAGACCCCGCCAAACAACTCCCCTATCAGGGCGTCTTCCACGTCGTAAACGGCAAACTCACCCCCGTCATCACCGACCTCGCCACCCCCAACGGCCTCGCCCTCTCCCCCGATGGCAAAACCCTCTACGTCAACAACACCGAGCCCGACCAGCGCCTCGTCGCCTACCCCGTCCACCCCGACGGCACCGTGGGTCCCGGCCATAACCTCATCACCTTCACCGGCAAAGAAGGTCCCGGCGCCCCCGACGGCATGAAGGTCGATTCCCTCGGCAATCTCTGGTCCACCGGCCCCGGCGGCATCCGCATCATCACCCCACAGGGCAAGGTCCTCGGCCAGATCAAACTCCCTGAAGTCGCCGCCAACCTCGCCTGGGGCGACCCCGATGGCAAAACCCTCTACATCACAGCCCGCACCCACATCTACAAACTCCACACGGCGGTCAAAGGCCTCCTCCCCCTCTTCAACCGCTAACCCGCCATCACTCCCGCTGCGATCCTTGCGTACCCGTTGCGTTCCGCTTTTGCCCTCGTCTTTGTTGTCCTTCCCGCAGGGAATCTGCGTTCCTCAACCCAGCCAAGAACTCCAAGGACCCACACACATGCACCGCCGCGACTTCACCAAACTCTCCGCCCTCACCGCCGCCTCCACCACCCTCCCCACCTGGGCTCAAAACACGAACTCCACCGGACGTATTCGCTTCGCCCCCGTCGGCCTCGGCACCATCTCCGACATCTTCATGCGCGCCGTTGCCCAATCCAGCAAATGCGCCATCACCGGCCTCGTCTCCGGCCACGCCGACCAGAAGACCCCCAAATACCAACAGCAATTCCAAATTCCCCAGACCTCGATCTACAACTACGAAAACTTCGACACCATCGCTAAGAACCCCAACATCGACGCCGTCTACATCGGCCTCCCCAACAACATGCACGCCGAGTACACCATCCGCGCCGCGAAAGCCGGCAAGCACGTCCTCTGCGAAAAGCCCATGGCCCTCAACTCCACCGAGTGCCGCGCCATGATCAAAGCCTGCAAAGACGCCAACGTCAAACTCATGATTGCCTACCGCGTCCACTACGACCCCATGTGGCAGAAGATCCGCGACCTCGCCCGCTCCGGCGCCATCGGCGAACTCCAGGGCTTCCAGGGCGGCTTCTACGCCTCCTTCCTCCAGGGCTGGCGACTCGACAAAAAATTCGCTGGCGGCGGTCCCCTCTTCGACCTCGGTATTTATCCCCTCAATGCCATCCGTTGGATCGCCGGCGAAGAGCCAACCGCCTTCACCGCCCAGACCTCGACCAAAATCCCCGGACCCCGCTTCGCCACCGTCGAAGAGTCCATTGAGTGGACTATCAAATTCCCATCCAACATCCTCGCCTCCAGCGGCGCAAGCTATGGCGAAATCGGACCCAGCTACCTCAATATTTGCGGTACGGAGGGCTATCTCCAGGTCCAGCCAGCCTTCTTCTACGACGGCCTCAAGTATTCCGGCAAAACGGTCAGCGGCGACGTCGAAGAGGCCAGCACCGGCAAACAGCCTTATCAGTTCACCTACGAAGCAGATCACTTCGCCGACTGCATCCACAACAACACCACCCCCGCCACCCCCGGCGAAGAAGGTCTTGCCGACCATCTCGCCATGGAAGCCATCTACAGGGCCGCTGCTCTAACAAAACGGTAAGCTCATTCAGCCCTGGGTGCCGTCCGGTCCGGATCACGCAAACCCCGGCATAAACTCTCGGGTTCGCCCGTGAAGCGGGGGTGCGTCACCCGTTAATCGATCGGCTTGCCATGGTAGCTGCGGAGCCCTCGTTCAACTTGGCCGAACAGAACCCCATAGGGTGAAACGCTGAAGTCAGAAAGCCGGATTTTTACAACTAAAGTGTCATCGACGTGTGCCTGTTTCAGCTTGACGCTCGCGCTTTCGCCTCAGTAGATTGCACGTATCAGGCAGTAGCAAGTAAGGAACGTCTCACTATTTCATAAGTGCATTTCATGGTTTTTGGGAGAGGTCATGTTGAGTTCTAAAGCTTTATCATCGGGTCCAAAGAATCGTTTCTCGGGCTATGTTTCGCGCAGCTTCCTTGCTTCCTTGCTAACAGTGTCTGCGGCAGTGCTTCTTCCCGCACAGGGGAGCAGCCAGGCCACTCTGTCAGGCTTTGAAGACACCTCCGCCGCTCAGCAGGATGTCTTCTACCGTGGCACCGATCAGCACATTCACTTCCGTTACTACAACAGCGCCCAGGGCTGGCAGGTGCAGGACGTCACCACTCTCTCCGGCGCACCCTCTGCCGCACCCGCCACCGCCGTCAGCAGCTTCAAAGACACCCTGCAGAACCAGCAACACGTCGTCTTCGAAGCCGCCAATGGGCATATCTACCAGGCTTATTCCAGTTCCAATCCCTCCTCCTGGTCCTTCCAGGACGTCACCTCCATCACCTCCAGCGGCGGTGCCGCCATCGGGACGCCGCTCGTCACCTACAGCGACAGCACGACTGGCGTCCAGTACGTCTTCTACATCGGCCTGAACCAGCACGTGAATGTCCTCTACTGGCTCGGCACCTGGGCGGCAGTGGACGCAAGCGCCGTGGGCGGTGCAGTGCCCGCCGCTCTGGGAAGCACGCTGACAGGCTTCTACGAAAATCAATCGCATGCCGCACACGTCTTCTACGAAGCTGCCGATCAGCACATCCACGAGCTCTACACCAATCAAAACCCCGGCTACATAGGCATCATGGATAACTCCGGGATGTCCGGTGCAACACCCGCCATCAATGGAAGCCCACTCACCGGGTACTTCGACAATGGCCTGCAGCAGGAACACGTCTTCTTTCTCGGCATCGATCAGCACATCCATCATCTTTTCTATAAGTACGCGACACCCGGGTGGCAGACAGAAGACGTCACGCAGCTCGGGAGTGGCATCGCCGCTGGGCTGGGAAGTTCCCTCTCCTCCTTTCAGGATGTCGTCGGCAACCAGCAGCACGTCTTCTACGTTGGCGCCGACAATCACCTTCACCAGTTCTATTACGCCGGTTCCTGGCACCCGAATGACGTCACAGCCAGCCTTGGCGCCCAGGTGCCCGCGCTTACTTCGCCCCTCACCAGCTTCAAAGACGACCCCGATGGGCAGCAGCATGCCTTCTATCTCGGCGTCGACAACCACTTCTACCATGTCTGGTTCAGCAATCAGTGGAACATCCAGGATCTGACCGCCGGCGCTACAGTACCAGCCTTCTAACTTCCTGGTGCAAGGCCCACCCAAGCTCGCTACACGCGCTTGGGTGGGCTTCGCATTCCTAAGCTAACTTCACTCCAGCCCTTGCATAAGACAGTATCCCTCATTCACTTGGCAGAACGCAGTACCCCTCATTCACAGCCTCGATAACTCCTGCGCCACCAACTTCACACCCTCTTGTACTAACTCCGCTTCCACCTCACCGCCCAGCGCCATCCGGAATCCATGCGGCGCGTCCTCTCCCGCCGCAAACCAGTTCCCTCCACTCACACACACGCCCCGCGCCTTCATCCGCGCCTCAAACTCCTCCGCCGTCACGCTGCCGGGCAGCGAAACCCACAGATGCCACGCCCTCTGCGCCCCCGGCCGGCACCACGCGCCCAGGGCCGCCCGCGCCGCCTCATTCCGCCGCAAACCCTCCCTGTTCTTCTCCCCGATCACCCGGTCCACACTCCCATCCGCAAGCAGCGAGCAGGCCGCAACATGATGCGGCAGCGAACTCCCCGTCGCCGTATTCTTCACCGCCGCCGCCACCCCCGCCTCATATCCCTCTGGCGCAACCAGAAAACCCATCCGCGAGGCCGGCACATAGCTCTTGCTCAACGACCCCACATAAAATGTCCGCTCCGGCGCTAACTCCACCAGCCGCGCAGGCGCATCCGGCTCCATAAACCCGTACGTATCATCCTCCACAAGCAGCAGGTCAAACTCCCGCGCCACCGCCACCAGCGCCTCCCGCCGCGTCGCCGGAGCCGTACAACCCAGCGGATTATGCACCGTCACCGTCGCAAACAACGCCGCCACGGGACGCCCCGCATCCCTCCCCGCCACACAAGCCGCCCGCAACGCTTCCGCCGTCATGCCCTCCGCATCCACCGCACACCCCACCACCGGCGACGCCAACGCCCGCGCCTGCTCCAACGCCCCCGTATACGCCGCCGCATCCATCGCAATCGGCTTACCCGCAAAACGCCCCGCCATCATCGCAATCAAGCTCCCATGGTGCGCCCCATCCGTAAGCCAAAGCCGCTCCTCCGGCAACCGCAGCCACGCCGCCGCCACCTGCGTCAGCTCCGGACGCTCCTTCCGAAACGTCGGCCGCAACCCATCAAAGTCGCCGTCCCCCAACTCATCCACAGCCCACCGCAAGCGCTCCCGCCACGCCGCCGGCAAGCCCGGCAGCAAAGGAAAGTTGTACTGCATCTCAATCATGCCTTCAGGTTACAAGGGAGAGCGGCATAGGTTGTAATTTCACGTCCAACGTCGTACCCACAAAGCCGCCCCAGCCATCAACGCTCCACCTCACACGCAACCGTTACAACCTACAACCCCCTTCACATAACCCGAACAACCCAAAAACGTACAACCCATAACGCCCACCTCCGGCCCCCACCAACCCTGTACCCTAATCCCTGTATGAACATCCTCTTCGTCGGCGACGTCTTCGCCTCCGCCGGCCGCCACATCGTCCACGAACACCTCCCCCAACTCGTCGAAACCAACGCCGTCGACCTCCTCATCATCAACGGCGAAAACGCCGCCGGCGGCTTCGGCATCACCCCCTCCATCGCCGAAGAACTCTTCGACCTCGGCGCCCACGTCATCACCACCGGCAACCACATCTGGGACAAAAAAGAGATCTTCGACTACATGGCCGTCCCCGCCAACTCGCACACCCGCGGCCGCCGCGTCCTCCGCCCCGCCAACTACGCCGTCGGCACCCCCGGCTTCGGCCTCTACGAAGGTGAACTCCCCCCACAAAACGGCAACCCACCCCTGAAATACGCCGTCATGAACATGCAGGGCCGCGTCTTCATGAACTCCTGCGACGACCCCTTCCGCAAAGCCGACGACCTCCTCACCCAGATCCGCGAAAACTCCGGCGCCAAAGTCATCCTCCTCGACTTCCACGGCGAAGCCACCAGCGAAAAAGTCGCCCTCGGCTGGTATCTCGACGGCCGCGTCACCGCCGTCCTCGGCACCCACACCCACATCCCCACCGCCGACGAACGCATCCTCCCCAATGGCACCGCCTTCCAGACCGACGTCGGCATGTCCGGCCCCTACGACTCCGTCATCGGCGTAGAAACCGAACTCATCCTCAAACGCTTCCTCACCGGCATGCCCGGCAAATTCGAAGCCGCCAAAGGCAACCCCCAACTCTGCGCCACCCTCATCACCTGCGACGCAGCCACAGGCAAAGCCACAGCCATCCGCCGCTTCAAACTCGGCGAATAACCCAACCCCACTCCTTCAGCCAGGGGCGCCCAAAAACCGGGTGCCCCATTCTTTCGCAAAGCGAAAGGGTGGGGTCGTCACCACCAGGAAGTCGGGCCGAGCCAGCGCTCAGCAATTCGCCTAGGCGAGTCAAAAACGCACGCAAAGCAAACTCCCCCGAACTCCCAGGATTTGTCATCTCGACCGAAGCGAAGCGCAGTGGAGAGACCCGCGTCCTGCCGAACCCGCCAGTAACCCCACAAACCGACCCACAAACTCCAGCACACCCTAACCCAAATGCTTTCGCCCAGCCAGCTTCCCACAACCGCGTTTGTCGTTACCAACCGAGCGAGGTGCCTACCAGCAGTCGCCACCCCGAACTGACTGCTCTGTTAAGTCCCATACCGGACGACCGTAGAGGGAACAAAGGTGGCTCCGCCGGTGTCTAGCCATTGGTGACGCACGGTTCCATCTCCGTTGTTTGTATGGCCTGTCTATTGGCCCTGCGTGCGCCAGTGCCCCGGGAAATCCGAGACAGTTCCGCGGGAGTCAAGGTTCAACTGGGTGTGACGTGTTCGGAAGGAGGAAATGCACGACAACTATTTGTTCGCTATCTAGGCCCTGGGCGGATCTGGCTCAACGATTACCCGTTTGATGAGGTGGGGCTGCGCTTGGAGATTGCCAAGATCATGCAATCTATGAAGTACAAGCGAGTGTGGATTGCTGCTGATGAGCGAGTATCTTACGGTCAAGTTTTTGCCTTGATGGCGGATCTTCAGCAAGCCATCCCGGACCTGACATTAGGGATTGCTACCAAGTCGCAAACCGGGCCTGTAGATCCTGCGGAGTATGTGGTGCAGCGAGACAAAAAAGGTCATCCTTACACCCTCGAACCAATGGCCCCTTGCTTTGTGGAAGGGTTGGTGCGGCCATAATCGGGTGTTCGTCAGCCGTTCGAGCAAGGTAACTATGTCGCCCTAGCGGAAGTTACACCCACAGTTCGGTTGGAGGGCTAACGAGACCCCGC
>CAZZWG010000115.1:0-10586 GCA_964657685.1 Verrucomicrobia bacterium Tous-C9LFEB | reverse complement strand
ATACCGCTCCATGCGCGCAGAAGAGTGCTCCGGACCCTGCCCCTCATACCCATGCGGCAGCAGCAGCACAAGCCCGGAAAGCAGACCCCATTTCGCCTCACCCGCCGCTAAAAACTGATCGATGATGATCTGCGCCCCATTCGCAAAATCGCCGAACTGCGCCTCCCAAAGCACCAGGGCCTCCGGAAAATCACGCGCAAACCCATACTCATACCCAAGGCAAGCTGCCTCGGAAAGCAGCGAGTTATAAACCTCCCACCGGCCCTGCTGTGGACCCAGGTGAGCCAGCGGCGACCACCGCTGCTCCGTCTCCGTGTCGATCAGCACCGAATGCCGCTGATTGAACGTCCCCCGCTGCGAATCCTGCCCCGTCAGCCGCACCGGCGTACCCGTCTTCAGCAACCCCGCATAGGCGAGCAACTCCGCAAATCCGTAGTCAATCGGCCGCTTGCCGGCACCCATCTCCTGACGCTGCTCCAACAACTTCAGGACCTTGGGATGCACATGAAAGCCCTCCGGCGATCGCGTCAGCGCAGCCGTAAGCGACTCAATTTCTCCCGCGTCCAGCCCGGTTCGCGGCTGATCATTCGCCGCCAGCGGCCCCCCGTAAAACTTCGACCAGTACTCCGGCAGCGCATGCATGCGCTTCATCACAAAACCGGTCTTTTCTTGCGCCGCATCATGACGCGCCGCCCGCTTTTGGTCCTCCAGAAATCCGTTCTGAATCTCAAGCACCTCGGCCGCGGGATCCACCCCAAGCTTCTGCGCATAGATCTTGTAGAGCGCCAAATGATCCTTGATCCGCGCATACCGCCGCGGCTGCGTCACCGTCGGGTCATCCACCTCGGAATGCCCATGCCGCCGGTACCCGATCAAATCCACAACCACATCGGACCCAAACGTCTGCCGGTAATTTGCCGCTATCTCGGCCACCCTTACCACCGCATCCACGTCTTCCGCATTCACATGGAAGATTGGAATCGGCAGCCGCTTTGCCAGGTCCGTCGCAAACCGTGATGAATTCGACTCCTCCGGATTCGCCGTAAAACCAAGCAGGTTATTCACCACTACCTGGATCGTTCCGCCCACGTTATAGCCCGGAATACTCGCCAGGTTCAGCGTCTCCGCCCAGATCCCCTGGCCCGCAAACGCCGCATCGCCGTGGATGATCATCGGCAGGATGCTCCGCACGCCCTCTGCGCCCGTCCGCTCCTGCCAGGCCCGCGCACGCCCCATCACGACCGGGTCCACCGCCTCCAGGTGACTGGGATTGGACGCCAGGTGCAGCGAAACCACCTTGCCGTTCGCCGTCCTCAAATCACCCGTCGCACCCATGTGGTACTTCACATCGCCGCCGCCCATCGTCGAGCGCGGATCCACATCCTCAAACTTCGAAAAGATCTCGTGCGACCCGCGCCCCACCGTATTCACCATCACGTTCAGCCGCCCGCGATGGCTCATCGCAAATACCGACCGCGTTACCCCGTTGTCCGCAGCCGTCGTAAACAGCTGGTCGAGAAAGGGAATCAGCGCCGTCAAACCTTCCAGCGAAAACCGCTTCGTTCCCAGGTACCGCTGTTGAATCACCTGCTCAAAAATGTCCGCCCGGATCAGCCCGCTCAAAATTCGCTTCTGGTCCGGCGCTGCATAAGGCCGCTCCATCTGCTCCTGGAGCCACGCCCGCTTCTCCGGCGAAGCGATGTGCATGAATTCCACACCAATGGTCCCGCAGTAGTAGCGTCGCGCCTCCGTGGACGCTTCGCCGTCGGGCGCCGGCGTCGGAAACGGCTCCGCCGGCAGATACTGCCCCAAAGGATCCAGCGAGGCCTGCAGAAAGCCCCATCGCCTGAAAATATCGAACACAACCTCACGGTCAGAGGCAGTTAGGTTGGCTTCGGGGCTATTTTCGGGGCTTTTACGGGCGAGCTTCGGTTCAGGGGCGGTTCGTGTAGCCATAACCCCTCTATGCTAGTCCTCCGCGACAGTCAAACGACGCAAAAGTGCGGTAATCGAAGCGATTCACCCACCACAAAAGTGCCATAAACCCAGCAATCTGCCCTAGTTGGGGGAATCAGCCTCGATAATTCCTCGTCCCGGCGTGCC
Organism: Verrucomicrobia bacterium Tous-C9LFEB; assembly: GCA_964657685.1. Taxonomy (GTDB): domain Bacteria; phylum Acidobacteriota; class Terriglobia; order Terriglobales; family Acidobacteriaceae; genus Granulicella. The sequence goes on along the minus strand of CAZZWG010000115.1, from coordinate 8,483 downwards.
CAGGTAATAGCGTCCGAAAACGCGAGGATCTCCGGTGATGTAACTCGGGCTGCTGTACTGGTGCGCATAGTCGTTGATCCTTAGGAAAGTCTGGCCGCCGTCGGTGGAGCGATAAATGCAATTCGTGGCAGTGGTAAACCCAAGGCTGACGTTGTTAGGCGAAATGCAGTTCGTATCCGTGGCAAGCTGACCAATCAGGTAAATCGCCGGATAGGCTTGACCCGTCGCGGCCGCCCCGAATCCCAGCGCGTAGCCCACATTGCCCGGGCCCAGAACCGCGCTGAAACTCGCGCCCGAGTTGGTTGAGTGAAGTACACCGTTGTACGAGGTGATCCACAAATCCCCCTCGGCTGCGGGCGACACCACGAAACCAGTGGCGCTCACACCGCTCACCGCAGGCTGCTGCGTGAAGGTCTGGCCACCGTCGGCAGACACATACAACGCCGCGGTCTGGATGTTGAAAAGATAGAACTTACTCGCATTCACCCGGTCCGCCCGGACAACCACACCATTATTGGAAAAGGTCGATTCGTTGTTTCCCTGTGCGGGGCCGCCCGTCGAGGCATGCCACGTCGCGCCATGGTCGCTCGAGTAGTTCGCCATCACGCCTGGATCCGACGGCATCCACACCAAAGTGGAACCGTCGGCCGCAACCGCGATCGTGCCGTCACCCTTGGTGACGCCGCTGGGCAGCGAGGCCGAAGGCGTCCATGTAAGCCCGCCATCTGACGAAAACGCCTCCAGTTGCACCGCCGTTCCCGAACCCTGCGCCGAAGTATTGTCCCCCACCCGCGCCACATCCAAAGGCTTCTGCCAGGCAAAATCAACACTCGTCCCGTTCGTCAACTGCGGGTTCTGCTGCGCCGGGGAAGAGGCTGTCAACGAGGTGTGCGTGAACCCACCCAGATCGCCCATCACGCTCAACAGATTGGCCGGTCCGGACGGCGGGCTCGCCAACCCAAGCACCACGGTCTCCTCTACGCCCAGCGCGCCGATAGACCAGTTCGTCGCGTTCCCGGGATTGACGGCTGTAGTGGAAGTCGCAGCCCCATCCACAGCGGTGGCATTCGTCGTCTGCCAGATTGTCTGCCCGTCGCCATACATCACGTGATCCGAGTTGAACGGATCCACCACCGGGTGGTTCAGCCAGTTGCCGCCATCCGGCTTCGCCTGCCCAAAGTTGATCCATGGTGAAAGCGACCCGTCCCGGCTGATGTTCGAGCCGTAATTCACCCAGGTTGCGCCATCATCCAGAGACCGGAAAACGTCGTCATACGGCGGCGGGTAGTACTTGTTCAACGTCGTCACCATGACTGTATCCGGATGACTCGGATCGATCGTCACCCCGCTAAATCCATAAGGATTGTTGGCATACTGCGCGCTGGTCTCCCCCGCCAGCAGTGGTGGCGTAATGTTCGTCCAAACTCCATTCGGCGCAGAACTCGTCGGCAGCGTATACCGCCAGATCTGCCCGTCGTTCACCCCGCCAGGCCCGATCGACGTGCAGCCGGACGTGCACGGCGTCGACTGCTGGTACCCCGTCACCTTGGCCTGCCGCGCATAGCTAAGGTAGAGATACCGGCTTTGCGGATCGAAAGCGCTGGCATTCACATAGAACCCTGTCGGCTGCCCGGGGACGGCCGCGAAAGTCGTCCCACCGTCGTTGGAGACATACAGCCCCGTCGTCGGATCCGAGACCCCGTAATACACGGTCTTCGTGTTGCCGTTGGCCGTGCCGGACGTCGCCAGGAACTGCTCAAACACAATCCCACCGCCGGGGTCATAGCTGGTGCCTGTGCCTGCCGTCACTGGGAAACCCGCAACCTGCGCAAACGTCGCGCCCTGGTCCTTCGACTGATACAACCCGTTCTGCCGCGTCCCGAGATAGATGTGCTTGCCGTTGCTCGGGTCCACCGAAAGCCGCTCCCCGGCAAAACGCCCGTTATCATTCGAGCCGTTCTTGAAGGGCAGCGCCACCGCCGTAAAACTCTTCCCCATGTCGCCTGAGCTCAGAACGTACCCGTTCGTCCCAAAGCTGTCCGCGTATTCCCCAACGGCAAGATACACACGCGTCGGATCATTCGGATCAAGGCCCAGGCTATCCACCCCCAGGTTGAAACCCGAGTCAAACCGCCCCACGAAGTCCTGCAACGCAACCCACTCCGTATCCCCGCCCGCCGTGTTGTTCCAGCGGTAAGCGCCGCCGACATCGGTCCGCGCATACATCAGTCCCTGCGCCTTCGGGTGGAAGAACAGCCCGTCCACAAAGCCGCCACCCACGATCTGAACATTCTTGTAGGTGTAGCTCGGTGTCGCACTGGACAGGTTCAGCACGTAGGTGGCGGTCGCGACCGCGCTTGCGGCATACCCCGTGGCTACGGCAATGGCTTCGACATTGGTCGTTCCGTTAAAGCTGATCGTAAGAGGTTTGGAATACACGGAAGACGCGGTGGTCGGAGTTCCCCCATCCACGGTGTAATAAATCGTGGCGCCTGGCGTCGTGTCGGTGATGGTTACCGTCTGTGCAGAGGTAAAAGTCCCGGAAGCCGGCGAAATGCTGGGTGTGGCCGCAGGTGGCTGATTGATGGTATACGCCGCGCTGGCCACGACGCTGGTCGTGTAGCCCGAGGCTGTTGCAATGGCATTGATCGTGGTCTGGCTCGGATCCGCGAGGGCAATCGGACCGGAGTAGACATGCGACGTGGTGGTCGGCGTCGAGCCGTCCGTTGTGTAATAAATCGTCGCCCCGGAAACGCTGTCGTTCAGGGTGATGTTCTGCGCGGAAGTGAATGTCCCCGCAGCAGGCGAAAATGTGGGGGCTGCAGCCTGTTGCACCGCCAAATTGATGACGTAGGTAGCGCTCGCAACCTGGCTTGCAAAGATCGCAGGCGGCGCGGCGGCGATGGCCTTGATGGTGGTAGTCGCCGACCCGCTGAGAGAGATAGGACCTGTGTAGGCCGTCGATGAGGTCGTCGGCGTGGAGCCGTCAGTAGTGTAGTAAATCGACACACCCTGGGTGGCGTCCGCGATGGCCACGCTTTGTGCAGACGTATACGTCCCGGCAGCCGGCGAGAAAGTCGGTGTAGCGGCTTGCTGCTCCGGTGGCGTACTTGTCGAATTCGAACTGCGCCCGCAACCAACAGAAAGTAAACCAAGAAGAAGGGAACTAAGCGAAACCAGGGAAAGACGGCCCATATTCATGTTATCGATCACATACACTCCGCTGAAAGGGGCCCTGGTCTACGACGCTGGCCTTATTTTTGGTTGCGCTCGAATCCTCCGGGTGCAAGACCCTCGTTGTCAACCCCGGCCCCGCTAGACTTTCCCGCATCCTCAAATCAAGCTAACTAATCTCATAGTTGATCGTCACTAGGACAGGCCCATCCACCCGGCCCGGAGATCTCGAATGCCGCCAAAAAGCTCTCTCACCCTTACCGAAGCTGAATTGCGGCTCATGAAGCTGCTCTGGCAGCGCGGCGAATCCGCCGTCGCTGATCTCGTCCAGGCCCTCCCCCACGATCTCCCCCTCGCCTACACCACCGTCCTCACCACCGTCCGCATCCTCGAAAAGAAGGGCTACGTCACCCATCGCCAGGAGGGCCGTGCTTTCCTCTACAACCCTTGCGTCGCCGAGCACGAAGCCAGCCGCAGTGAGGTCCGCCACATGCTCCAGCGTTTCTTCGGTAACTCCCGGGAACGCCTCCTGCTTTCGCTCCTTGGCGACGCCGACGTCACCCCGGAGGAGCTCGAACGCCTGAAGCAAGCCATAGCCGAGGCCCCCGCCGACCCGCAGGAAGGCGTCCCCGCGAAACCTGAAATCGCCAAGGGGGTCTAACCGTATGGACCCGCTCGTGCATCTTGCTCACACCATCTCGCCTCTAGCCGCCGGCCTGCTTATCGCCTCCGTGTGGCAGGGTGTTCTTCTCACGGCAGCCGTTGCGGTTGCCCTGCGCACCCTCCAGTCCCTTGCACCGGCGGTACGCACCCGCATCTGGACCGCCGTTCTTCTCCTCGTCCTCCTTCTACCCTTGCTCAATCTGCTCGTTCCTTCTGCCGCAACAACACAGCACGCGCAGATACACGTTGCCATGGGCTGGAGTCTTGGCCTCTTGTTCCTCTGGGTGGTTCTGGCACTCGGCAGAGCCGTCACGCTCACCGCCAACGCCCTCCGCCTCTGGACCCTCGCCGCGCAGGCCACTCCCGTTCCAGTCCCCGCCTCCGTTCTCCCCCTCCTCGCAGGTCCGCGTTCCGCCATCCTCTGCACCTCCGCCGAGATCAACCGCCCCAGTGTCGCCGGCTTCCTCCATCCCCGCATCCTCCTGCCCGACGGCCTCCTCGACAACCTCTCCCCCGCTGAACTTGAGCACGTCGTCCTCCACGAGATGGAGCACCTCCGCCGCCGTGACGACTGGATGAACCTCCTCCAGCAAATCAGCCTCGTCCTTCTCCCGCTCAACCCCGCTCTCTTCTGGCTCGACCGCCGCCTTTGCCGCGAGCGCGAACTCGCCTGTGACGACGGCGTCCTCGCCGCCACACAGGCCCGCAAAGCCTATGCCGCCTGCCTCGTCAAACTCGCCGAAGAGTCCCTGCTCCGCAAAGGCCTTACCCTTGCCCTCAGCGCCCTCGGCACCCGCGCCCGTCAATCCGACCTCGTCAGTCGCGTCCGCCGCATCCTCGCCGGTCCGGAACCCTTCACCTCGCCTCGCAACCTACGTGCCGCCACTGCAACCCTGAGCCTCGCGGCTTTCACCCTTGCCGGCCTTCTCGCGCGCAGCCCCCACTGGATCAGCTTCGATGCCGTCCCACCGGCCACCATGGCGCAGGCAACGACGCCTCTTCAGCCCCAACCGCCTTCGCCATCCTTCTCCGCCAACCTGGTTCCCGCCTCCCTGACTCTCCACACTGCTCACCCAGCCTCTCCCCTGCTGACCTCGGCAGTCTTGGAACAGATCCCGGCACAGAGCCCGGAACAGCGCCCGGCACACCGCCCGGCACCTGCCACAGCCTTCGGGCGTAGGAAGCTCCATGTCCGCGTCCTACCCGCAAAAACACTCGCTCAATCCCGCAACGCCTGGAACCCCACGCCGCTGCAGAGCACTCTGGGCCCGTCTACAACCTGGTCGACTTTGCCAGTCAACGCCGTTGCACAGAACAGCGCAACACCGCAAGCCACACCGGGACAGGAAGTGTTCCCATCTGCCCGCGTTGTTGTTACCGAATTCACCATCTCGCAACCGATATACGCCGCCGTACCTGTCCGCGGTGGCTGGCTCATTCTCCAACTCTAACCAACCCAACCCCTGAAGGAGGGGCTTTCAATGGCACATGCAACTAATAAATTAGTCAAAGGCTTCACCCGCTACATAGCTCCTGCAACCCTCTCCGCGGCCGTTGCCCTCGGTGCCGTATCCATGATCAACCACAACAACGTGCACGCCGCGGCTGCCACCGCCTCGCCGCTGGATGACAGCAGCGTCGCCGCCCTGACCTCGCTCGACCACGCCATGGAAACCCTCGCCGCCCGCGTCACCCCCGCCGTGGTCAACATTGCCGTAACCTCCACCGCCAGCGCCGAAGGCCAGGACGAGCAGGGGCAGTCCATGCAGCAGGGGATCCCACCCCAATTCCAGCAGTTCTTCGGCCCCAACAGCCCCTTCGGCGGCATGGGCGGCGGGGGAATGCGTCCGCAGCAGCCTCAACTCCAGCACGGCATCGGCAGCGGTGTCATCATCTCGCCCGACGGCTACATCGTCACCAACAACCACGTCGTCGAAGGCGCCAGAGACATCAAGGTCACCCTCAACGACCGCCGCATTCTGAATGGCAAAGTCGTCGGCACCGATAAACTTACCGACATCGCCGTCGTCAAAGTCAACGCCCGCGACCTTCCTTTTATCGCCTGGGGCGACTCCACCCGACTTGAGCCCGGCCAGACCGTTCTCGCCTTCGGCAGTCCCTTCGGCTATCTTCAGTTCTCCGTCACCCGCGGCATCGTGAGCGCCGTCAATCGCCCCGATCCCTACGCGAAAGATCTCCACCGCCCTGGCGGCTTCATCCAGACCGACGCCGCCATCAATCCCGGCAACTCCGGCGGTCCGCTCGTCAACGCCCATGGTGAAGTCGTCGGCATCAACAACATGATCCTCACCGGCACCGGCTCCTTCGAGGGCGCAGGCTTCGCCATCCCCGCCCAGATCGCCCGCTCAGCCGCCGAGCAGATCATCGCCCATGGCAAAGTCGAGCACGGCTACGTCGGCATCGCCATGAACGACGTGACCCCCGACAACGCCCACTTCTTCGGCCTGCAGGACGCCTCCGGCGCCATCGTCGCGCAGGTCTCGCCTGACTCGCCCGCCGCCCACGCCGGCCTCAAGCAAGGTGACGTGATCCGCGAGTTCAATGGCCGGAAGGTCACAAACGGCAACGCTCTCCAGGTCGACGTGAGCCAGGTGGCCCCCGGCACCACCGTCCATTTCGGCATCCTGCGCAATAGCCAGCCCTCCACCATCAACGTCACCGTCGCCACCTACGACCCGGAGGCTTCACAACTCGCCAGGAACGACGGCCCCGGTAACGCCAACAACGGCAAACTCGGCATCGCCGTCGGCGACCTCACCCAGGACGAACGTCAACAACTGAAGATTCCAACCACCGTCCAGGGCGCTGTCGTCCAGCAGGTCCGCCCCGGCAGCGCCGCCGAGGACGCCGGCCTTCAGCCCGGCGACGTCATCCTCGAGGTCAATCGCAAACCGACGGACTCCGCCAACCAATTCGTCACCCAGGTGCACGGGACCAGCGGCGACCTGCTTCTTCTGGTCTGGTCCAACGGAAACGCCAGCTACCGGACAGTCCACCCTGACGGCCAGAACGGCTAGCCCCCCATAACCACCGCATCCGCCGCTGTGCATGCAGCGGCGGTATGCAAGGTGGACCAAGCAGCAGCAATCGCGCGCAAAGGAAGGCAAACACAGCAGGGATACAGGAGAAGAGAACGACAAGATGCATCTTGACCGCCTCCGTCAAATCGCGATGAACCTTCTTATCGGCAGTTCCAGCCAAAACTTGAATTGCACTCTGGTAAGGCGCAATTTGACACAGCCTTTGGTATCCTCCCTTCATCGCGAATGAGCCAAAGCAGAGCACCCGCGCGCCGGGCAACGCTGTTCGGCAGGGGTGTAAGCAATGGCACGAGTCGTGGTCATCGGGGCGGGCGCCATGGGTCTTGCTGCCGCTTTCCGGGCAGCAAGAAACGGCCACCAGGTCACCGTCCTGGAGGCCGCCCAGGATCCCGGCGGCATGGCCGGCCACTTCGACTTCGACGGCCTTTCCCTCGAACGCTTCTACCACTTCGTCTGCAAAACCGACTACCCCACCTTCGCCGTCATGCGCGAACTCGGCATCGCCGACAAGCTCCACTGGCGGCCCACCTCCATGGGCGAGTTCATGGGGAACAAGCTCCATCGCTGGGGAGATCCTCTCGCCCTCCTGCGCTTTCCCCTGCTGACGCCCTGGCAGAAGTTCCGCTACGCCCTTTTCGCCTTCATCTGCGTCCGCCGCAAACGCTGGGACGCTCTCGAAAGCGAGTCCGCCAGGACCTGGATCCTGCGCTGGTGCGGACAGGCCGTCTATGACCGCCTCTGGAAGCCCCTCTTTGCCTTCAAGTTCTATCAATTCGCCAACAACATCTCCGCCCAATGGATCTGGACCCGCATCCACCGCATAGGCCGCTCCCGCAAGAACCTCATGCAGGAGGAACTCGGCTACATCGAAGGCGGCACCCTCACCCTCATCAACGCGCTCATTCAGGACATCGAAGCCAACGGTGGAAAGGTCCATCTCGGCACACCCGCACGCAAGGTGCGCACAGAAAATGGCCAGGCCATCGGCGTCGAAACCAGCGCCGGCTTCTTCGCCGCCGAGGCCGTCATCTCCACCGCTCCCACCCCCCTCGTCTCCGCCCTCATCCCCGATCTCCCGGCGGACTGGAAGGCGCGCTACGACGCCATTCAGAACATCGGCTGCATCTGCGTCATCTTCAAGCTCCGCCGCTCCGTTTCCCCCCACTTCTGGGTCAACATCTCAGAGCCGGACCTCGAAATCCCGGGCATCATCGAGTTCTCCAACCTCCGCCCGACAGGTAGCGATGCCGTCGTCTACGTGCCCTACTACATGCCCGTGACTCAGGAAAAATTCACCTGGCCCGACGATCGCCTCCTCACGGAAGCCTTCACCTGCCTCCATCGCGTCAACCCCGATCTTCTGCCGGCTGACATCAGGGCCACCAAGGTCGCACGCCTCAAGTACGGTCAGCCCATCTGCCCGCCCGGCTTCGCCGCCATGATCCCGCCCGTCCAAACCCCCATCGCCGGCCTCCAGGTCGCCGACACCTGCTTCTACTACCCCGAAGACCGCGGGGTCGCCGAAAGCCTCCGCCTCGGCCAACAAATGGCCGAAGCCCTCGACAAAACCGCCGTCCCCGCCGC